>NZ_JBJGYK010000041.1:0-36598 GCF_054049955.1 Geodermatophilus sp. SYSU D00758
CCCCCCCCCCCCCCCCCCCCCCCCCCCCCCCCCCCCCCCCCCGCCCCCCGCCCCCGCCCCCCCCCCCCCCCCCCCCCCCCCCCCCCCCCCCCCCCGGGCCGGTCAGCGCGCCTATCAGCCCACGTAGTTCACGTGCACGTGGTCGAAGTGGTTGGCCGTCGCGCTGCCGCGGTCGGCCATCGGCTTCCACGCGCCGTCGGGCGAGCTGAGCATCCGCTGCTCCCAGATGAGGTAGTCGACGCCGAGCTCGTCCCAGTGGGCGCGGTGGTACTCGACGATCGCGTCACCGAGGGCCCCGGTGCACATGTAGTCCACCGCCAGGCCCGAGGGGTGCCCGTGCGGGTCCGCCGCGCTGGCGCGGGTCCCGCCGAGCGTGATGCCGGCGGCGCCCGGGACGTGGGTGACGACGGCGTCGGCGGCGGCCTGCGCCGCCGGCTTGATCGGCCCGGCGGTGTTGGTGATGCGCGCGACCCCGGCCGGCGCGGCGGTGCCCGACGCGGCCGGCTGCGGAGCCGCTGCCGGTGCCGGGGCCGGTGCCGGGGCGCTCGCCGCGGCCTCCGCGGCGGCCTGCGCCTCGGCCTCCTGCTGCGCGGCGGCCTGCGCGGCCGCCTCCTGGGCCTGTGCGGCGGCCTCGGCCTCGGCGGCGCGGGCGGCCTCCTCGGCGGCCCGGCGGTCCAGCTCGGCCTGGTCGGCCGCGGCCTGCGCCTGCTGCGCGGCGCTGCGGTCGGCCTCCCGGGTGCTGCGGCTGGCGGTGAGCTGCTCGAGCGCCTCGAGGTCGGGCGCGGGGGCGGACTCGGCGGGGGCCGCGGTCCCGCCGGTCAGCCCGAGCTCCTCGGCGACGGCGACCGAGCGGCTGCCGGCCGTCTCCGTCGTCCCGGCCTCGGCCTGGGCGGCCGGGCCGGGCCCGGTGAGCACGCTGACGGTGAGCGCGCCGGCGGCGGCGACGCCGAGCAGCAGGGCGGGCCGGCGGCGCACCGGCGGGCGGCGCAGGGCGCGCTGCCGGCGGCCGGTGGTCGTGGTGCGGGGGTCCATGCGGGGGTGCTCCGGGGGTACGGGCGCAGCGGCGGGCCGGGGCACGCCGGCTGCGGCAGGTGCGGTCGGGTGGGGGCGGCGACCGTCCTCGGGCACGGGCCCACCGGGGCAGCCGGCGGGAAGCCGGTCGAGCGGAGGTGCTCGGGCGCGGGCGGAGAGGCCGGGACGGTCGCGCCGGGTCAGAGGCGGGGCGCCACCCGGGGACGACGGGCTGGTGCGGTGCGCGGGCACGCCATCGGGCGGCTCTCCTTCTCCCTGGAGCCGCCTACCGGGTTAGCTGACGGGTTCGGGCGGGAAGCGGCCCTACCGGCCCGGGCGGCACGCCCGGGCGGATTCACCCCAGAACTGCGGTGGGTCCCCGGCTCGCCCCGGAGGGCGACTCGGCGGCGCCCGGCCGGGCCCCCTCGTGGGGGCGGATCGACCGACCGGACCGGCTCACCGTAGACGCGTTATCGAGTCGTGACAATTGGCGACCGTCGATTCGTCAAGTGACGGTCGTCGCGGTGTGGTGCAGGTCCCGGTGGTGCCGCCCGCTGCGCGTGGTCCCGGCGCCGGTGTCAGCGGCGGGCGCCGAGCCACCGCACCGGAGCGCACACCGACCACCGCACGAGCCGGACCGGCACCGTCGCGGCGACCTGGACGAGGCGCACGCCGAGCACCACGAGGTCGGCGTACTCCGGCGGCCGGGACGCCTGCGGACGCGGCTCCCGGGGACCGGGCCCCTGCACCCGGGGCTCGCGAGGCCCCGGCTGCTGCGGCCCGGGCTCCTGCGGGTCCGGCTCCCCCGCGCGCCGCTCCTCGGCCGGCGGCGCGGGCGCCGGGCCGCCGACGAGCGCGTCGACCGCCGGACGCCACGAGCCGCGCAGCGACGCGAACGACGGGATGGCCGGCGAGGCCGGGCCGTCGTCCTCGGCGGGATCGCTCGGCCCCTCGTCCGCGTCGGGGCCCCCGGGCATCCCGGGGAGCGGCGCCGGCCGGGAGCCCGGGCCGGCGAGCCGGCCGGGTGGCTCGGGGACGACCGTGCGGATGGCCGCGATGGCCCCCGGGCCGATGCCGTCGATGGCGGCGAGCTCCCGCCGGGTGAGCGCGGCCAGCTGCTCGGTGCGGGTGACCCCGGCACGGGTCAGCGCGCTGACCGTCCGGGTGGGCAGCCCGAGGTCCCGGACGGTGTCCGCGGTGGCCTCGCGCGGTGGACTCGGCGGCATGGGCACCGACCCTAGTGGCGGGCCGCGGGGGGCGTCGGGGGCCCTCCTACCCGGCCGCGGGCACAGCACGGCCCCGGCGCGGGGACTTCACGGCCACGCCGGGGCCGGTTCATGTTCATGGTTCCCCGGTGGGAGATGTCCCACACATGGATCCACGTCGTCTGGCGGGCGGGGCGCACCCGGGACAACGCCCAGGGCCCCGCCCGCCCGCCAGCATGCAGGTACCGGAACGACGCCGCAACAGATGTCTAGGACGTCTGGGCCAGCGCCGGCCCGCCCGGCCCGGCGGGACGGCGGGACCTCAGCCGACGTGGCTGACGTGGACGTGGTCGAAGTGGTTGGCCGTCGCGCTGCCGCGGTCCTCCATCGCCTTCCACGCACCATCCGGCGAGGAGAGGATGCGCTGCTGCCAGATGAGGTAGTCCACGCCCAGCTCGTCCCAGTGCGCCACGTGGTAGGCGACGATCGCGTCCCCCAGGGCGGCGTCGTCGTTCACCATGTAGTCCAGCGCCAGCCCGGCCGGGTGGCCGTTCGGGTCGGCCGCGCTCGCGCGGGTACCGCCGATGGTGATCAGCGCGGCGCCCCGCACGTTGGCGACCACCTGGTCGGCGGCGGCCTGGACCTGCGGCCGCACGGCCCCGGCGGTGTTGCTGATGACCGCGGCGCCGCTGGTCACCGCCGCCTGCTCCGGGGCGGGCGCGGCCGCGGCGGCCTGGGCGGCGACCGGTGCCGGGACGGCCGCCGGCGCGGAGTCCCCCGCGGACGGGGCCGGAGCGGCCTCGGGCGCCGGAGCGGCCTGGGCGGCCCCGTCGCGCTCCCACCCGCCGGTGCGCTCCCCGCGGGACGCGCGGTCCGAGCCGTCGCGGTCCTCCGAGCCGTCGCGGCTCCGGGAGCGGTCCACCGAGCCCTCGCCCGACCGCTCCTCGGAGGCCTCCTGGGCCGACGCGGCGCCGGTCAGCTGCAGCACCTGGCCGGGGTAGATCCGGTTCGGGTTCCCGCCGATCACGTCGGTGTTGCGCTGGTACAGGTCCCGCCAGCGCTCGCCGTACGCGGCCGCGATGCGGGCGATGGTGTCACCGCGCCGGACGGTGTGGGTCTCCTCGGCGACGGCGTCCCCCCGCTCCGCCGCGGCCTGCTCCGGGGCCGCCGGCGCGGGGGCGGCCTGCTCCGGGGCGGCCGGCGCGGGGGCGGCGGGCTGGGCGGCGGCCGGGGTGGTGCCCTCGGCGAGGTACTTGCCGCAGGTCGGCCAGGCGCCGATGCCCTGCCCGGCGAGCACGGCCTCGGCCACCTCGACCTGCTGGGCGGGCGTGGCGAGGTCCGCGCGCGGCGCGAACGCGGTGCCGCCGTAGGCCGACCAGGTGCCCGGGGCGAACTGCAGCCCGCCGTGGTAGCCGTTGCCGGTGTTGATGGCCCAGTTGCCGCCGGACTCGCACCGGGCGACGCCGGTCCAGTCGTGGGTGGCGGCGGCCTGGGCCGGGGTGGCCAGGACCCCGATGCCGACCACCGTGGCGCCGGCGGCGACGGGGACCCCGGCGAGGGCCTTCTTGGTGCGGACGTAGCGGGGAGCGCGGTGCTTGGACATGGATCTCCCGATCACCGCCGGCGAGGTGAGCTGTCGGGTTCGGGCGATCGGTGCCCGGCCGCGGTCACGCGGCTTCACCCCGGAGACGCGCGGTCCGGCGGCAGCCGGCACCGGGCGACGCGAGTGGGTCCCCCACCCCTGCCCTGGGCGGATCGGTGGACGACCGGTGGGCAGGGTTGGGCGGACCGGCGCCGCGCTCTCTCGTGTGCTGAGCGCAGCCAGAACGCTACGTGCCGTTATGGCGGTTGTCGCCGTGATGCACCCCACGGCGGGAAGGTCTGGCGTGTCGCCGTCCACGCGCGGTAGTGGACCGACCCCGCCGTGTCACCGAACCGGGTGAGGAGGGGCCTACCGCCCGGGTGCGGGGCGCACCCGGCGCAGGATGCCGGTCAGGTGAAGCGCGGGTCCGGGGGCAGGCGCGGGTTGAGCAGGTGCGCGACCAGGGCCGTCCAGCCGGTCTGGTGGGTCGCGCCCAGGCCCTCGCCGGTGTCGCCGTCGAAGAACTCGCTGAACGTCGGGTGCTCCCGCCACAGGTCCGAATCGCTGGACTCGATCCGCTTGCCGTCGGCCGGCCGCTTGCCGCCCACCGGCCGGAACAGCGCGGTGAGGCTGTTGTCCACCAGATCGGCGGCCTCGACGAGGGTGCAGCGGTTGCCCGACCCGGTCGGGATCTCGATGGTGAAGGCGTCGCCGTAGTACCGGCCCAGCGTGCGCAGCTTGTCGGCGAGCAGCACGTTGACCGGGAACCACACCGGGCCGCGCCAGTTCGAGTTCCCGCCGAAGAGCTTGGTGCGCGACTCCCCCGGCTCGTACTCGATGGACACGTCGCGGCCGCCGACCTGGGCGAACACCTGCCCGGTGGCCTTGGACAGCGACCGGATGCCGTAGGGCGACAGGAACTCGTCGGTGTCGAACATCCGCTGCAGGATGCGCGCCAGCCGCTCCTCCCCCACCAGCGAGAGCAGCATCGTGCGCCCCTCGGGCCCGGACCGGCTGCGCAGCGGCCGCATGAGCTCGGGCCGGCGCCGCTGCAGCCAGCGCACCCGCTCCGCGACGTCCGGCAGCTGGGCGACCCACCGCGGGATCTCGGTGACCCCCAGGATCGGCAGCAGCCCGACCATCGAGCGCACCTGCAGCGGCTCGGCCTTGCCGTCCGGGGCGACGAGGACGTCGTAGAAGAAGCCGTCCTCCTCGTGCCACAGCGACACCTCGTGCGAGCCGAAGGCGTTCATCGCCTGGGCGATGGCCAGGAAGTGCTCGAAGAACTTGGTCGCCGTCCCGTCCCAGGCCTGGTCGAACCGGGACAGCTCGAGGGCGATCTTGAGCATCTGCTGGCAGTAGAACGCCATCCAGCTCGTGGCGTCCGACTGCTCGAGCCGGTAGCCCGGGGGCAGCGGCGCCGAGCGGTCGAACAGCGCGATGTTGTCCATCCCGAGGAAACCGCCCTCGAAGACGTTGGACCCGCCGGCGTCCTTGCGGTTGACCCACCACGAGAAGTTGAGCAGCAGCTTGGTGAACACCCGGACCAGGAACTGCTGGTCGCGGTAGCCGTCGATGCGGTAGACGTGCCAGGCCGCCCACGCGTGCACCGGCGGGTTGACGTCACCGAAGGCCCACTCGTAGGCCGGCAGCTGGCCGTTGGGGTGCATCGCCCACTCCCGGCACATGAGCACCAGCTGCTCCTTGGCGAAGTCCGGGTCGACGTGCGCGAGCGGGATGCAGTGGAAGGCGGTGTCCCACGCGGCGAACCACGGGTACTCCCACTCGTCCGGCATGGAGATCACGTCGGCCAGCGCCAGGTGCCGCCAGCCGGTGTTGCGCCGTCCCCGCCGCCGCCGCGCCTCCGGGGCGTCGACGTCGGGATCGCCGTCCAGCCACTGCGCGACGTCGAAGCGGTACAGCTGCTTGGTCCACAGCAGCCCGGCGTAGGCGCGGCGGGCGACGTGCCGGTCCTCGTCGGAGAGGCTCTCGTGGATCACCGAGCCGTAGAAGTCGTCGGCCTCGGCGCGGCGGGTGGCCAGCACCGCGTCGAACCCCGGGCCGAAGACGTCCTCGTCGGGGGCCGGACGGCGCAGCCGCAGCCGCACGCTGACGCTCTCCCCCGGCCCGACGGCGTCCCACCGGTACCAGAACGCGGCCTTGGTCCCGGAGTCCGAGGGGTTGATCCGCGACTCGTCGCCGTGCACGACCCGGCGGTCGATCCCGTCCTTGGGGAACCGGCTGGCGTTGCGCTCGGCGCCGAAGAGCGTGACGGCGTCGGTCTCGTTGTCGCAGCACAGGACGACGGGGTCGCCCTCGGCGGCGAGGTGGTAGCGACCGAGGAAGCCGTGCTCGGCCTCGACCGCCTCCAACCCGGAGACGGTGAGCGTCGGCGCCAGGAGCTGGGTGAGCACGCCCTGCCGCTTGTCCCCGCCCCAGGACCACGTGTTGCGGAACCACACCTGCGGCAGCAGGTGCAGCGGCGCGGGATCGGGGCCGTGGTTGGTGGCGGTGACGACGATGCAGACGTCGTCCGGTGCGGCCTTGGCGTAGGTGACCTGGACGTCGAAGAACCGGTCCTCGTCGAGGACGCCGGTGTCGGCCAGCTCGTACTCGCGCTCCAGCCGGGACCGCTCCGCGTTGACCCGCCGCAGCTCCTCGTAGGGGAACTCCGCCTGCGGGTAGCGGTAGAGCCACTGCATCCAGGAGTGCGTGGGCGTGCCGTCGACGGCCCACCAGTACTCCTTGGCGTCCTCCCCGTGGTTGCCCTCCTCGTTGGTGAGGCCGAACAGCCGCTCCTTGAGGACGGGGTCCTCCCCGTTCCAGAGGGCGACCGAGAAGTTGAGGAAGCCGTAGCGGTCGCAGATGCCCCCGAGGCCGTCCTCGCCCCACCGGTAGGCCCGGGCGTGCGCGTGGTCGAACGGGAAGGACGACCACGCGTCGCCGTCCTCGGAGTAGTCCTCCCGGACGGTCCCCCACTGCCGGCCGGCGAGGTAGGGACCCCACAGCCGCCAGGGCGCCGACATGTCGGCGCCCTCGGCCAGGCGGGCGTGCTCGGCGCTGCGGGGACCGCCCGCGTCCTGGGGGCCGGGAGGGGTGGTGCGCGGCTCGAACGGGACGCCGGGAACTGCAGGAGGCACGACCTCCACAGTGCCACGGGCTCGTGTCGGCCCCGTGTCACGTGCATGGCCGGTGGGGGCGGACGGGGTCAGGCGTACCGGCGGGCCGCCGCCTCCGCCGCGGCCACGTAGCCGCCCCCGAAGAGGACGGCGTGCACCAGCAGCGGGAAGAGCTGGTAGAGCGCCAGCCGGTCCGCGTGCCCCTCGGACCGGGGCCAGACCTCGTCGTAGGCGGCCAGCGTGCGCGGCGAGGGCGCGCCGAACAGCGCCAGCATCGCCAGGTCGACCTCGCGGTGCCCGCCGTACGCGGCGGGGTCGACCAGCCAGGGGCGGCCGTCGGCGCCGGCCAGCACGTTGCCGCTCCACAGGTCGCCGTGCAGGCGCGCCGGCGGCTCCGGCGGACCGGCCAGCTCGCCGATCCGCGCGCCCACCCGGCCGACGACGTCCGCCAGCCCCACCCGGCCGGCCAGCGGTTCCAGCCGGCACCCGGCGTAGAACGCCGGCCAGTTCCCGCTCGGGCCGTTCGGCAGTTCGAGCGGGCCGAGCCGCAGCGGCCGGGGGCCGCCGAACGCCGGCGCGCCGGCCCGGTGCAGCGCGGCCAGCCCGCGCCCGAGCTCCTCCTGCCCGGCGGCGTCGAGCCGGCCGGGCTCGATCCAGCGCAGCGCCAGCCAGCCCTCGCCCACCGCACGCGCCTCCGCCACTCGCAGCGCCCCGGCGCCGGCCAGCCAGCGCAGCCCCTCGGCCTCGGCGGCGAACTCGCCGGGCGCGGCGCCGGCCCGGTGCTTGACGAACACCCGCTCGCCGTCGTCCAGGGTCGCGGCGCGGGCCTGGTTGAGGTCCCCGCCGGGGACGGCGCGCAGCTCGACCACCTGCCGGCCGAGGGCGTCGGCCAGGGCCCGGCGCAGCTCGGCGTCGGTCACGGCAGCTCCCCGGCCCGCACGCGGGCGAGCAGCCCGCGGCAGGCGGCCTCGACCAGGTCGAGGACGTCCTCGAAGCCGCGGGGGCCGCCGTGGTAGGGGTCGGGGACGTCGAGGTCGGGAGCGCCCTCGGTGGTCGGGTCGAGCTCGCGCAGCAGGCGGGCCTTGTGCGCGGTCCCCGGCGGGGCGATCGCCCGCAGGTCGGCCAGGTTCTCCCGGTCGGCGGCCAGCAGCAGGTCGAAGTGCTCGAAGTCTCCCGGGACCACCTGGCGCGCGCACCCGTCGAGCGCGATGCCGCGCGCCCGGGCCGCCGCGGCGGCCCGCCGGTCGGGCGGGTCGCCCGCGTGCCAGCCGCCGGTGCCGGCGCTGTCGACCTCGACGTCGTCGGCCATGCCCTCCTCGGCCAGCAGGTGGCGCATCACCCCTTCCGCCGTGGGCGAGCGGCAGATGTTCCCCATGCAGACGAAGAGCACGCGCACCCGTCGCACGCTAGCCGCGGCTCCCGCGCCGCGAGCGCACCCGCCGGGTGCGGTCCTCCGCCATGATCGGGGCGGCGTCGACGACGCCGCCCCGCACCCCGCCGAGCACCTGGCGAGCACCTGGCGAGCACCTGGCGAGCACCTGGCGAGGACCTGGCGAGGACCGCCGAGGCCCCGCCCGGCCCGAGAGGAGCGCCCGTGGACACGCAGCCGGACGCGATGACCCCCGACGACCTGGACGGCGAGAACGACTCCGGCGTCCTCGACCCGGAGGACAGCCTCGACGACCGGGGCGTCGACCCCCTGGACGAGGGCTGGTCGCCGGCCGAGCGCCCCTGGGCGGTCGACGACTGGGGGACGACCGGCGCCGAGGAGTCGGCCGGGGAGAGCCTCGCCGCCCGGCTGGCGCGCGAGCTGCCCGACGGGGCCCCGCAGGACGGCGACGGGCTCGGCGACGCCACCGGCACCGACGGCGAGCTGATCGACGACGAGGTCGGTGACGTCCGCGCCGGCCGGCTCACCGAGGACGACGAGGGCAGCGGTCCGGACGACGAGCCGGAGCTGCACGCCCGTGACCGCGGGTACGCCGGTGGCGCCGCGTCCGCGGAGGAGGCCGCCGTCCACCTGGTGAGCGACGACCGCTGACCGGAGCCGATCGCGTGGCGCGCGGCGGGCCGGAGCCCGCGGGGACCCGGCCCGGTCGGGCGGGACGCGCCCCGGGGACGGGGCTGGAGGCCGCCGGCTTCGCCACCGGGCTGGCCGGGCTCCTGCTGGTCGTCGGCTTCTGGTCAGGGGTGCTGCTGTCGGCGTTCACCCTCGGGCTGCTCGTCTCGGCGCTCGGATTCGTGCTCAGCGCGGTCGCCCTGGTGCCGCGCCGCCGGCGCCGGGGCCGGGCGCGGTGGGCGACCGCCGGGCTGGTCTGCGGAGCCGTCGGTCTCCTCGGGCCGCTGCTGCTGGTCGTGTACGCCGTCGAGCAGCACGTCGGCTGAGGGAGCGGATGCCGCCCCTCCGGACCGGTGACCGACCAGGCCACCTCCCGCGCCCTCGCGCCTGCCTCGTCGTCACCCCCGCTCAACGTGCCCTCGGTGCCGCGCCCGCCCCCGTCCTCGTACCGCCCCGGTTCTCCCGTCCCGCACCGTCGTCACACCCCGCCCTCGTCGTCGTGCTCTCCGTCCTCGCACGCCACCGCGTCGTGTCGCCACCGCCGCGCTGAGCCGCCACCTCGGCGACCGGGGCCGCCCTCACCGACCTGCCCGCCCTGCGCCGCACCGCCTCCTGCGGGCGGCCGGCCTGCCGCCGCGCCCCGGCCGGGACCTGCCCCCACGACCTCACCACCCGCCCCGGGCTGGGCGCCCCCGGGCCCAGCCCCGGCTACCGGCCTTCGGCCGCGCGTGCGCGGTTCCTGCACGCCCGCGACCGCCGCTGCCGCTTTCCCGGCTGCCGCCGCCCGGTGCCCCGCAGCGGGGAGCTCGACCACCGCATCCGCTGTCCCGACGGCCCCAGCGCCGCGGCCGACCTGGCCGGCTTCTGCACCGGCCACCACCGCGGCCAGCACCAGGCCCCCGGGGTGGACCCACACCCTCACCCCCGACGCCGTCCTCACCGTCACCACCCCCACCGGCCTGACCGCCACCACCGACCCACCGCCCTACCGACGCAACTGCCCAGGGACACGGGTGCCAGCTACTTCCCCGAGCCCCGATGCGTACGCCGCGGAGAGGTGCTGTCCTGGTCCCCATGCGGAAAGCGCTGGGTGCACGGGTGCTCGAGGCGACCTTCGGGTGTCCGCACGGTCCGCTGGGCCGCATCGGCGGCCGGCTGATGGCTCGGAGCAACGCGGCCACGGAACGGCATCTCGTCGACGCTGCGGACCTCACGGCCGAGGACGTCGTGCTGGTGGTCGGCCCGGGACCGGGCGTGGGCCTCGAACACGCCGCCCTGCGCGCCGCCCAGGTGATCGGGGTCGACCCGTCCGAGGTCATGCGGCGCGCCGCGCGGCGACGGTGCTCCGACCTCGTTGCCCGGGGTGTCGTGCGCATCGAGGACGGCACCGCTGCGGCCACGGGGCAGCCCGACGCCTCGGTCGACGTGGTCCTCAGCGTCAACAACATCCACCTGTGGCCAGACCTCGCCGCGGGTCTCGCCGAGGCGCGCCGCGTGCTGCGCCCGGGTGGCCGGCTGCTCGTCTCCGTGCACGCGCGGTGGCAGCCCGGCGGAGCCGACACCCTCGGCGCAGCCGTCGGCGAGGCAGGCCTCACCGACGTGCGGACCTCGCGGTGGGAGCCTCCCGGACGCCTCGCCACGACGGCACTGCGACTGCAGGCGAAGCGCCCGGCCTGAACGCGACGCGGACGACCGAGGGGTGCCCGGACCGGCCGCGCCCGCAGGTGGCCGTCCGGCGCGGCGCCCGGTGCAGCTAGGCGCCGCGCCCGGTCAGCGTGACCAGCAGCGCGTCCCGGTGCAGATCGGCCACGGGGGCGAGCAGGTCCGGGTGCCGAAGCAGCCCACCGGCGGCGAGGTCGCGCGCGGCGGGGGCGCCCAGCGGGCCGTCGTCCCGCTCCCCCACGGCTCGTGCGGCCCGGCGGGCCACCGCCGGTTCCCCGAGCAGCACCGCCGCCCAGCTGACGACGACCTCGTCCACCCAGGTCCGCCACGGGTCCCGGCTGTCGGCGTCCGGGCCGCGGACTGCGCCGCTCACCCGGTCCAGCCCGACGCAGCCGCCGGGCCCGCAGAGCTCCAGCAGCTGGTCGTCCAGGGCGGTGGGGTGGCGCAGCAGCGCGGCGACGGTGGTCGCGGCGCGCGCCTGGGCCTGGGCCCGCACCCCCGCGAGGGCTCCGGCCGGCGGCGGGAAGGCGGTCAGCAGCCACTGGGCGCCGGCCGTCACCACGCCGTGCAGGTGCGCGCTGAGCGGCGACACCGGGGACACGGGGGACGTCGGCTGCACCCCTCCCTTCTCGGCAGCCGAGGCCGCGACCGGTACCGCCGGGGTGCGTGCGCACCGCCCGCGGCGGGCATGGAGGCAGCGACCGGGCCGGACCGCGGCCGGGCAGGCACCGGGGAGGGCGAGTGGAGCTGACCGGTCGGGTCGCGCTGGTCACCGGGGGCTCGCGAGGACTGGGCCTGGCCCTGGCCCGTGAGCTGCTGCGCCAGGGCTGCCGCGTGTCGATCTGCGCACGGGACCCGGAGGAGCTCGAGCGGGCCCGCGCCGAGCTGGCCCGGGACGGCGGCGAGGTGCTCGCGCTGCCGTGCGACGTGGCGCGGCGCGAGCAGGTCGAGGAGCTGGTCGCCACCACCGTCGACCGGTTCGGGCGGCTCGACGTCCTCGTCACCAACGCCGGGGTGATCCAGGTCGGCCCGCTGCCCACGATGCGCGTCGAGGACTTCGAGGACGCCCTCGGCACCATGTTCTGGGGGACGGTCCTGCCCACGCTCGCCGCCCTCCCCCACCTCCGGGAGACCCGCGGCCGGGTGGTGACGATCACCTCGATCGGCGGCAAGGTCGCCGCCCCCCACCTCCTGCCCTACGCCGCGGCCAAGTTCGCCGCCGTGGGCTTCTCCGAGGGGCTCACCGCCGAGCTGGCCCGCGAGGGGATCCGGGTGACCACCGTCGTCCCCGGCCTGATGCGCACCGGCTCACCCCGCAACGCCTTCTTCAAGGGCCGGGCCGCGCGCGAGTTCGCCTGGTTCACCCTGGCCGACAGCATCCCGGGGCTGGCCATGTCCGCCGAGCGCGCCGCCCGGCGTATCGTGACCGCCGCCCGGCGCGGCCGCGCCGAGGTGGTGCTCACCGCCCCGGCCGTGCTGGCCGTGCGGGTCCACGGCCTGGCCCCCGCCACCACGGTCCGGGTGCTCGGGCTGGTCAACCGGCTGCTGCCGCGTGCCGACGGGATCGGGGACCGCGCCGTCCCGGGCCGGGTCGCGGGCCGCGGCGTCGACTCGCGCGCCTTCTCCCGGCTCACCGGCCTCACCCGCCGGGCGGCCGGGCGCCTGCGCCAGCGCCCCGGCCCGGTCGCCGCCCCAGCGGCGGTCCGCACGGCCCGGCCGGGTACGGGTGACGGCACCGCCGACCGGCCCACCTGAGCGGCCCGCCTGCACCGGCCGGCCGGGCCCGTGGCGTTGGATGGGCCCGTGGACGACGGAACGGACGACGCGACGACGAGCACCCCGGCAGCCGTGCTGGTGCACGGCCTGTGGCACGGGGCCTGGAGCTGGGACGCCGTCCGGGCCGCGCTGGCCGACCGGGGGGTGGACGCCGTCGCCGTCGAGCTGCCGCTCACCGACCTCGCCACCGACACCCGGGCGGTCCTCGACGCGCTCGACGGCCTGGACCGCCCCGCGGTGCTGGTGGGGCACTCCTACGGCGGCGCGGTGGTCACCGCGGCCGGCGTCCACCCGGCGGTGCGGGAGCTGGTCTACCTGGCCGCCTTCTGCCTCGACGAAGGCGAGTCGGTGAGCCGCGTCCTGCCGGACCAGGAGCACCCGCAGACCCGGCTGGGCGAGGCGCTGCGGGTGGACCGCGAGCGCGACGAGGTGGCGCTGGACCCGGAGCTGGGGCCCGCGCTGCTCTACCCGGACGCCCCTCCCGATGCCGCCGCCGCGGCGGCGGCCCGGCTGCGCCCGGTCGGGCGGGCGGTCTTCCGCGGGACGCCCGAGGCGGTCGCCTGGCGGACGGTGCCCTCGACGTACGTGGTCTGCACGGCCGACGAGGTGGTGCACCCCGAGCTGCAGCGGGCCATGGCCGCGCGGGCGACCCGGCGGCTGGAGTGGGCCGGCGGGCACTGCCCGACGGTGAGCCGGCCGGACGACGTCGCCGCCCTCGTGGCCGACCGGGTGGCCGCGGCCCCCGGCTGATCGATCCCTCCCCCGGCGGGTGCCCGCGCCCCCAGCGGGTAGGGCCCCGGTGCACGGAACGCACCGACCCGATGGAGGACACGTGAGCGAGCGCGACATCGAGGAGACCGGGACAGGGGACGCCGCCAAGCGCATCGGGCAGGCGCCGACGACCACGGACGTCACCGATCCGGAACGCTCGTCCCGCAACACGGCCGCCGGCAGCGGCTCCGAGCCCGGTGAGGGCCCGGTCCAGCCGGCCGCCGACGAGGGCGTCGACCCCTCGGCGAGCATCGAGCCGCACAACGAGGGCGCCGTCTGAGCCCGCCCGCCCGGCGGTGACCCGGGACCCCGCGGTGCCCGCACCGCGGGGCCCCGCCCCGGAGTCGACGGCTCAGCGGGCGCGGGCGGCGACCACGCGCTGCTCGGCGTCCGGTCCGGGCCCCACCGACGGCACCCGGAGCACGAAGACCAGGCCCAGCAGCCACCACGCCGCGACGACCACCCACTCGTAGGGCCACACCAGGGCGGCGGGCATGCCGGGCAGGTAGAGCGTGCCCAGGGCGAGCGCGAGCAGCCCGGCCACCACACCGGTGGCCGCCCCGCCGGGCGCCCGGAACGGGCGCTCCATCGCCGGCTCGCGGCGGCGCAGGACGACGAAGGACAGCGCCACCATGACGTAGGCGATGACGATGCTCAGGCCGCCGGCGTCGACCATCCACACCAGCGCGGGCCGGCCGAAGAAGGGGGCCAGCACCGAGAGCCCGCCGATGAACAGCAGCGCGTTGCCCGGGGTGCGGTAGCGGGGGTGCAGCCGGCCGAACCAGGCGGGCAGCATGCCCGAGCGGGCCATGGCGAACAGCAACCGGCTGGCCCCGATGAGGAAGCCGTTCCAGCTGGTGAGGATCCCGGCGATGCCGCCGAGCACCAGCACGTTGCCCATGAGGTCGCTGCCCCAGAGTGCGGCCATGCCGTCGGCGGCGGCGAGCTCGGAACCGGCCAGCTCGGCCGCCGGCAGGGACGAACCCACGGTCAGCATGATGAGCACGTACCAGGCGACGGCCATGCCGACCGCGAGCAGCAGCAGCTGGCCGATCTTCCGGTACGGGAGGTGGATCTCCTCGGCCGACTGCGGGATGACGTCGAACCCGACGAACAGGAAGGGCGTGGCCACCAGCACCGCGATGAGCCCGGCCGCGCCGCCGGTGAACAGCGGCTGCATGTTCTCGGTGTCCCCGCCGACGACGCTGCCCAGCACCAGCGCCAGCCCCACGGCCAGCAGGAAGAGCACCGCGATCGCCTGGAACACCGCCGCCGGCCGCACACCCACGTAGTTGAGCCCGGTCATCACCACCGCGGCGAGGACACCGACGGCGACCCAGCTGGCGTACACGTCGTAGTCGGCGACCGTCCACAGCCGGCCGGCGAGCATGTCGGGGAACAGGTAGAGCACCGTCTGCGGCAGGGCCACCGCCTCGAAGGCGACCACGGAGACGTAGCCGAGCACCAGGGCCCACGAGGTGACGAACGCCGGCCGGCTGCCGAGGGCGCGCAGCACGTAGTTGTGCTCCCCGCCGACGTGCGGCATCGCCGAGACCAGCTCGGCGTAGGTGAGCCCGACGAGGGCCACGACGACGCCGCCGATGACGAACGCCAGCGCCGCCCCGAGCGTGCCGGCGTCCTGGAGGAACCCACCGGTGAGGACGATCCAGCCGAAGCCGATCATCGCCCCGAAGGCGACGGCCAGGACGTCCCAGCGCCCCAGCGTCCGGACGAACCCCTCGGTACCGGAATCGGCCATGGTGCCTCCCTGGGCCGGTGCGTGGCCGTGCACGTGCATGGTGACCCCGGCCCGGGCCGTCGGCACGGCGAGCGGGCCGGGTGTCACCCGCGGCTGCCACGATGGCCGCGTGCTGCTCGCCGAGGTCGTCGCCGCCTCCGCCGCGGTCACCGCGACCCGCGCCCGCTCGGCGAAGACCGCGACGATCGCCGGGGTGCTGCGCCGGGCCGGTGCCGACGAGGTGCGCGCGGTCACCGCGTGGCTGGCCGGCGAGCCGCTGCAGGGCCGGCTCGGCGTCGGGTGGCGGACCCTCTCCCGGCAGGCCCCGACCCCGGCCGCAGCGGCGTCCCTCACCGTCGCCGCCGTCGACGCGGCCCTCACCGCGCTCGCCGGGACGGCAGGCACCGGGTCGGCCGCGCGCCGGGAGGCGGCCCTCGCGGAGCTGCTGGGCACCGCCACCGCCGACGAGCAGGGTTTCCTCGTCCGGCTGCTCACCGGCGAGCTCCGGCAGGGCGCCCTCGAGGGAGTGGTGCTCGACGCGGTGGCCGCGGCCGCCGACGTCCCGCCCGCGGCCGCCCGCCGCGCCTTCATGCTCACCGGCAGCCTGCCCGGCACGGCGGCGGCCGCCCTCGCCGGCGGGGAGCCGGCGCTGGCCGCGGCCCGGCTGGAGGTGGGCCGGCCGGTCCGGCCGATGCTCGCCGCCCCCGGCTCCTCGCTGGATGCGGCGCTGGCCGATCTCGGCACCGCGGTGACCGTCGAGCACAAGCTCGACGGCGCCCGCATCCAGGTGCACCGGGACGGCGACGCGGTGCGGGTCTGGACCCGCAGCCTGCGGGAGGTGACCGGCGGGGTGCCCGAGCTGGTCGACCGGGTCCGCGCGCTGCCCTGCCGCACCGCGATCCTCGACGGCGAGACCCTGGCGCTGGACGACGACGGCCGCCCGCGGGCCTTCCAGGACACGATGAGCCGGTTCGGCAGCGACGCCCCGGACGCCGGGGTCCTGCTCAGCCCGTTCTTCTTCGACCTGCTGCACCTCGACGGGCGCGACCTGCTCGACGAGCCGCTCGACGTCCGCCTCGACGCCCTGGCCGGGCTGCTGACCGGGGCGGAGCACGCGCCGCTGCGGATGCCCGGCGTCCGCCGTCCCACGGCCGAGCAGGCGGCCGGCGTGCTCGACGAGGCGCTGGCCGCCGGGCACGAGGGCGTGGTCGTCAAGGACCTCACCGCCCCGTACGCGGCCGGCCGGCGCGGCCGGGCCTGGCAGAAGGTCAAGCCGGTGCACACCCTCGACCTGGTCGTGCTGGGTGCCGAGTGGGGGTACGGACGGCGCACGGGCACGCTGTCCAACATCCACCTCGGCGCCCGCGACCCGGACGGCGGCGAGCCGGTCATGGTGGGCAAGACGTTCAAGGGGATGACCGACGAGCTGCTGGGGTGGCAGACCCGGACCTTCCCGGAGCACGCCCGCGCGGAGGCGCCGTGGGGGCTGGAGCTGCGGCCCGAGCTGGTGGTCGAGGTCGCCCTGGACGGCGCCCAGCGCAGCCCCCGCTACCCGGGCGGGGTCGCGCTGCGCTTCGCGCGGGTCGTGCGCTACCGGCCGGACAAGACGGCCGCGGAGGCCGACACCATCGACGCCGTCCGGGCGCTCCTCTCCGGCGGGTGAGCCGGCCGCCTCCACCGCCGGTTTCGCGCGCTGAGCGACGCAGGGCTGCGTGCCCGAACGAGCGTCGGAGGACGAACGTGCTCAGCCGAAGGGATCCGTGCGGAAACTGGCCAACTGGGCGTGCTCGGGTTCGATCAGCACGAAGAGATCCAACGTGTACTGGCCCCCCGCCGCCGGCAACGGCACCCAGATCTCGAGGACGCCCGTGTCCGATTCTGTACCGGCCGTGAGCCTGGCAGCCGGTGTCGGCTGTGCCCACTGATCGGGAACGACGACGCCCTCTCCCGCTGGCAGGAGGCGCCAGTAGAGAACGAGCGATCGACCACGTAGGCCTTCCACCTCGAAGTTGATCGTCGCGACGACCCCTACGGGGTCACGTCTGCCGGCCTTGGGCACGCTGCGGACGACGTCGAGCCTGCTCGCCAGCCGCTCGGCAGCCACCGTTGCGGGGACCGGCTGTCCTTGCGCGTCCACTGTGTCCTGGGTGAGGGCCAGGACGACCGAAGCGGGGAGATCACGGCTCCGGGCGTCGGACGGCACACCCGGATCGGCCTCCCCGGACGGCGCGCCGGGGCCGGACCCCTCGGACGGCGTACCCGGGTCGGCGCCCTCGGACGGCGTGCCCGGGTCCTCCAGGAACTGAGGGAGGAGCTAGGCGTCCAGAGCCGACTCCGACGCGATCTCGTTCCACAGCTCTTCCCGTTCATCCTCCGGGAGCTGGAGGATGTAGGGCAGTGCCGTCGTAGCCACGAAGTCGTCGGGCTCGGACGTGTCGGTCCCCGTGCTCGTACCCGAGGTCTCCTCGGATCCTGCACCGCTGGAGCTCGTCGTCACCTCACCCGTCGTGGTCCCCGGCACCTCACCCGTCGTGGTCCCCGGCACCTCACCCGTCGTGGTCCCCGGCCCCCCAGCCGTCGTCGTCGGCCCCCCAGCCGTCGCCGTCGGCCCCCCAGCCGTCGCCGTCGGCCCCCCAGCCGTCGCCGTCGGCCCCCCAGCCGTCGCCGTCGGCAGCTGGTCCGTCGTCCCGCTGGGGCTGCCGGTCGTCGCATCACCTTCGTCGCTGACGGTCGCGGCCGTCGCCGCGGGTACCAGCAGGCCCGCAGCAGGTGCGATCAGGTTCAGTCCGCTCGTCCCGTCGATCGGGTCGATCGTCGCTGTCGCGACGTAGCTGCTGAGCGGTTGAGGCCATCTCAGGTGCGCCGAGGTGATCGCCACCCTGTCCACTGGATCCGGATCAGGCCAGAGAGCGATGATCGCCGTGACGGCGCTGGCGAGCGTCCCGGCTCCGATGACGGCGGCGCTGGCGCGACGCCACCAAGGCGCTTCCGCAGCCGGGGCCGACGTACGCGCATCCGGAGGGGTCTCATCACTGCTCATGGTCGTCCCAGCACCGTCGAGTACCTGACTGCCCCATTGCGGGAGACCCAGTCTCGGTTTGCGACGCCAGGGCAGGAAGGGTCCTTGGACCGGGGGCAGGGCGCCCGCGGGCGCTCCGGACGCGTGGGCTCCGGACACGTGGGCTCCGGTCGTCAGCCCACGAGCACGGTGCGGTCGGTCTACCTGCCCTTCCGGCGGCGCCCTGGTGGCCGGTACCTGGAGGGCGTCAGAGGTCGGCGACCTTCGGCGCGACCTCGGTGCCGAGCAGCTCGATACCGCGCAGCAGGTCCTCGTGCGCGAGGCGCGGGTTGGTCATCTGCAGCGCCACCCGGTCCACCCCGCCGAGCTGCTCGGAGACCCGGCGCAGCTTGGTGGCCACGGTGTCGGGGTCGCCCATGAAGAAGGCACCGTCCGGGCCGCTGGTCGCGTCGAACTGCGCGCGGGTGGGCGGGGCGAAGCCGCGCTCGGCGGAGACCTTCGTGAACATCTCGTGCCAGCCGGGGTAGATGGTGTCGGCCGCGGCCCGGGTGCTCTCGGCGACGAAGCCGAAGACGTGCAGCCCGACCCGCAGCCGGTCGGGGGTGTGCCCGGCGCGCTCGCCGGCCCGGCGGTAGAGGTCCACCAGCGGGGCGAAGCGGCGGGGCTCGCCGCCGATGATCGCCACCATGAGCGGCAGGCCCAGCAGCCCCGCCCGCAGGAAGGACTCCGGCGTCCCGCCGACGCCGACCCACACCGGCAGCGGGTCCTGCACCGGCCGCGGGTACACCCCCTGACCGGTCAGCGGCGGGCGGTGCCGGCCCGACCAGGTGACCTGCTCGCCGGCGCGGATGCGCAGCAGCAGGTCCAGCTTCTCCTCGAAGAGCTCGTCGTAGTCGGCCAGCGACAGGCCGAAGAGCGGGAAGGCCTCGACGAACGACCCGCGCCCGACCACCAGGTCGATCCGCCCGCCGCTGATCAGGTCCAGCGTGGCGAACTGCTGGAACACCCGGACCGGGTCGGCGGCCGAGAGCACGGCCACCGCGCTGCCGAGCCGGATGCGGGAGGTGCGCGCGGCCGCCGCGGCGAGGATCACCGGCGGCGCGGAGTCGTAGTACTCGGGCCGGTGGTGCTCGCCGATGCCGAAGGAGTGCAGGCCCACCCGGTCGGCGAGCTCGATCTCCTCGAGCAGGTGGGCCATGCGCTCCTGCGGCCCGACGACGTGGCCGGTCCGCGGGTCGGTCACGGCCGAGACGAAGCTGTCGACGCCGAGGTGCACGGTGCGTCCTCCCTGGGTGGGTGCGGGTCGCCGCCCGGCCGGTCTGCCGTTCAACGCTCAACCACCAGTGAACCAGGCGGGCGCTGCGGGCGTGCCCGCCCCCGGGAACGGGGTAGGGCTGCCGTGAGCCGTCCCGGGAGGAGGAGCGATGACCGACGACATCGGCCGGCTGGTCCGGCTCACCGACACCGACCGGACCGTCGCCGACCCCGAGGCCGACGTGCGCGGCCGCCGCGTCGTGGACCCGTTCGACCAGGACCTCGGTCGGGTCGACGACCTGCTGGTGGACGACCGGGAGGGCCGGGTGCGCTTCCTGCGCGTCAGCGAGGGTGGGGTCCTGGGCATCGGCGCCCGGCACTACCTCATCCCGGTCGACGCCGTCGTCGCCCTCGAGGGCGACCGCGTGCGGATCGGCCGGGACCGCGAGGAGATGGCGACGGTTCCGCCCTACGACCCCGACCTCGGGGACGACCCCGGGTACTACGCCGGCCTCTACGGCTGGTGGGGGCACCCGCCGTTCTGGGGGCCGGGCTACACCTACCCGGGCTACCCCTACTACTGACCCGCAGCGTCGGCCGCTGCGCTGGTGGCCGCCTCTCCCTCCGGTCGCTCGCTCACCGGCCCCACGCGCGCGGGGAACGGGGAGCGGCGGGCCAGCGCACCGACCAGGGGGCCGTGCGGCGCCGTGCGCAGGGCGGCCACCGACAGCCGGTAGAGGGGCGACGGCACGACCACCCTGCGGCCCTCGTCGAGCGCGCGCAGCCCCCGCTCGGCGACCCGGCGGCCGTCGTCCAGGGCCCAGGCCGGCAACTGCCCGACCGCCTCGCCCAGCCCGGCCCGCTCCATGAACTCCGTCCGGACGGTGCCCGGGCACAGCGCCGTGACGGCGACGCCGGCCGGCCGCAGCTCGGCGTGCAGCGCCTCGCTGAACGACAGGAGAGCGGCCTTCGCCGCCGCGTGGACGGCCATCCGGGGCATCGGGACGACACTCAGCAGCGAGCACACGTCGAGCACGCCGCCACGACCCGCGGCGACCATGCCCGGGACGAACCGGCCGCAGAGGTCCACGGCCGCCTCCAGGTCGAGCCGGAGATGGGCCACCTGCCGCGGCACCGGGACGCCGGCGAACTCCCCCGCCGTCGCGGCGCCGGCGCAGTTGACCAGGACGGTCACCTCCACGCCGTGCGCGGCCACCTCCCCTGGCAGCCCCTCGCGCGCCCCCGCGTCGGTCAGGTCGCGGGGCAGCACGGCGCACCGCACCCCGTCGGCGGCCAGCCCGGCGGCCAGCTCCTCCAGCCGGTCCCTCCGGCGCGCGACCAGGACGAGGTCGTGACCGCGGCGGGCGAGCGCACGGGCCAGCTCCGCCCCGAGGCCCGACGACGCACCGGTGACGAGCGCGGCGGTCCCCGCCGCGGGCACGGGCATCCGACCGGCCACGGCACGCCCTTCCCCCTCGTCGGTCGCCCGCGGCACCGGCGGGCGCGGCCCCACGCTCCTCGGCACCGACGGGTTCCGGAAGGAACCTCGGCCCCGGCTTCGAGCACCCACCGCGCACGGCCGGTGACCGACAGGCACGACCGACGGGGCGGGCCCGGGCCGCGACGGAGGGCCTTCCCGACGCGCGGACAGCGGGAGTTGGGTGGCCCCGCGCAGGGAACCGGGGTGCCGGCAGCACGGCGACACGGGGGACGGCCATGGTCGAGGGGCGGACGCGGACCGGGAACCGCCCGGGGGTCGGCGGCGTGGGACTGCCGGCCCGATGAGGGGGCGCCGGCACGTCCCGTTCGGGCTGGCCGCGGGGGTCACCGCGGTCGCACTGGCCGTCGTCCCCCACTCGGGGGCCCCCTCCGCCGGCACCCGCCCGGCGGCGGCGACGGTCTCCCCCGCCCCGCCGACGGAGCTGCCGGTGCTGCACCGGCTCCGGGCCGGGCACCTGCCGGCTGCGGAGCTGCCGGCCGCAGCGCCGTCCGGCACCGCGCCGTCGGACATCCCGCCGTCGGGCACGGAGCCGTCGGGCACGCCGTCGGGCCCGGAGCCGTCCGCGGCACCGGCGGACCCCGCACCGGCCGGGCCCGGCCCCGTGGACGCACCCGATCCGGGGCCGGCCACCACAGCACCCCCCGACGTCTCGGCGCTCGCCGGGCGCGGCATCCCGGCCACCGCGATGGAGGCCTACCGGGCGGCGGCCGAGGGGGCGCCGTCCGGTTGCGGCATCGACTGGGCGTTGCTGGCGGCCATCGGGCGGGTGGAGTCCAACCACGGCCGCTTCGGCGGGGCGGTGCTGCACACCGACGGCCGGTCGACGCCACGGGTGATCGGCGTGGCCCTCGACGGGAACGGGACCGCCCTGATCCTGGACACCGACGACGGCCGCTACGACGGCGACACCCGGTACGACCGGGCCGTCGGTCCGATGCAGTTCATCCCGTCGACCTGGGCCCTCTCCGGGCGGGACGGCGACCGCGACGGCCTGCGGGACCCCTTCGACATCCACGACGCCGCCGCGGGCGCCGCCGCCTACCTGTGCTCCGGCGGGCGGGACCTGACGACGGCGGCCGACCGGGCGCGGGCCGTCTTCGCCTACAACCACTCCACCGAGTACGTGACCACGGTGCTGGCGCTGGCCGCCACCTATGCCGGGACGACGCCGCCCGCGCTGCCCGTGCCCGCACCACCCGCACCGCCTGCACCGCCCGCGCCGACCCCGGATCCCGTGCCCGCGGAGCCGGCGCCGCCCCCGGTCGAGGCGCCGCCGGTGGTCGAGGCGCCGCCGGTGATCGAGGCGCCGCCGGTGATCGGGGCGCCGCCGGTGGTCGAGGCGCCGCCGGTGATCGGGGCGCCGCCGGTGATCGGGGCGCCGCCGGTGGTCGAGGCGCCGACGACGACCGAGGCGCCGCCCCCCACCCCGCCCACGACCGGGGCGCCACCCGGCACGGACCCGGCTCCGACCACCACCGAGCCGGTACCGAGCACCGAGGTCCCGCCGATCACGGACCCGCAGCCGACGACCGAGGCGCCCGCGATGGAGGCGCCGACCACCGAACCGGCACCATCCGGCAGCGACCCGGCGCCGCCGACCGGCGAGGCACCGCCCACCACGGAGCCGGCACCGCCCACCACTGAGCCGGCACCGGCCACCGAACCGGCGCCCACCACCGAACCGGCACCCCCGACCACGGACCCGGCTCCGACCGCCGAGGTCCCGACCACCGAGGTCCCGCCGGCCGAGCCGACGCCCTCCCCGGAGCCGGCACCCTCCTCCGAGCCGTCGGCCACGACCGAACCGGCACCGCCGACCGAACCGGCGGCTCCCACCGAGACACCTCCCACCGAGACACCCCCCGCCGCGCCACCGCCGCCGACGGAGGTGCCGCCCACGACCGAACCGGCACCTCCCACGACCGACCCGGCACCGGCCGCCGAACCGGCCGCAGCCGCCGACGCCTGCCCGGCCGAGCCCGTTCCCGTGGTCGTCGACGTCGTGGGCACGGCGGGCGATCCCGCCCGGGCCGAGGCGGCCGCCGTCCTCGTCAGCGGCGGAGGGGCCGTCCTGGGCGCGGTGCGCACGACCGCGGACGGCACGCCCACCGTCCTCCTGCACCCGCTCGACCAGGAGGCCGTGGCCGCGACGCTGGCCGCCGTCCTCGGGGTCGCCACCGCGGCCGGCGACGTCCCGCACCTGACGCTGGTCCTCGGCCCGGGCACGCCCGTCCCGGCCCCGGACCCCGCCGCGCTCACCGCCGCCCTGGCCCCGGCCGGCGCCCCCGACTGCCCGCCCAGCCCCGAGGGATAGGAAGCTGTGCCCACGTCCGCGGGCTCCGGAGGTGGGCACAGCTTCCAATTCCTCGCCCGCCGATCCCGCGCCCGCCCGCCCATCCCCGGCATCCCGCGCCCCGCACCGCCGTCCCCGGCCCCGATCCCGTGCCCGGCCCCGTCGGCCCAGCGCCCGGCGACCCCCGCGACGGGTGCGGCACCATGGCGGGATGCCCTCCCGCACCCACGTGGTCCTCGGCGGAGGCGCCGCGATGGGCGCCTTCCAGGCCGGCGCGCTGCTCGCCCTCCTCGACGGGGGCGTGACCGTCGACCTGCTGCACGGCAGCTCCGTCGGTGCGGTCAACGCCGCCTACCTCGCCGCCGACCCGACCGCCACCCGGGCCCGCGACCTCGCCGGGCTCTGGCGGGACCCGGCGATGGGGCGGGTGCTGCGTCCCGGCGCGGCGGCGCGCGCCCGCGGCCTGGCCCGAGCGCTGCGCCGCGGCGGCGCACTGCTGGACGACCGGCCGCTGCGCCGGCTGGTCGGGCAGCACGTCGCCGCCCGGGACCTCGGCGACCTCGCCGTCCCCCTGACGGTCACCACCACCTGCCTGGACTGCGGCCTGGCCCGCCGGCACGACGAGGGCGACCTGGCCGACGCGCTCGTCGCCAGCTGCGCGCTCCCCGGGCTGTTCCGGCCCGTGGTCCTCGGCGACCGGCACGCGCACGTCGACGGCGGCATCCTCGACGGCGTCCCGGTCGGCGCGGCGCTCGAGCGGGCCGCGCCGGGCGACCGGGTGCTGGTCCTCGACTGCGGCCTGGCCCCCGTCACCGGGCGGGTCGACGTCTGCGCCGCCGCCTCCGACGTCCTCGGGGTGCACGCCTGCGGTGTCCCCGTCGCCGCGGACCGCGACCCGTACGTGCCGCCGGTCGAGGCCGGGCTCGGCGCGCTCGACGCCGTGCTGCAGTCGTTCACCGTGGCCCGGGCCGCGGCCAACCGGGCCGCGGTCCGGGAGGCGCTCGACGACCCGCGGGTGCACGTCCTCCCGCACGTCGCCGACGCCTGGGCCGGCGGGTTGCTCGACGTGCTGCCCACCGGGCCGCGGGACACCACCCGCACCGCCGACCTGCTCGCCGCCGGCGAGGCGGTCGCCCGCCGCTGGCTGGCCGACCGCCCCGAGCTCGCCGGGGTGTCCTAGCGGGGCACGGGCACCGGCAACCCCGGACGCGCGCCCTCGAGGATGCGGTGCGGGTCGGTGGCGGCCGCGACGGCGGCCAGCCGGTCCCGGACGGCGGGTGCGGGGGTGCGCGCGAGGACGTCGGGGCTCGGCCCGCTGCCGTGCGCCGGCGCCCGTCCGCCGGTCAGCGGTCCGAGCGCCGCCGCCAGCTCGTCGGCGCAGGCCCGGGTGGCCGCCCGCTCGTCGGCCCCGGCACCCCCGACCACGCGCAGCGCCAGCCGCGCGTCCCGGGACCCGACCGCGCTGGGCCGCTGCGGCAGCCAGGACACCGCCCCGCCGAGCAGCCGCAGCTCCAGCAGCCGCGGCGGGATCCCGCGGGCCGCGCGCAGCAGCGGGCCCAGGGCCTGCTCGGGCAGCGCGTCGAGTAGCAGCGAGGACTCCACCGCCCGCCGCGGGCCCGCCGGGTGCACCTCGAGCTGCGCGGAGGTCCGCACCCCCACGTCGTCACCCGAGGGCCGGGCCGCCGCCCGCAGCGGGGCCAGCACGTCGGCGCCGTCGTCGGGCTCGCCGGCCCAGGCGAAGCGCACCGCCACCCCCGCCGCACCGCGCCGCGGCCGGTGCAGCACCGCGGCCGTCCCCGCCTGGATGGGCAGGGTCGCCGCCCACGCACCCCAGGCGCGCAGCACGGCGGCGGCGTCCGACGCCGGCCAGCGCAGCGCCCCCGCGTACAGCGGGCCCACCGGCAGCAGGTCGACCTCCACCGCGGTCAGCACCCCGAGCGCGGCGCCGCCGCCGCGGACCGCCCAGAACAGCTCCGGTTCGCTGTCCGGCGTCACCCGCCGCAGCACGCCGTCGCCGGTCACCAGCTCCACCGCGCGCACCCGGTCGGAGGCGAGCCCGTAGGTGCGGGCCAGGGGCCCCACCCCGCCCCCGGTGACGGAGTCCGCCACCCGCTCGGCCGGGGAGGCGCCGGTGACCGGGGCCAGGGACAGCGGCGCCGCCGCGTCGAGCAGCCGCTGCCACCGGACGCCGGCCCCCACCCGCGCCCACCCGCCGGCGGAGACGTCGAGCCCGTCGAGCGCCGACGGGTCCACGCGCAGCAGCCGCCCGGCCGCCGGGGGGACGCCGTCCCCGCCCACGGCGACCGCGACGCCGTGCCGGCCGGCCAGCCGGACGGCGGCGACCACGTCCTCGGGCCCGGCCGGGCGGACCACCGCGCCGTCGGTCAGCCCGGCCGACGGGGACAGGCGGCCGCGCAGCAGGGCGGCCAGGTCGGGCGGCAGGACGGCGGGCGCAGGGTGCATGGGGGGCGTCTCCGGGCGGCGGGGATCGGACACCTGGAGGGTCGCCGCCGGCCCTTGGCGTCACCTTGTCGGGCGCTTGCGCCCCCGGTGAGGTGTACGAGAGGGGGAGTTCACGACCCGGTGACGTGCAGGAAAGCCCTGGATCGCGGTCGGCGGCCCTAGGATCCCGCGCGATGTCCGTCACCTCGTTCCGCGTGCTCGGGCCCGTCGAGGTGTGGCGCGACGGCCGCCCCCTGGCGGCCCAGACGCCACGCCACCGCGCCGTCCTGGCGGCACTGCTCGTCGACGCCGGGCGCACCGTGGCCGTCGACGTGCTCGCCGACCGGGTGTGGAGCGGGCAGCCGCCCACCGCGGTCTCGGCGACCCTGCAGGCGGTGATCTCGCGGCTGCGCCGCGAGCTGGAGCCCGACGCCGGCGGCGCGTGGACGCTGCTGCTCACCCGGGAGCCGGGGTACCGGTTGGCCGTCGACCCCGAGGACGTCGACGCCGTCCGCTTCCCCCGCCTGGTCCGCAGCGCCCGTGAGCTGGCCGCCCGGGGGGACGTCGCCGGCGCGCGAGCCGCGGTCGCCGAGGGGCTGGCCCTGTGGCGCGGCCCCGCCTACGCCGACGTGGCCGCCACCTTCGCCGTCGAGGAGGCCGAGCGGCTGGAGCAGGCCCGCCTCGACGCCCGGGAGCTGGCCGCCGAGCTGGACCTGCGGCTGGGCCGGCACGCCGAGCTGGTCGACGACCTGCGCGAGCTGGTGCGCGCCGAGCCGCTGCGCGAGGGGCTGCGCGCCTCCCTGATGCTCGCGCTCTACCGGGCCGGCCGGCAGGCCGAGGCGCTGGAGGTCTACGCCGAGGGCCGCCGGCTGCTCGCCGACGGGCTGGGGGTCGACCCCGGGCGCCCCCTGCAGGAGCTGCACGCGCGGATGCTCCGCCAGGACCCCGACCTGGCCGCCCCCGCGCCGCCGGGGCCCGCCCCCGCGCCGCCGGAGCCCGCACCCGCGCCCGCCGCGCCCGCGCCACCCGCCGCACCGGCTCCGCCGCCGCTGCCGGTGCCGCTCACCGCCTTCGTCGGGCGCGCCCGGGAGCTCGACGTCCTCGCCGGGGCCCTGGCCGCGCAGCGGCTGGTGACCCTCGTCGGGCCCGGCGGCAGCGGCAAGACGCGGCTGGCCCTGGAGGCGGCGCGCCGGCGGCCCGCCGGTTCGCCGCCGGCCGCGCTGGTGGAGCTCGCCGGTGTGGAGGACCCCGACCTCGTCGCCGCCCAGGTGGCCACCGTGCTCCGGGTGAGCCTCACCGCGGGCGACCCGCTCGGCGCGATCGCGACCGCGCTGCAGGACCGGCCGCTGCTGCTCCTGCTCGACAACTGCGAGCACGTCGTCGAGGCCGCCGCGGAGGTCTGCGCCGCGCTGCTGCCCCGCTGCCCCGACCTGCGGGTGCTCGCCACCTCCCGCGAGCCGCTCGGGCTGCCCGGCGAGGCGGTGCTGCCGTGCGGTCCCATGCCGGCCGGGACCCCGGGCAGCGACGCCGAGCAGCTGTTCCTCGACCGCGCCCGCCTCGCCGCACCGCACCTGGCCGACCCCTCGGCCGAGGAGCTGCGGCAGGTCCGCGAGCTGTGCGCCGCCCTCGACGGGCTCCCGCTCGCCGTCGAGCTGGCCGCCGCCTGCCTGACCACCCTGCCGCTGGCCGAGGTCTCCGCCCGGGTCGACGACCGGTTCGCGCTCCTGTCGGGCGGCCGGCGCACCGCCCACCCGCACCAGCGCACCCTGGCGGCCACCGTGCAGTGGAGCGTCGACCTGCTCGGCCCGGCCGAGCTCGCGGTGTTCCGCGCGGTGTCGGTGCTGCCCGGCAGCTTCGCCCCCGACGCGGTCGACGCCGTCGCCGGCCCGGACGTGGAGGGCCGCACGCTGGAGCTGCTGCGGGAGCTGGTCGCCAAGTCGCTGGTCGAGCTCGACCACGCCGCCGGGCGGTACCGGATGCTGGAGACCCTGCGGCAGTACGCCGAGCAGGGCCTGGCCCCGGCGACCGGCCGCCTCCTGCGCGACCGCCAGGCCGCGTTCGTCCTCGCCCTCGCCGAGCGCCTGGAGCCGACGCTGCGCCGGCCGGAGTGGACCGCGAGCGCCCGCCGGCTCGACGCCGAGCAGCCCGCGATCCGGGCGGCCCTGGCGCACGCCCTGGCCACCGGCCAGGGCGAGACCGCGCTGCGGATCGGTGCCGCCCTGGCCTGGTGGTGGTACCGCCGCGGGCACGTGCAGGAGGGCCGGCGCTGGCTGGCGGCCGCGCTCGACGCGACGCCGGAGGCCGCGCCGCACGTGCGCAGCGGCGCGCTCCTGGGCGACGCGCTGCTGGCCTACCTCTCCGGCGACGTGACCTCCATCTTCGCCCGCACCGACGAGATCGTCACCGCGGCCCGGGACGAGCGGGACGGCGTCCTGGCCCTCGCCCTGGTGCTGCGCGGCTTCGTCCGGGCGCTGCTCGGCGGGTCCGACGAGGACGGCGCCGTCACCCGCGACATCACCCGCGGTCTCGAGCTGGCGCAGGCCTCGGGCATCGAGTGGGTGCAGGTCGAGATCGCCATGACCCTCGGCCAGTTCTCCCGGGTGGCCGGCGACGTCGACGGGGCGCTGGCCCACCTCGACGCCGCCGAGAACCTCGCCCTCGAGCTCGGCCACTCGTGGGCGCACTCCTCGGTGCTCTGGATCCGGGCCAAGGTGCTCGTCGACCTCGGCCGGGCGGGCGAGGCGCTGGTCAACCTGTGGCGGATGGTCGACCTCACCCACCGGGAGGGCGACGCCACCGGCACCCTGGCCGGGCTGCTCACCGCCGTCGGGGCCGCCGCCGCGGCCGGCCGGCACACCGAGGCCGCCGTCCTGCTCGGCGCGGTGCAGGCCTCGGCGCGGCTGATCGGCTACGACCCGCTGCGGATGGACCCGCTGGACGGGCAGCGCTACGTCGCCGCCGCCCGCGCCGGGCTGGACGCCGCCGCGTACGAGGCCGCCCTCGCCGAGGGGGCCGGGCTCGACGCCGGGGCGGCCTGCGCGCTCGTCGGGCGGCTGGTCGGGGAGGTGACCGGTCCCGCCGTCCCGGCGTGACGTCCGGGACCAGGCGGTTACGCTGGTCCGGCGCGGCGAGGACGCCGCATAGCGGCGGCGCGACGGGGTAGCGCCGACCGGACAGGGCGGCACGCACCCGGGTCGGCCCTCCTCAGAACGCCCTGGAGGCCACGCGTGACCGGCAACGCCACCCACCACTTCGCCAACACCTCGGTCCTCTCCGTCGCGACCGAGGACGCCACCCGCGTGGTGACCTCCGACGAGATCGACGATCGCCTGGCCGGCACCTACCGCCAGGTGGGCCTGCGGCCGGGGCTGCTGGAGCGCCTGGCCGGCATCCGCGAGCGGCGCTGGTGGGCCGACGGGGTGACCTTCGTCGACGGCGCGGCCATGGCCGGGGCCAAGGCGATCAGCGAGAGCGGGGTGGACCCCGCCGCGATCGGCCTCATGGTCAACACCTCGGTGAGCCGCCGCTGGCTGGAGCCCTCCACCGCGGTGGCGGTGCACAGCGCGCTCGGCCTGCCCCGGTCCTGCCAGAACTTCGACATCACCAACGCCTGCCTGGGCTTCGTCAACGGCATGGAGCTCGCGGCGGCGATGATCGACGCCGGCCGGGTGCAGTACGCCCTCGTCGTCAACGGCGAGGACTCCCGGCCGGTGCAGGAGCGCACCCTCGAGCGGCTGTCCCGGCCGGAGACGGTGTCGCGGGACGTGCTCGCCCAGTTCGCCACGCTCACCCTCGGCTCCGGCGCGGTGGCCATGGTCCTCGGCCGCAGCGACCTGCACCCCGAGGGGCACCGGCTGGTCGGCTCGGTCAGCCGCGCCGGCACCGAGCACCACGAGCTGTGCACCGGCGACAACGACGAGATGCGCACCGACCTCAAGGGCCTGCTCGACGCCGGCATCGCCCTCTCCCTCGACATGTGGGAGGAGGCGCGCGGGCAGTTCGACTGGGCCGACGGGATGACCCGCTACGTCATGCACCAGGTCTCCAAGGTGCACACCCAGGCGATGTGCGACCGGTTCGGCGTCGACCCCGGCCTGGTGCCGCGCACCTTCCCCACCCGCGGCAACCTGGGCCCGGCCTCCGTGCCGGTGACCCTCGCCGGCGAGGCGCAGTCGCTGGTCGCCGGGGACCGCGTGCTGCTCATGGGCATCGGCTCGGGCCTGAACGCCTCCTGCCTCGAGATCGCCTGGTGACGGCGGCACCCCCGCGCCCCGAGACCGACCTCCCCGGGCTCGACCCGGCCTGGTCCCGGCACGTCCCGGTCACCGACCGGACCGGCGCCACGCACCTCTGGCACGTGCTCGACACGGGGGCGGACGGCGGGGCGGCCGGGACGCTGCTGTGCGTCCACGGCAACCCCACCTGGTCCTACCTGTGGCGTCGGCTGCTGGCCGCGCGGCCGGCCGGCTGGCGGGTGATCGCCCCCGACCAGCTCGGCATGGGCTGGTCGCAGCGCCTGGACCGGCCGCGCACGCTCGCCGAGCGGGTGGCCGACCTCGGCGACCTCACCGCGGCCCTGGGGGTGACCGGCCCGGTGGTCACCGTGGGCCACGACTGGGGGGGCATCGTCTCCCTCGGCTGGGCGCTGGCGCACCGGGAGCAGCTGCGCGGCGTCGTGCTGGCCAACACCGCGGTCGCCATGCCCGAGGGCGACCGCGGCCCGGCGCTCATCCGCATGGCGCACGCACCGGGGGTCCGCGCGGCGGTGACCGTCGGCACCCCGGTCTTCGTGCGGGCCACCACCGCGCTGTCCCGCCCGCCGCTGCCCCCGGCCGTGCGCGACGCCTTCGCCGCCCCCTACCGGACCGCCGCCCGGCGCCGCGCCGTCGGCGACTTCGTCGCCGACATCCCGTTCGCCCCCGGGCACCCCTCCCGCCCGGTGCAGGAGGAGATCGCCGAGGGCGTGCGCGGCCTCGACGTCCCGGCCCTGCTGCTGTGGGGGCCGCGCGACCCGGTGTTCGGCGAGCGCTACCTGACCGACCTGCGGGAGCGGCTGCCGCACGCGGCCCTGCACCGCTTCGAGGGCGCCTCGCACCTGCTACCCGAGGACGCCCCGCAGTACGCAGCGGCCGTCGCCGACTGGGTCACCGGGCTCGGCGGGGATCCGTCGGCGTCCCGCCCCCGGCCCGGCGCCGCCCCGGCGCCGCTCTGGGCGGCGCTGGAGGAGCGGGCCGGCGACCCCTCCCCCGCCGTCGTCGAGGCCGGGGGCCGGGCGACCGGGTGGGACGCCCTCGCCCGCCGCGTCGCCGAGCTCGCCGCCGGGCTGGCCGCGGCCGGGGTGCGGCCCGGGTCCCGGGTCGCGCTGCTGGTCGAGCCGTCGGCCGACCTCACCGCCGTGGTCTACGCGGTGTGGCGGGCCGGCGGGGTCGTCGTCGTCGCCGACAAGGGGCTGGGCCTGGGCGGCATGCGGCGGGCGCTGCGCAGCGCCGCCCCGGCGGTCGTCGTCGGCAGCCGGGCCGGGCTGGCCGCCGCCCGCCTCATGCGGCTGCCCGGCCGGCGCATCGCCGCCGGTCCGCTGCCCGCGGCCGCCCGCCGCGCGCTGCGCGTCGAGGCCACCCTCGACGAGCTGGCCGCACGGGGCCGGGGCGCGCCGCCGCCCCCCGTCGCCGACCCGGACGCCGACTGCGCCGTGCTGTTCACCTCCGGCGCCACCGGCCCGGCCAAGGGCGTCGTGTACACCCACCGGCAGGCCCGCGCCCAGCTCGAGCTGGTCCGCGGCACCTACCGGCTGACCGCGGACGACCGGCTGGTCGCGGCCTTCGCGCCCTTCGCCCTGCTCGGGCCGGGCCTGGGCATCGGCACCGCGGTCCCCGACGTGGACGTCACCGCTCCGGGGTCGCTCACCGCGGCCGCCCTCGCCGACGCGGTCGCCGCGGCGGAGGCCACCGCGGTCTTCGCCTCGCCGGCCGCGCTGCGCCGCGTGGTCGCCACCGCCGGCGACCTCACCGCTGACCGGCGCGCCGCGCTGGCCCGGGTGCGGCTGCTGGTCAGCGCCGGCGCCCCCGTCCCCGCGGCGCTGCTGCGCGCGGTGGGCACCGTGCTCCCGGCGGCCGAGCCGCACACCCCGTACGGGATGACCGAGGCGCTGCCCGTCACCGACGTGTCGCTGGCCGAGGTCGAGGCCGCCGGCGAGGGGGACGGCGTGTGCGTCGGCCGCCCCCTGGCCTGGGTCGAGGTGCGGGTCAGCCCGCTCGACGCCCTCGGCCGGGCCGACGGGCCGCTGACGGCCGGGCCCGGCGTGCTCGGCGAGGTCTGCGTCCGCGGCGCGCACGTCAAGGACCGCTACGACGCGCTCTGGCTGACCGAGCGGGCCGCCTCCCGGGACCCGGGCTGGCACCGCACCGGCGACGTCGGGGCCCTGGACGCCGAGGGCCGGCTGTGGATCGCCGGTCGGCTGCCGCACGTGGTGACCACCGCGGCCGGCCCGGTGGCGCCGGTCGGCGTCGAGCAGCGGGTGGAGCGGCTGGCCGGCGTCACCGCCTGCGCCGCCGTCGGGGTGGGCCCGGCCGGGACGCAGGCCCTGGTCGCCGTCGTCGTCCCGTCCGGGGAGGCCCGGCCCCCCGGCCGGCGGGCGGGCCGGCTGCGGCTGGCCGGCGCCGACCTCGCCGCCGCGGTGCGGACGGCGGCCGGATCCCCGGTGGCCGCCGTCCTGGTGACCGAGCGGCTGCCGGTCGACGTCCGCCACCAGTCGAAGGTCGACCGCGCGCTCGTGGCCCGCCGGGCGGCGCGGTACCTGGCCGGGTCCCGCCGGCCGTGAGGGTCGGCATCGGATGAGGGTCCTGGTCACCGGGGCCAGCGGCATGCTCGGCCGGGCGACCGCCACCGCCCTGGCCGCCCGCGGGGACGAGGTCACCGTGCTCCAGCGCCGGCCGGCCGGGCTGCCGCTGCGCGAGGTGCTCGGCGACGTCGCCGACCCGGACGTGGTGGGGCGCGCCGCCCGCGGCCAGGACGCCGTCGTGCACCTGGCCGCCAAGGTCGACGTCACCGGCCCCTGGCGGGAGTACCTGCACGCCAACGTGACCGGCACCCGCACGGTGGTCGACGCCTGCCGCGCGGCCGGGGTCGGCCGGCTGGTGCACGTCTCCTCGCCGTCGGTGGCGCACGCCGGTGCCGCGCTGGTCGGGGTGGGTGCCGGCCCGGCCGACCCGACGTCGGCCCGGGGCGCCTACTCCCGGTCCAAGGCGCTGGCCGAGCGGCTGGCCCTGGCCGCCGACTCCACCCCGACCGCGGTGGTTGCCGTGCGCCCGCACCTGGTGTGGGGGCCGGGCGACCCGCAGCTGGTCGGGCGCATCGTCGCCCGGGCCCGCGCCGGCCGGCTGCCCGTCGTCGGCACCGGGGCCGCCCTGGTCGACACCACCTGGGTCGACAACGCCGCCGACGCCCTCGTCGCGGCCGTCGACGCGACCGTGCACGGCGAGGCCCTCGTGGTCTCCAACGGCGAGCCCCGGCCGGTCGGCGAGGTGATCACCGCGCTGTGCGGCGCGGCGGGCGCCCGGCCGCCGCGCCGCTCGGTGCCCCTGCCCGTGGCCTGGGCGGCCGGCGCGCTGGCCGAGGGCGTGTGGGCCGCGACCGGCCGCCGGGACACCCCGCCGCTCACCCGCTTCCTGGCCGGGCAGCTGGCCACCGCGCACTGGTTCGACCAGCGGCGCACCCGGCAGGCCCTGGGCTGGGCCCCGCGGGTGCCGCTCGACGAGGGGTTCGCCCGGCTGGCCGACTGGTACGCCGCCGACCCGTCCCGCTGAGGGGGTGCCCGTCCCGTCACAGCAGGCCGCGGATGTCCTCCTCCACCGCCTCGAAGGCCTTGCGGGCGGCGATCAGGACCGGGTCCCACACCGGGGAGAAGGGCGGGGCGTAGGAGAGGTCGAGGGAGAGGACCTCGTCGACGGTCATCTCGTTCCAGATGCAGATCGCCAGCGCGTCGATCCGCTTGGCCGAGCCCGCCTCCCCGATCACCTGGGCACCCAGCAGCCGGCCGCTGCGCCGCTCCGCGATCATCTTCACGCGGATCGGCTGGGCGCCCGGGAAGTACCCTGCCTTCGTCGTGGACTCGACCGCCGCGGTGACGAAGGAGTAGCCGGCCTGCTCGGCCTCCTCCGAGGACAGCCCGGTGCGGGCGGCCTCCAGGGAGCAGATCTTGGTGATCGCCGTCCCGATGACGCCCGGGAAGGTCGCGTAGCCGCCCCCGATGTTGATCCCGGCCACCCGGCCCTGCTTGTTGGCGTGGGTCCCGAGGGCCACCACGACCCGCTGGCCCGACAGCCGGTGCCGGGACTCCACGCAGTCCCCGGCCGCCCACACGCCCTCGGCCTGGGTGCGCATGCGGGCGTCCACCGCGATGCCGCCCGACGTGCCGAGGGGGACGCCGGCCTCCCGGGCCAGCCGCACGTCCGGTCGCACCCCGAGCCCGAGGACGACGACGTCGGCAGGCAGCTCCAGGCCGCTGCTCGTGAGCACCGCGCGCGCCCGGCCGGTGCGGTCGACCTCGATGGCGGTGACCGGGTCGGAGAGGACCAGCCGGATGCCCTCGCGGCGGACCGCCTCGGCCACCAGCGCGCCGACGTCCGGGTCGAAGGTGCCGATCGGGGTGGCCGAGAGGTCGACGACCGTCACGTCCAGGCCGCGCACCCGGCACGCCTCGGCGATCTCCAGCCCGATGTAACCCCCGCCCACCACGACCACGCGGCGAACGCCCTCGCGGGAGAGCTGCTCGCGCAGCGCGACCCCGTCGTCGAGCACCTGGACGCCGTGCACGCCCTCGGCGTCGATGCCGGGCACCGGTGGACGCATCGGGACGCTGCCGGTGGCCAGCACCAGGTCGTCGTAGGGCTCCTGGCCCTGCCCGTCGCCGTCCAGCTCGCGCCAGTGCACCACCCGGCGGTCGAGGTCGACGCCGACGACCTCGGTGCGCATCCGCACGTCGATGCCGGCCGCGCGGTGCTGCTCGGGCGTGCGGGCGACGAGCTGCGCCTCGCTGTCGACCACGCCGCCGATCCAGTAGGGGATCCCGCAGGCGGAGTACGAGGTGGCCCGGCCGCGCTCGAACATCACGACGTCGAGCCCGGGGTCCCGCTTCCTGGCCTGCGACGCCGCGCTGCCACCGGCGGCGTCCCCTCCCACGACGACCAGGCGCTTGACCACGGCGCCGACCGTAGGTCACCGCCCGCCGGTGCGCGCGGTCAGCGCCGGTGCCAGCGCACCGCCCCGGCGGCCGCCGTCCCCAGCACCACCAGCGACAGGGCGGCGCTGCGCGGGGCGACGTCCCCGCCGCGGCGCGCCACCAGCACGGCGGCGGCGTCCAGGGCGGTCAGCAGCAGGGTCACCTCCGTCGTGCGGCGCGCCTGCGGGGCCGGGCTGACCAGCAGCGCCGCCCCCATGGCGATGTTGCGCGCCGCCACCAGGCGGACCAGCAGGGGCAGCGCCCGGTCACCCCGCGGGGCGGGCTCGCGCACCCCCAGCCACCGGGTGATCGCCCGCGGGGCGAACAGGGCGACCGTGCCCAGCCAGATCGACAGCGTCCCGACGCCCTTGCGGCTGACGTCCCACTCCTCGCTCACGGCTCCCTCGTGCCCGCGCGCGACCGGCTCGAACCGGCCAGGACCAGCACGAGGGCCAGGAAGGGCAGCGTGACCGCGCTGGCGACGACGTCGCTGACCGCGGCGACGGTGAACGCGGCCGCGGACGGGGCGTCCAGGGGCCCGATCATCCCGTCGACCCCGAGTGCGGCCACCGTGGCGGGAACGGTGAGCAGGGCCGACACCGCGCCGCCGAGCAGCACACCGGCGAGCACCGTCACCGGCGCCGTGCGCACCGCGCGCCAGGCCAGCGCCGTCCCCCGGCCCAGCGCCCCCCGCGCGCGCAGCCGGCCGTCGCGCGGCAGCCCGGCGAGCGCCCCGGTCACCCAGAGCTGGGCGACCAGGCCGGTGAGGAAGCCGACGACGTCGACGACCAGGGCCGCCGACAGCCGCGGGTCGTCGTGGACCAGCAGCTGCCGGAGGACGTCGGGGACCGTGTTGACCAGCGTCGCCGCGACGGCGGCCAGGTAGGCCGGCCCCGCGTGGCGGCGCAGCAGCTGCAGGGCCGCGCGGACGGTGGGCCCGGGCCGGGCGGCGTCCGGGGCCGGGCGGGTCACCGGCGGGCGGCGACCAGCGCCGTCCAGCAGCCGGCCAGCCGGGTGGCCTGCCCGGTGACGTCGAGGCCCGCGGTGCGGCAGGCGACCGCCAGGCCCTCCGGGGTGGGCCGGTCGCCGTCGGCCGGGTGGAAGGACACCGCGCGCAGCGGCCGGCTGTCGACGAAGCGGGCGGTCATCTCGCAGGAGTAGAGCCGGCCTCCGGGTCGCAGCACCCGGGCGGCCTCGGCGAGGACGGCCCGCCAGTCCTCCGCGTGGTGCAGCACGTGGTAGCCGAACACCGCGTCGTAGCTGCCGTCCGGCGCGTCGAGCCGGGTGGCGTCGCCCTGCGCCACGGTGACCCGGTCCCCCAGGTCGGCCACCGCGGCCCGGCAGGCCCGCACGCTGCCGGCGTGCAGCTCGACCCCGTCGGCGTGCGCCGCCCCGAAGACCTCGAGCGCCAGGCGCAGCCCCGTCCCGCGCCGCCCGGTGCCCAGCTCCAGCACCCGCCCGCCGGTCTGCGGCCCGCCGAGCCGGCGCAGCTCGGCGGCCTCGACCCGGCGCTGCACGAGGGCCCGCGGCCGGGAGTCGACCCACAGCCGGTTGGCGTCCACCCGGGTGGGCGGGACGCGGGGGGACGACGTCGGGCGGTCGGGGCGGGTCACGGCGGCTGTCCTCCACGGGGTCGGCTGGCCCCGGCATGCCCGCGGCCCGGCGGGGCCAACCGTGGCGACGCGGATCACGGTTTCATAACGGTCGCTGCCGTTCCGGCATGAGATGGACGATGGTCGGTCACCAGGTGAACAACAGGTGAACGAGAGGTGGCCGCTCCGCATGAACACGCATCCCCGTCCGCAGCTGCGCTGGGTCCCCGTCGTCGACGCCGCCGGTCACCGGCACCTCGAGATGCGGTGGACCTGCCCGGCCTCGGCGCCGCTCCGGCGCGCGGCCTGAAGCCGGCGGCACGACGCGGCCCGGCACCCGTCACGGGTGCCGGGCCG
>NZ_JBJGYK010000042.1:0-36380 GCF_054049955.1 Geodermatophilus sp. SYSU D00758
GATGCGCGGGGTGTACGCGGGGCGGCTGCGCAACGCCGCGCAGGTGGAGGCGCTGACGGTGAACCTGGTGTCGGTCAACCGCCGGTACAAGGCCCACGCCGGCATCCGCGTCACCGACGTCTGACCCCCGGGGCCGGGCGGCACCGGTCCCGGGCCGCCCGGCCGACCACCGGACGGCGGACACTGGTGCCGTGCTGGTGCTCGCCTCGGTGGTGGCGGTGCTGCACGGCGCCGCCGTCCTGCTCATGCTCACCGGGTCGCTGCTGGCGCTGCGGTGGCCCCGGCTGCTGTGGGCGCACGCCCCGGTGGCCCTCGCCGTCCTCGGCGTGCACCTGGCCGGGGCACCCTGCCCCCTGACCGTCCTCGAGGACGCGCTGCGGGCCCGTGCCGGCGCCCCGCCGCTGCCCGACGGCTTCCTCGGCACCTACGCCTACGGCCCGCTCGGCCTGGACCAGGCCGCGACCGGCACCCAGGTCGGCACCTACGTCCTCGCGGTGGGGCTCAACGCCCTCGGCTACGGGCTGCTCGCCACCCGGGGGCGGTGGGTGACCGGCACCAGCCCGGGCGGGCGGGCCGGCCTCCCGGCTACTCGAAGGAGTGCTCCGGGCCCGGGAAGGCCCCGCTGCGCACCTCGTCGGCGTACTCCCGCGCCGCCCGCAGCAGCTCACCCCGCAGGTCGGCGTACCTCTTGACGAAGCGCGGCACCCGCCCGCTGGTCAGCCCGGCCATGTCCGGCCACACCAGCACCTGCGCGTCGCAGTCGACGCCGGCGCCGATGCCGATCGTGGGGATGGCCAGCTCCTTGGTCACCTGCGCGGCGATCGCGGCGGGCACCATCTCGAGGACGACGGCGAACGCCCCGGCGTCCTGGACGGCGTGCGCGTCGGCGAGCAGCTGCTCGGCGCCGGCGCCCCGGCCCTGCACCCGGAAGCCACCGAGCGCGTGCTCGCTCTGCGGGGTGAACCCGACGTGGGCCATCACCGGGATGCCGTTCTCGGTGAGCGTGCGGATCTGCGGGCCCACCCGCACGCCGCCCTCGAGCTTGACCGCCTGCGCGCCGCCGTCCTTCATCATCCGCACCGCGGTGGCCAGCGCCTGCTGCGGCGAGGCCTCGTAGCTGCCGAACGGCAGGTCGGCCACCACCAGGGCCCGCGTGGTGGACCGGGTGACCGCCCTGGTCATGAGCAGGAGGTCCTCGACGGTCACCGGCACGGTCGAGGTGTGCCCGAGGACGACGTTGCCGGCGGAGTCGCCCACCAGCAGGACCGGGATGCCGGCCTCCTCGAACACCGACGCGCTGGTCGTGTCGTAGGCGGTGAGCATCGCCCACCGCTCGCCGCGCTCCTTGGCCTGCTGCAGGTGGTGCACGCGCACCCGGGCGGTGGAGGTCCCGCCGTAGAGCACCGACTCGGTCATGCTGTCGCTCCCTCGCGGACGCTGGGCAGCGTCTCCCGCCACCGGTTGGTGACGGGCAGCCGCCTGTCGCGTCCGAACGCCTTGAGGCTGATCTTCGTTCCGGGCGCGGACTGCCGGCGCTTGAACTCCGCGGCGTCCACCAGGCGCAGCACGCGGGCGACCACCTCCGGGTCGTGGCCCCGCTCCAGCAGCTCGGCCATGCCGAGGTCGCGGTCGACGTAGTCGGCGATCACCGCGTCGAGCTGGTCGTAGGAGGGCAGCGAGTCGGTGTCGACCTGGCCGGGGGCCAGCTCCGCCGACGGCGGCTTCTCGATCGAGTTCGCCGGGATGGGCTCGGTCTCGCCCCGCTCCCGGGCGTACGCGTTGCGCCAGCGGGCCAGCTCCCACACCAGGGTCTTGGGCACGTCCTTGATCGGGGCGAACCCGCCGGCGGAGTCGCCGTAGAGCGTCGAGTAGCCCACCGCGACCTCGCTCTTGTTGCCCGTGGTGAGCAGCAGGTGCCCGTGCTGGTTCGACAACCCCATGAGCAGCGTGCCGCGGATGCGCGCCTGCAGGTTCTCCGCGGCCACCCCGTCGAGGTCGACCGACTCGTGGAACGCCTCCACCATCGGCTTGATCGGCACCACCGCGTAGTGCAGCCCGGTGCGCCGGGCGAGGTCCTCGGCATCGGCCAGCGAGTGCGCGGTGGACCACTTCGACGGCAGCCCCACCCCGTGCACCCGGTCGGCCCCGAGGGCGTCCACCGCCAGCGCGGCGCAGACGGCCGAGTCGATCCCGCCGGAGAGCCCGAGGACCACCGAGGGGAAGCCGTTCTTGTCGATGAAGTCCCGCAGGCCCAGCACGAGGGCCCGCCAGACCTCCTCGCAGTCCGACAGCGGCGCCGCGATCGACGCCGGGCGCGGGTCGAACGCGGCGACGGGCTCCTCCGACAGCACGTGCCGGGTGACCGTCATCGGCCCGATCCGGCCCGCGGTCCGCTCGGGGACCGACGACGGGTCGATCTCCAGGTCGCAGGTGAGCAGGTGCTCCACGAACTGCGGCGCCCGCCCCAGCAGCTCGCCGCCGGGCGCCACCACCATCGAGTCGCCGTCGAAGACCAGTTCGTCCTGCCCGCCCACCTGGTTGCAGTAGACGATCACGGCCCGCGCCTCGGCCGCGCGGCGGCGGACCAGCGGCAGCCGCAGGTCGTCCTTGGCCCGCTCGTAGGGGGAGGCGTTGGGGGAGACGACGAGGTCGACACCGGCCTGGCCGGCCACCCCGCACGGGCCGCCCTCGACCCAGAGGTCCTCGCAGACGGTCAGCGCGACGTCCACCCCGTGCAGCCGGACCACGGGCAGCTCCGTGCCGGGCACGAAGTAGCGGGCCTCGTCGAAGACGCCGTAGTTGGGCAGGTGCCGCTTGTAGTAGCGGACGACGACCTCGCCGCCGTGCAGCAGCGCCGCGGCGTTGCGCGGCGCCCCGCGGCGGGGGTTGGCGTCGGCCGGCCGGTCGTCGTCCACCGGCGGCTCGTCCACCGGCGCGGGACCGGCGCCCTCGGTGTGCGCCAGGTAGCCGACGACCACCGCCACGTGCCCGAGCCCCTGCTCGGCGAGGGTCCCGGCCAGGTCGACCAGGGCCCGCTCGCTGGCCTCGGCGAACGACTCGCGGAGCACGAGGTCCTCCGGCGGGTACCCGGTCAGGGTCATCTCGGGGAACACCACGACGTGGGCGTCGTCCCCGGCGGCCTCCGCCGTCCAGCGGGTCACCAGCTCGCAGTTGCCCTGGACGTCGCCGACGCGGGTGTCGACCTGGGCCAGGGCCACGCGGAGCCGTACCGGCGCGTTCTCGGTCACGGGCCCATCCTGGCCGCCGCGGCCGGGGCCCGGCCACCGGGCCCCTCCCCGGCCCTCCTCGGCGGCAGGGGGCGCCAGGTGAAGACGGCCTTGGTGCGCTGGGTGGCGCCCAGCCGCCGGTAGAGCCGGTGCGCGGCGGTGTTGTCCTCGCGGGCCTCCCACCGGACGACGAGGCCCTCCGCGGCGGCCAGCGCGCCCAGCTCGGCCATGAGCAGCCGCCCGATCCCGGCGTCGCGGTGGCCGTCGCGGACGAACAGGTCGTCCAGCCCCAGGACGTCGGCGCCCAGCCACAGGTGCAGCCGGCGGACGGCGGAGACGTAGCCGACGGGGGCGCCGTCCCGCTCGGCGAGCAGCACGAGCACCTCGGGGCGGGCGAGCATCGCCGTCCAGGTGGGCAGGTCGCTCGCGACGTCGGCCACGTCGCCCTCGTGGGCGGCGATCTCCCGGACCAGGGTGAGCACCGTGGCGGCGTCCTCGGGCCCGGCGCGGCGGACGGTCACGGTCGGGGCGGTGGCGGTCATGCGGTCCTCTCGGTCGGGCGGCTGCCGCGATCATGGCGCGGGGACCACCACCGGGGTCCCCGGGGTGGTCCCCGCGCCGTGATCGGCGGGGAGGGCGCGGGCGTCGGGGGTCAGCAGTGGGCGTACTCGTGCGGGCGGATCGCCATGGCGCCGGCCATCGCGACCAGCATCAGGACGTGGCCCCAGATCATCACGTCACCGGCGGAGATCAGCCCGGCCCAGAACGGGACGAACAGCACCAGGAACGGCAGGTACATCGCGGCGGCCATCTCGGCGCAGGCCCGCCAGCCGTGCCCGCGCCAGCGCATGACCAGCGTCATCCCGATCGTCATGTTCGTCGCCATGACCATCGTCATCGGCTCGGTCGCGTCGAGCACCGCGCCCCAGCCGACGGCGTCCAGCAGGAACGACCACACCGGGTGCAGCGCGACCATGCCGACGGCCATCGCGACGACCATCTCGAGGTAGTGGAGGACGAGCTTGCGGCGGCGCGCGCGGCGGTGCGCCGCGTGGGCGGCCAGGTCGGCGGCCAGGTCGGCGGGCCCTGACGGGACGGCGGGGCCGGCGGGCGGGTGGACGGGGGTGGTGGTCACGGCGGGCTCCAGGGGGTGCGGACCGGTCAGGGGCGCAGGGGCTGCGGGGGTGGGGAGGGGTCAGGGCACGAGGGCGTAGCCGGCCTCGTCGACGGCCGCGGCGATCTCGGCGCGGTCGACGGCGCGGTCGACGGAGACCGTGACGGTCCCGCCGGCCAGGTCGACGGTGACGTCGCGGACGCCGTCCACCCGGCTGATCTCCTCGGTGACCGCCCGCCGGCAGTGGGCGCAGGTCATGCCGGAGACGGCGAAGGTCGTCGTGCCGACGAAGGTGCGGGGGGTGCTGGTCATCACGGTGGGGCTCCGGCTCGGGTCGGTGGATCGGACGGTCCGAGACTCCGGCCCGGGCCGGCCCGGTCGCGCCGGGAAGATCGCCGGGTCCGTCACCGGGGATCGCCGGGGATCGCCGGGGGACCCCGGGATCGCCGGGGCCCGGTGTCAGCGGGCCGACCAGCCCCCGTCGGAGGCGATGACCTGGCCGGTGACCCACGCGGCCTCGTCGCCGACGAGCCAGGCCACCAGGGCGGCGGCGTCCGCCGGGGTGCCCCAGCGCCCGCCGGGGTGGGCCGCCGCCACGGCGGCCCGCAGCTCCGCGTCGGCGTACCCCGTGTCGGTGGGCCCGGGGTCCACGCAGTTCACCGCGATGCCCCGCGGCGCGAGGTGGACCGCGAGGCTGCGGGTCAGCTGGTGCAGCGCGGCCTTGGACGCCGCGTACGGCAGCTCCCCGGGCATCGCGCCGGCGTACTGCCCGGAGGTGAAGGTGACCAGCCGGCCGCCGGGCCGGCCGTCGTGCTGCGCGGCGAAGGCCTGCGCCAGCAGGAGGGTGGACCGGGTGTTGACCGCCCAGGAGAGGTCCAGTTCCGCGGCGGTGAGCTGCTCGAGGGACTGCGCGCTGCTGCGCGCGTGCACGGCGACGAGGACGTCGAGGTGGCCGAACGCCTGCCGGGCGGCGTCCACCAGGCGCACCGGGGCCCCGGGGTCCGCCAGGTCGGCGGCGACGTGCGCCACCTCGCCCCCGGCCGCCCGCAGCTCGGCGACCAGGGCGTCGGCGCCGCCGGGATCTGCGCCCCAGGGCTGCTCCGCGTCGTGCGGGGACCAGGAGTGCAGCAGGACGGCGACGCCGTCGGTGACCAGCCGCCGGGCGACCGCGGCCCCGATCCCGATCCGGCGGCTCGCGCCGGTGACCAGGGCCGCCCGCCCGGCCGGCGGACGGGTCACCGGACGACCAGGGCCGCCAGCTGCTCGGCGTGGTCCCGCTGGTGGGCCGGGAGGAAGGCGAGGAGGTCCGCCAGGGTCACCGGGCCGTCGACCTCGTGGACGCCGGCGCGGGTCAGCTCCGCCGGGGCGGTCCCCGCGACCGCGTCGAACAGCGCGGCCTGCGCCGTCCGCAGCTGCTCCACCAGCTCCACCGGGGCGGTCGCCCGGTAGCCGGCCAGGCGCTCGGGCGCGTCGGTGACGAAGTCCGGGAGCACCGGCCGCTCCTCCCGCCGCACCCGGTAGATGCGCTCGGTGAACACCAGGGCGCTGTCCCGCAGGTGCCCGGTGACCTCCCGGGGTGTCCAGTCCAGCTCCGCCGCGTAGGCGGGGAAGTGCCCCCGCCCGACCAGGCGGGCGCGGTCCGCGGCGGACAGCCGGGCGGTCCAGCCGTCCCCGGCGACGGCGGCGCTCACGAGGACGTCCACACGGGCCTGCTGCCGGGCCAGCGCCTCGGCCGCGGCGGCCCCCTGTTCCTGTACGGCGGTCATGGCCGGGCAGCATGGCCGCCCCGGTGCCGGTTCGGCCAGGGCCGTCGTCCCCTGCGCGTGCCGTGGTCCTCGTCACACCGGGTCGCCGACCCCGGCGATTTCCCCGGCGCGACCCGGTGCCCGCCGGGCCGAGGCTGCCGGCATGACGACGACACTGCCGACCGCGCCGGGGGCGACCCGCCCGACCCCCTCGGCGGCGACCGAGACCCGCGCCCTCGACATCGGCGGCATGACGTGCGCCTCGTGCGTCGGCCGGGTCGAGAAGGCCCTGAAGCGGGTGGACGGCGTCCTCGACGCCCGCGTGAACCTGGCGACCGAGACGGCCGCCGTCGACCTCGACCCGGTACTGGTCACCCCGGCGCAGCTGGCCGAGGCGGTGGCGAGGGCCGGCTACACCGCCACCCCCCGGCACGCCGAGCCCGAGGCCGCGCCGCAGCCGGCCGCCCCGGAGACCGACGAGCGGGACGCCGAGCTCGCGGGGCTGGAGCGGCGCTGGCAGGTGGCGCTCACCGCCGGCCTGGGCCTCATGGTGCTGATGTACGTGCCGCTGCCGCTGGACGCGATGGACTGGCTGATGCCGGCGATCCTCGTCGTCGCCACGGTCGTGCAGTTCTGGGCCGGCGGCTCGATCTACGCCGCCGCCTGGGCCGCCGCCCGGCACGGCGGCACCAACATGAACACGCTGGTCGCCCTCGGCACCACCGTGGCCTACGGGTACAGCGCCTTCGTCACCCTCTGGCCGGCGGCCGCCGAGGCCTGGGGCCTGCCGCTGCACGTCTACTACGAGACCTCGCTGGTCATCGTCGCGCTGGTGCTGCTGGGCCGGTGGATGGAGGGCCGGGCGAAGAAGCGGACGGCCGCCGCGATCACCGCCCTCGTCGGGCTGGCCCCCCGGACCGCCCGGGTGCTGCGCGGGGACACCGAGATCGACGTCCCGGTCGAGGAGGTCGCCGTGGGCGACCTGGTCCGCGTCCGGCCGGGCGAGAAGGTGCCCGTGGACGGCGTCGTGACCGCCGGCTCCACCACCGTGGACGAGAGCATGCTCACCGGCGAGCCGCTGCCCGTGGCGAAGGCCGCCGGCGACGCCGTCATCGGGGCCACGCTCAACCGCACCGGCTCGGTCGTGCTGCGGGCCACCGCGGTCGGCGCCGACACCACGCTGGCCCAGATCGTCCGCCTGGTCGCCGACGCGCAGGGGTCCAAGGCGCCGATGCAGCGGCTGGCCGACCGGGTCTCCGCCTGGTTCGTCCCGGCCGTGCTGGTCGCCGCGGTGGCGACCTTCGCCGCCTGGGCGCTGCTCGGCCCCGACACCGGCCGGCTGACCATGGCGATCGGCACCACGATCGCGGTCCTGATCATCGCCTGCCCCTGCGCGCTCGGGCTGGCCACGCCGACCGCGGTCATGGTCGGCACCGGCCGGGCCGCCGAGCTCGGCATCCTGATCGGCGACGGGCAGGCGCTGGAGCAGGCCCAGCGGCTGACCGCCGTGGTGCTCGACAAGACCGGCACGATCACCCGCGGCCGCCCGGCCGTCACCGGCGTCACCACCGCCGGGGCCTGGCGGGAGGACGACGTCCTCGCCCTCGTGGCCGCCGCCGAGACCGGCAGCGAGCACCCGCTGGGCGAGGCGCTGGTCGCCGCCGCCCGCGACCGCGGGCTGGCCCTGCCCGCCGTCGAGGCGTTCGAGGCGCTGCCCGGCTCCGGCATCGAGGCCGTGGCCGGCGGCCGCCGGGTGCGCGTCGGCAACCGCGCGCTGATGGCCGACCTGGACCTGACCGACCTCGCCGCCGCCGCGGACGACGCGGCCCGGGCCGGGGCCACCCCGGTGTTCGTCGCCGTCGACGCGGAGCCCGCCGCGCTCCTCGCGGTGGCCGACCCGGTGCGGCCCGAGTCGGCCGAGGCGGTGGCCCAGCTGCAGGCGCTCGGCCTGCAGGTCTGGATGCTCACCGGCGACACCGCGGCCACCGCGCGGGCCGTCGCCGACCGGGTGGGCATCGAGCACGTCCTCGCCGAGGTGCTGCCCGCGCAGAAGGCGGCGAAGGTCGCCGAGCTGCAGGCGGCCGGCCAGGTCGTGGCCATGTGCGGTGACGGCATCAACGACGCCCCGGCCCTGGCGCAGGCCGACCTGGGCATCGCGGTCGGCACCGGCACCGACGTCGCCGTCGCCGCCTCCGACGTCACCCTCGTCGGCGGGGACCTGCGCGGCATCGTGGCGGCGATCGCGCTGTCCCGGCGCACGGTGGCCACGATCAAGCAGGGCCTGGCCTGGGCCTTCGCCTACAACGTGCTGCTGATCCCGGTCGCCGCCGGCGCGCTGTACTGGGCCGACGGGCTGCTGCTGGACCCGGTGCTGGCCGCCGCCGCCATGGCGATGAGCTCGGTCAGCGTCGTCACCAACGCGCTGCGGCTGCGCGGCTTCCGGCGGCCGGTCACCGCCCGGGAGATCCTCCGCCCGTCGCTCGGCAGCCGGCTGGGCCAGTACGCCTTCCTCACCACCGTCGCCGTGCTCGCCGTCGCGGTCGGCGCCGGGCTCACCGCGCTGAGCCGCACCGACGCCGCCCAGCGCGGCATGAACGGCGTCCTGGCCTGGACCCAGTCCACCGGCATGCCGATGCGGCCGGCGATGAGCACGATGATGACCGCCGAGATCGAGCCGGTCCCCTCGGTCGACGCCGGCGTCGACGTGCGGCTCGACGTGCCCGCCGACGTCCGGCCGGGCGAGCCCGCGCGGGTCGTCGTCCGCCTGGTCGACGTCGCCACCGGGGAGCCGATGGCCGACCTCGCCCGCAGCCACGAGGTCTGGGCCCACCTGATCGCCACCCGCGACGACCTCGGCACCTTCGCCCACGTGCACCCCGAGCCGACCGGACGGCCCGGCGAGCTCGCCGTCGAGCTGACCTTCCCGACCGCGGGGACCTACCGGATCGACACCGAGTTCCGCCGGCAGGGCGAGATGGGCGACGTCCACGACGTGGCGACGGTGACCGTCGGCGGGACCGCCCCCGCGCCCGAGGCGCTCGCGGCCGGGCCGCGGACGCAGGTCGTCGACGGCGTCCGGGTCGAGCTGGAGGGCGACCCGGTCGCGGGGGGGTCGAGCGAGCTGGCGTTCACGTTCACCGACACCCGCACCGGCGAGCCGGTCACCGACCTGCAGCCCTACCTCGCCGCGGCCGGCCACGTGGTGGTCATGCGCGGCGACGGGACGACGTTCGCCCACGAGCACGCCGACGTGGAGGACGCCGACGGCGACCCGGTGTTCGCGCTCCCCGGCCAGGAGTTCGGCCCGGAGCTCGACGTGCACGCCGACTTCCCGACCCCCGGGCTCTACCGGCTGTGGGGCCAGTTCCGGCTCGCCGGCGGCGGCGTGCTGACGGTCCCGTTCACCGTCGAGGCCCGCTGACCTCCTGCCTCCCCCCGGTGATCACGGGGATGTTGCCGCCGGCCGCGCCCACCCCGCGCGCGTCGAGCGGCAACTTCCCCATGATCACGGATGGTCCTAGCCTGCTCGCGTGCTCCACGGCCGGGACCGGGAACGGGCCGCCGTGGCCGCGCTGCTGGACGCGGCCCGCGCGGGTCGGGGCGGCGCGCTCGTCGTCCGCGGTCTGCCCGGCACCGGCAAGTCCGCGCTGCTGGCCGACGCGGCCGACCGGGCCGGGGGCATGACGGTGCTGCGCACCTCCGGCGTGGAGTCGGAGTCCCCGCTGGCCTTCGCCGCCCTGCAGCGGCTGCTGCACCCGGCCCTGCGGGTCGCCGACCGGCTCCCGGGCCCCCAGGCGCAGGCCCTGCGCGCCGCGCTGGGCGAGGTCGCCGGCAACGAGACCGACCGGTTCCTCGCCTTCCTCGGCGCGCTCGGGGTACTGGCCGAGGCCGCGGAGCGGGCGCCGGTGCTGGCCGTGGTCGACGACGCGCACTGGCTGGACGACGCCTCGGCCGCCGCGCTGCTGTTCGTCGCGCGGCGGGTGCAGGACGAGCGGGTGGCCCTGCTGTTCGCGGCGCGGGAGGGCGACGTCCGCACCTTCGACGGCGAGGACCTGCCGGCCCTGCCGGTCGGGGGCGTCGACGCGGCCGCGGCCCGGAGCCTGCTGGCCGAGCGGGCCGGCGTCCGCGTCCCCCGCGAGGTGGGGGACGCACTGGTGGCCGGCACCGGCGGGAACCCGCTGGCCCTGGTCGAGCTGGGCCGGTCCCTCTCCGCGGAGCAGCTCGGCGGCACCGCGCCGCTCCCGGCGCGGCTGCCGCTGACCCAGGGCGTCGAGCGGGCGTTCCTCGACCGGTACCGCCGGCTGCCGCCGGCCGCCCGGACGGTGCTCCTGGTCGCCGCGGCCGACGACGCCGGAGGGTTCGCGACCGTCCGGGCCGCGGCCGCCGCCCTGGGCGCGGACGACGAGGGGTGGGTGGCCGCGGAGCGCTCCGGCCTGCTGCGGGTCCGCGACGGCCGGGTGGAGCTGCGCCACCCGCTGGTGCGGTCGGCCGTGTACGACGCGGTGACCAGCACCGAGCGGCGGCGGGTGCACCGGGCGCTGGCCGACGCGCTGGGCGCGGCCCCCGACGCCGACCGGCGCGCCTGGCACCTGGCCGCGTCGGTCGACGAGCCGGACGGCGCGGTGGTCGCCGAGCTCGAGCAGGCCGCCGACCGCGCCGCCCGGCGCGGGGGCCACGAGGCCGCGGCGTCGGCGTGGGAGCGGGCCGCCGAGCTCTCCCGGCAACCGGACGACCGCGCCCGCCTGCTCTACGCCGCGGCCCGCGGGGCGTGGCTGGCGGCCCGGCCGGCCCGCGCCCGGGCGCTGAGCGACGCGGCCGTGGCCCTGGCGGCCGAGCCGGGCCTGCGGGCCGACGCGCGACGGCTGCGGGCCCGGGTGGAGTGGAACACCGGCTCGGTCGACGTCGGCCACGGGATGATCCTCGAGGCGGCGGCCGAGGTGGCGCCCGCCGATCCGGGGCGGGCCCGGGAGATGGCCATGTTCGCCACCGCGCTGGCCGCCTTCGGCGCCCGCTCGGGGAGCGGCATCGACCCCACCGCGCTGGTGCCCGATCCCGCCCCTGGCGCCCCGGCGCGCGAGCGCTGCTTCTCCGCCCTGCTGCACGGCCTGGCCGCCGCCTCGGCCGGCGACTGGCCCCGGGCGGTGCCCGTGCTCCGCGGCGCCCTCGACCTGGCCGACGAGCTGACCGACGCCGACCAGGACCTGCTGCCCAACCTCGGCATCGCGGCCCTGCACCTCGGGGACGACGAGGCGACGACCCGCTTCGACGAGCGCCTGCTGGCCCGGGCCCGCAGCACCGGAGCCGTGGTGATGGTCCTGTACACGCTCACCCGCGAGCTGTTCACCCAGGTGGCCACCGGCCGGTGGGAGGCGGCCCGGGCGGCGGTCGCGGAGGCGCTGCCGCTGGCGGAGCACACCGGTCAACCGGGCCTGCGAGCGATGCCGACCGCGGTCCTCGCGCTGCTGGCGGCCGTCCGGGGCGAGGACGACGCGGCCGACACCCTGGCCGCGGCCGAGCGGCTCGCCGCGGGGTACCCGATGGGCATCCTCGCCGGCGCGGTGACCGACACGATCCGCTGGGCCCGGGGCGCGGCCGCGGCCGCCTCCCCCGAGGCCGCGCTGCACCACCTCGAGCGGATCGACCTCCCGGTGGTGCGCCGCCTCGCCGCCACCGACCGGATCGAGGCCGCGGTCGCCGCGGGCCGCCCGGGGACGGCGCGGGCCTGGGTGGACGAGCTCGCCGGCTTCGCCGCCGCCACGGGCGCGCCGTGGGCCGCCGCCGTCGCCGAGCACGGCCGGGCCCTGCTCGCGACGGGGTCCGACGCCGAGGCGCACTTCGAGCGGGCGCTGGCCTGCTCCGAGCGGTCGCCGCGGACGCCGGACCGGGCGCGCACCCGGCTGGCCTACGGCGCGCACCTGCGCAGGCTCCGCCGCCGGGTCGACGCGCGGGTCCACCTCCGGGCGGCGCTGGAGACCTTCGAGGAGCTGGGCGCCGCGCACTGGGCCGAACGGGCCCGCCAGGAGCTGCGCGCCTCCGGGGAGACCGCCCGCCGGCGCAGCGCCCCCGCCTCGGCCGACCTCACCCCGCAGGAGCTGCAGGTGGCCCTGCTGGTGCGGCAGGGGCTGTCCAACCGGGACGTCGCGGCCCGGCTCTACCTCAGTCCCCGCACCGTCGACTTCCACCTGCGCAACGCGTTCGCCAAGGTCGGGGTGAGCAGCCGCACGGAGCTCGCCGCCCGGCTGGCCGGCTGACGGACCCGGCGATCCCACCGGTGCGAGCGGGGGACCGGCGTCCCTGGCGTCCGGGACGACATCCGGTCACAGCGCAGCCAGGAGGCGCCATGCCCATCCCGCCCCCGATGCCCACCCCGGCCCCGATGCCCATCCCGCCCCCGATGCCCACCCCGCCCCCGGTGCCCGCCCTCCTCGACGTCCTGGTGATCGGGGTCGGCCAGGCCGGCCTCGCCCTCGGCCGGGAGCGGCAGCGGCGCGGCGCGGCGTTCGGCCTCGTGGACGCCGGCACCCGCGTCGGCGACACCGGGCGGTCGCGCCGGGACTCCCTGCGGCTGTTCACCGCCGCCGAGTACGACGGCCTGCCGGACCTGCCCTTCCCGGCCCCGGCGGGCACCTACCCCGGCAAGGACGTCGTCGCCGACCACCTCGAGGCCTGCGCCGCGCACTTCGGCCTGCCGGTCACCCTCGGCACCCGCGTCACCCGGCTGGCCCGCGACGGCGACGGCTTCACCGCGGAGACCGCCGCGGGGCCCCTGCCCGCCCGCGCCGTCGTGGTCGCGACCGGGCCGTTCTCGGTGCCGCACGTGCCCGCGTGGGCGGACGGGCTGGCCCCGGGGGTCGGGCAGGTGCACAGCTCGGGCTACCGGCGCCCGGCCGACCTCCCCGACAGCCCGGTGCTGGTGGTCGGCGCCGGCAACTCCGGGGTGCAGATCGCCGAGGAGCTGGCCGGTGCCGGGCGCGCGGTCTCCCTCGCCGTGGGCACCCGGCCGCCCGCGGTCCCGCAGCGGCCGCTGGGGCGGGACCTGTTCTGGTGGCCGACCCGGACCGGGCTGATCCGCGTCCCGGCCGCCTCCCGGGCCGGGCGCCGCCTCCGCGGGCGCGAACTCGTCATCGGCACGACCTGGCGCGGGCTGCGGTCCGCCGGCGTGCGGCTGCGGCCGCGGGCGGTCGGCGCCGTCGGCGGGCGCGGTGCGGTTCGCCGACGGCAGCTCCACCGACGTCGCCGCGGTGGTGTGGGCCACCGGCTTGCGCGCCGACCACTCCTGGATCGACGTCCCCGGCGCCGTCGTCGACGGCCGGGTCGTGCACGACCGCGGTGCCGGCCCGGTGCCCGGTCCGCACTTCCTGGGGCTGCCCTGGCAGTCGACCCGCGGGTCGGCGCTGCTGGGCTTCGTCGCCGCCGACGCCGCGCGCGTGGCCGGGCTCCTGCCCACCCGCGCCGGGACGCCGGTCGCCGGCTGACCGGGGTCGCCGCCTGCCCCACCCGCGATGACGGACGGCTCGCCCCGTGCCGCCGTTCCCGGCCGCGGCCCGTGATCACGGTCGGTGCCGTGCCGGATCTAGGCTGCCCGCGTGCTGAACGGCCGGGACGTGGAGCGGGCGGCGCTGGCCGCGCTGCTCGACGGCGCCCGGGACGGCCGCGGGGGCGCGCTGGTCCTGCGCGGCCAGCCCGGCGTGGGCAAGTCGGCGCTGCTGGCCGACGCGGCCGACCGGGCCGGGGGCATGACGGTGCTGCGCACCGCGGGCATCGAGTCGGAGTCCCCGCTGGCCTTCGCCGCCCTGCAGCGGCTCCTGCGGCCGGTGACGGCCTGCGCCGACCGGGTGCCGGAGCCGCAGGCCCGGGCCCTGCGCACCGCCTTCGGGGAGGCCGCCGGGGGCGAGGCGGACCGGTTCCTGGTGTTCCTGTCCGCGCTGAGCGTGCTGGCCGAGGCGGCCGAGCAGGCGCCGGTGCTGGCCGTCGTCGACGACGCGCACTGGCTGGACGACGCCTCGTCGGCGGCGCTGCTGTTCGTCGCCCGGCGCCTGCAGAACGAGCGGATCGCCCTGCTGTTCGCCGCCCGCACCGGGGACGTCCGCACCTTCGACGCAGGCGACCTGCCGGTCCTGGAGCTCGGCGGGATCGACGCCGAGGCCGCCGGCGCGCTGCTCAGCGGCCGGGCGGGCCTGCCGGTGCCGCCCGCGGTGCGGGACGCGCTGCTGGCCGGCACCGGCGCCAACCCGCTGGCGCTGGTCGAGCTGGCCGGGGCGCTGACGGCCGAGCAGCTCGCCGGCGCCGCACCGCTGCCCGAGCGGCTGCCGCTCACCGAGGGGGTCGAGCGCGCCTTCCTCGACCGCTGCCGGCGGCTCCCCGCACCGGCGCGCGCGGTGCTGCTGCTCGCCGCGGCCGACGACTCCGGCCGCGCGGCGGTGCTCCGCCAGGCGGCGCACGAGCTCGGTGCCGGGGACGACGGGCTGGAGGACGCCGAGCGGTCGGGGCTGGTCCGGGTCCGCGAGGGCGCCGTCGAGCTGCGCCACCCGCTGGTGCGCTCCGCCGTCTACGGCGCCGCCACGAGCACCGAGCGGCGGCGGGTGCACCGGGCGCTGGCCGCGGCGCTGTCCGGCCCGGAGGACGCCGACCGCCGCGCCTGGCACCTGGCGGCGGCGGTGGAGGAGCCGGACGAGGACGTCGTCGCCGCGCTCGAGGCCGCCGCCGGGCGGGCGCTGGCCCGCGGTGGGCACGAGGCCGCCTCCGCCGCCTGGGAGCGGGCCGCGGAGCTCTCCCCGGTCGGGGAGCAGCGGGCCGGCCGGCTGTCCCTGGCCGCCCGGTCGGCGTGGCTGGCCGCCCGACCGGACCGGGCGCGGGCCCTGACCGACGCCGGGCTGGCCCTGGCGGCCGGCCCGCGCCTGCGCGCGGAGCTGCGCCGGCTGCGGGCGCACCTGGAGTTCCACGACGCCTCCCCGGACGAGGCGCACCGCATGGTGCTGGCCGCGGCCGCCGACGTGGCCCCGCACGACCGGCGGCAGGCCGGGGACCTGGCCATGCTGGGCGCCGCCCTCGCCGCCTCCGGTGCGCGCTCCGGCAGCCCCGTCGACCCCACGGGGCTGCTGCCGCCGGCCGGACCGGACGCCCCGGTGCGGGACCGCTGCCTGGTGCCGCTGGTGCACGGTCTGGACGCGGTGGCGCGCACCGACTGGGGGACCTCGACGCCGTTCCTGCGGGCGGCGGTCGACCTCGCCGACCGCCTCGACGCCGTCGCCGACGAGGACCTGCTGCTCAACCTGGGCGTGGCCGCCTGGCCGCTGGGCGACGACGAGGTGGCCCTGCGGCTGCAGGACCGGCTGCTGCGCACGGCCCGGGAGACCGGTGCCGTCGTCATGATCGTGCACGCGCTGACCCGCCGGAACCTCCCCGAGCTGGCGACCGGGCGGTGGGGCGCGGCCGCCGCCGGCGCGGAGGAAGCGCTCACCCTGGCGGAGAACTCCGGGCAGCCGGTCCTCGCTGCCTGGCCGACCGCCACGCTCGCCCTCCTCGCCGCGCTGCGCGGGTCGGGGGACCGCGCCGGTGCGCACCTGGCGGCCGTCGAGGAGATCGCCGCCGGTCACCGCCTGGGCATCGTGGGGGACCTGGTGGCCGACCTCGCCGACTGGGCGCGCGCGCTGCTCGCCGCCGGCGACCCGGCTGCGGCGTTGCCCCCGCTGGCGCGGTTGCGCTCCACGCCGGTGGCCCTGCTGGCCGCGCCCGACCGCCTGGAGACCGCCGTGGCCGCCGGGCGGCGGGACCTCGCCGAGCGGTGGGTGGCCGAGCTGCAGGCCTTCGCCGCCGGCACCGGTGCGGGCTGGGCCGCCGCGCAGACGGCGCACGGCCGCGCCCTCCTGGCCGACGGGGACGCCGCGGAGGAGTGGTTCGAGGCGGCGCTCGCCGCGCACGCCCGGTCGGGGCGCACCCCGGCCCGCGCCCGCGCCGAGCTGGCCCACGGCCGGTTCCTGCGCCGTGCCCGGCGGCGGGTCGACGCCCGCCCGCACCTGCGGTCGGCGCTCGCGGCCTTCGAGGACCTCGGCGCCGCGCCCTGGGCCGAGGCGGCCCGGCAGGAGCTGCGCGCCTCCGGTGAGACGGCGCGCCGCCGGGTGACCGTGGCCACCGACGTCCCGGCGCTCACCCCGCAGGAGCGGCAGGTCGCCGGCCTGGTCCGGCAGGGCCTGAGCAACCGGGACGTCGCGGCCCGGCTGTTCCTCAGCCCGCGCACGGTCGACTTCCACCTGCGCAACGTCTTCGCCAAGCTCGGCGTGAGCAGCCGCACCGAGCTGGCCGCCCTGCCGCTGGGCTGACCGCGACACGGCGTGCCCCGGCGGTGTGCGGATCCGCCGGACGGGGCAGGCTGTCGGGCGACGTCACCGAGCGGACACGACTGGACTCAGATCATGGCGAGCATGGACCGGCAGCAGGAGTTCGTCCTGCGCACCCTCGAGGAACGCGACATCCGCTTCGTGCGGCTGTGGTTCACCGACGTCTCCGGCTACCTCAAGGCGGTCGCGGTGGCGCCCGCGGAGATCGAGGCGGCCTTCGCCGAGGGCATCGGCTTCGACGGGTCGGCGATCGAGGGCTTCGCGCGGGTCTACGAGTCCGACATGCTCGCCAAGCCCGACCCCGGCACCTTCCAGGTGATGCCGGCGGCGAAGGGGCAGCCCAGCGACACCGCGCGGATGTTCTGCGACCTGACGCTGCCCGACGGGTCGCCGTCCTGGGCCGACCCGCGCCACGTGCTGCGCCGCGCGCTGTCGAAGGCCGCCGACATGGGCTTCACCTTCTACACCCACCCCGAGGTCGAGTTCTTCCTGCTCAAGGACCTCCCGACCGACGGCAGCCCGCCCGAGCCCGCCGACAACGGCGGCTACTTCGACCTCTCCACGCACAACGTGGCCCACGACTTCCGCCGGGAGGCGGTCTTCGCGCTCGAGGCCATGGGCATCTCGGTCGAGTTCAGCCACCACGAGGTGGCCCCCGGTCAGCAGGAGATCGACCTGCGCTACGCCGACGCCCTCTCCATGGCCGACAACATCATGACGCTGCGGCACGTCGTCCGGGAGGTCGCGCTCGGCCAGGACGTGTACGCCACGTTCATGCCCAAGCCCTTCACCGAGCTGGCCGGCTCGGCGATGCACACCCACCTGTCGCTGTTCGAGGGCGACCGCAACGCCTTCCACGACCCCGGCGACCCGATGCGGCTGTCCAGCACCGGCCGGCAGTTCATCGCCGGGCTGCTCCACCACGCGCGGGAGTACACCGCCGTCACCAACCAGACGGTGAACTCCTACCGGCGGCTCCTGGCCGGCACCGAGGCCCCGACCGCCGCCACCTGGGGCCGGGCCAACCGCTCGGCGCTCGTGCGGCTGCCGTCCTACAAGCCGAACAAGGGCCAGTCGGCGCGGGTGGAGGTCCGCTCCCCGGACTCCGCGTGCAACCCGTACCTGACCTTCGCCGTCCTGCTGGCCGCCGGGCTGCGCGGCATCGAGAAGGGCTACGACCTGCCCCCGGAGGCCGAGGACGACGTCTGGTCGCTCACCGACACCGAGCGGCGCGCGGCCGGCTACGAGGACCTGCCGGTCTCCCTCGGCGAGGCGCTGACCGCCATGCAGGGCAGCGAGCTGGTCGCCGAGACCCTCGGCGAGCACGTCTTCGAGTTCTTCCTGCGCAACAAGTGGGCCGAGTTCAACGCCTACCGGCAGAACGTGACCCCGTGGGAGCTCAAGCGCTACCTGCCGGGGCTCTGAGAGGACCCTCTGCCCCCCCCCGCGCCTGGCTCCGCTCGACGCGGGCCCCTGCAGGGGGCCGCTCCGGTCGGTCCTGCGGGGAGCCGCTGCCGGGGACGGCGGGCCGGCGGGCCGGCGGGAACTACGCTCGCCGTGTGGCCCGCCTGCTCGTCGTCGTCCCCAGCCCGACCGACCCGCCGGACCGCCTCGGCGAGTGGCTGCGCGCGGCCGGCCTGGAGCTCGACGTCCGCTCGGTCGGCGAGGGGGACGACCTGCCCGCCGACCTCACCGGCGCCGACGGGCTGGTGGTGCTCGGCGGGCCGCAGTCCTCGCTGGACGACGAGGCGACCAGCCCCGAGCTGACCGGCGTCCGGGCGCTGCTCGCGCAGGCGGTGGCCGGCGACGTGCCGACGCTGGCCGTGTGCCTGGGCGCCCAGCTGCTGGCCCAGGTCGCCGGTGGGCGCACCCGCGTGGGCACCGGGGGCCCCGAGGTCGGCGCCGCCCTGGTCGCCAAGCGGGACGCCGCCGAGCGCGACCCGCTGTTCGGCCCGCTGCCGATGACCCCGGACGTCGTCCAGTGGCACCACGACGAGGTCAGCGAGCTGCCGCCCGGGGCGCTGCTGCTCGCCGCGGGCCCGGTGTACCCGCACCAGGCCTTCCGCGTGGGGCAGCGGGTCTACGGGCTGCAGTTCCACGTCGAGCCGACGGCCGCGCGGGTCGCGCGGTGGGCGCACGGGGACCCCACAGGCGTGGCCGCCAGCCCGTTCGACGCCGACACGCATGCCGAGCGGGTGGCCGCCGTGGCCGACGACATGGCGGCGGTCTGGGCCCCGTTCGCCGGCCGCTTCGCCGACCTGGTGCGCGCCCGCGCCGGCGCCGTGGCCTGACCCGTGACCGCCAGCGACGCGCGGGAGATCCCCCGCCGGGCCGTCGTCCGGCTGGTCCGCTTCGGCTTCCTCGACGGCGAGCGGGCCGCCCGGCTGCTGTCGGAGCCGGAGCTGGGCCTGTGGGACCTGGAGCGGAACGAACCGGCCGACCCCGAGGCCGGGCCGGTCGTCTCCGCGCTGGCCCGCGCCGGCGACCCCGACCTGGCGGTGCTCTCCCTGCGCCGGCTGGTCGAGGCCCTCGACGCCGCCGACCCCGGCGGCGGGTCGGCGGCCACGCTGCTGGCCCGGCTGCGGGGCTCGGCGCTGCTGCGCGCCCGGCTGCTCGCCGTCCTCGGCGCGAGCTCCGGGCTGGCCGACCACCTCGCCGCGCACCCCGGCGACTGGACCGTCCTCGACGAGGACGGCCGCGGCCCCACCCGGCCGACCCCGCACGCCCTCGAGCGGGAGATGCTCGTCGCCGTCGGCGCCGACCCCGACGACCCGCCGTGGGGCGTCCGCCTGGGCCGGGCCGCCCCCGACGCCTCCCCGCAGCGGGTCGCCGCGCTGCGGCTGGCCTACCGCCGCGCGGTGCTCTCCCTCGCCGGCCGCGATCTCGGCGAGGGGCTCACCTCCGACGAGGTCGCCGCCGAGCTCGCCGACATCGCCGCCGCCGTGCTCACCGCCGCCCTGGCGGTCGCGGTCGCCGAGCAGCCGGCCGACGCCCCCGCCTGCCGCCTGGCCGTGATCGGGCTGGGCAAGTGCGGCGGCCGGGAGCTCAACTACGTCAGCGACGTCGACGTCGTCTTCGTCGCCGAGCCGGTCGAGGCGGGGGAGCCCGACGCGCCGGCCCTCGCCGTCGCCACGCGCGTGGCCGCCGCCCTCATGCGCATCTGCACGCAGGCCGCCTGGGAGGTCGACGCCGCGCTGCGCCCGGAGGGCAAGGCCGGCGCGCTCGTGCGCACCCTGGCCGGGCACGCCTCCTACTACCGGCAGTGGGCCAGCACCTGGGAGTTCCAGGCGCTGCTGAAGATGCGGCCGGTCGCCGGCGACCCCGACCTCGGCCGGGCCTACGTCGAGGAGCTCTTCCCGCTGGTCTGGCAGGCCGGGGAGCGCCCCGGCTTCGTCGCCGAGGTGCAGGCGATGCGCCGGCGGGTGCTGGAGAACATCCCGCCCGCCCAGGCCGAGCGCGAGCTCAAGCTCGGCCGCGGCGGACTGCGCGACGTGGAGTTCGCCGTCCAGCTGCTGCAGCTGGTGCACGGCCGGGTCGACGTGCGGCTGCGCGTCGGGGGCACGCTGCCGGCCCTGCACGCGCTGCGGGCCGGCGGTTACGTCGGCCGGGACGACGCCGACACGCTGATCGCCTCCTACCGGTTCCTGCGCACCGTCGAGCACCGGCTGCAGCTGCTCCGGCTGCGCCGCACCCACCTGCTGCCCACCGACGAGCAGCAGCTGCGCTGGCTGGCCCGGGCGCTGGGCTACAAGCCCGACCACCGGGGGGACGCCGTCGCCGTCCTCGACGCCGAGCTGGGCCTGCACACCCGGGAGGTGCGCCGGCTGCACGAGAAGCTCTTCTACCGGCCGCTGCTGTCGGCCGTCGCCAAGGTGCCGCCGGAGGCCGCCCACCTGGGGTCGAAGGCGGCCGGTGACTGGCTGCGCGCCCTCGGTTTCGCCGACCCCGACGGCGCGCTCCGGCACATGGGCGCGCTCACCGGCGGGGTCTCCCGCTCCGCGGCGATGCAGAAGTACCTGCTGCCGGTCGTGCTGCAGACCCTCGCCGACTGCAGCGACCCCGACGCCGGCCTGCTGGCCTACCGGCAGGTGAGCGAGGCGCTCGGCGGCAACCAGTGGTACCTGCGGCTGCTGCGCGACGAGGGGCACGTGGCCGAGCGGCTGGCGCAGCTGCTCGGCTCCAGCCAGTACGTCGCCTCGCTGCTCACCCGCACCCCGGAGGCGCTGCGCATCCTCGCCGACGACGACGAGCTGCGACCGCGGACCGCAGCCGCGCTGGCCGGGGCGTGGCGGCAGGCCGCCGGCCGCGCCGCCGACCCCACCGCCGGCGTCCGCGTGGTCCGCGGGCTGCGCCGCTCCGAGCTGCTGCGCATCGCCTGCGCGGACCTGCTCGGCCTGCTCGACGTCGTCGAGGTCGGGCGGGCCCTCACCGACGTCGCCGTCGCGACGCTGCAGGTCGGCGTGGACGTCGCCACCCGGGCGTGGGCGGCCGAGAGCGGTACGGCGCCCGACGAGGTGCCGATGGACCTCGCGGTCATCGGCATGGGCCGGCTCGGCGGCGCGGAGATGGGCTACGGGTCGGACGCCGACGTGCTGTTCGTGCACCGGCCCCGGGACGGTGCCGAGGAGGGGAGGGCGACCGCCGCGGCGAACGCGGTGGCGCACACCCTGCGCCGGCTGCTGGGCGAGCCCGCCCCCGACCCGGCGTTCGAGGTCGACGCCGACCTGCGCCCCGAGGGCCGGCAGGGGGCGCTGGTGCGCAGCCTGCCGGCCTACCGGGAGTACTACGAGCGCTGGGTGTCGGTGTGGGAGGTGCAGGCGCTGCTGCGGGCGGTGCCGGTGGCCGGGGACGAGCAGCTGGGGCGGGACTTCGTCGCCCTCGTCGACCCGATCCGCTACCCGGCCGAGGGCCTGACCGACGCGCAGGTGGCGGAGATCCGGCGGATCAAGGCACGGGTGGAGCGGGAGCGGCTGCCGCGCGGCGCCGACCCGGCGACGCACACCAAGCTCGGCCGCGGCGGCCTGGCCGACGTCGAGTGGACCGTCCAGCTGCTCCAGCTGCAGCACGCCGCGCGGGTGCCGTCCCTCCGCGTGCCCGCGACCGTCGCCGGTCTCGCGGCGCTGCGCGAGGCCGGCCTGCTCGACGGCGACGACGCCGACAGCCTGCGGACGGCGTGGGAGCTGGCCAGCCGGGCCCGCAACGCGGTCTTCCTGGTCCGCGGCCGGCCCAGCGACCAGCTGCCGCGGCCGGGCGTGGAGCTGGCCGGCGTCGCGCGGGCGAGCGGCGGTGGGCCCGACGTGGAGCCGGGCGAGTTCCTCGACGAGTACCGCCGCGCCACGCGGCACGCGCGCGGCGTCGTGGAACGGGTGTTCTACGGCTACGAGCCCCCCGGCGGCTGAGCACCTCCCGGCGGCCGGCCGGAGGCGTCCGGCGGGAGGGGCGCGAGGCCGAGCCGCTCGTGCTCCTGCCGCACGACGTCGTAGCAGTCGCAGGCCACCGCGTGCAGGGCCTGCGCGTCCACGATCGTCAGCCGCCCGCGGCTGTACCGGATGAGCCCCGCCTGCTGCAGGATCCCGGCGGTCAGCGAGATGGTGCCGCGGCGCACGCCGAGCATCTGGGCGAGGAACTCCTGGGTCAGGGGGAACTCGTCGGCGCCCACCCGGTCACGGCTCTGCAGCAGCCAGCGGGCGCACCGCTCCTCGGTGGTGTGCAGCCGGTTGCAGGCCACTCCCTGCGCCAGCTGCACCACGGTGGCCTGGGTGTAGCGGTGCAGCAGGTCGTGCAGGGCGCCGTCGCCGGTCAGGATCCTCGGGAGCTCCCGGGTGGGCAGGCGCATGGCAGTGCCCTCGATCTGGCAGTAGCAGTCGTGCGGGCTGGTCGCCGTCCCGAGGAAGACCGGCAGGCCGGAGACCCCCTCGTAGCCGATGGACGCGACCTCGACGGCCATCCCGCCCTCGACCGTGGCGACCAGGGACAGGACGCCGTCGACCGGGAAGTACATGGCGTCGATGCCCCCGTCGCGCCGGTAGACGTGGTCGCGCACCGCGAGGGTGACCGGCTGGATCACAGCGGCGACGCGGGCGTACTCGTCGGCGGGCAGGGCCCGCAGGATCAGGTTGCGCCGGGGCTCGGGACCGGTGGTCCGCTCGGGCTGCTGCATGCTCGTGACTCCGATGCGTCCGCGTCGGCCCTGGGCTCGGGGGTGGGTGCCTCAGGCCGGGACGGCGTGGCCCAACCGCGCCCACGGCGGCACGGGGACGGCCAGCAGTTCCGCCGCGCCCGGGGCCATGGTGTAGGCCACGAGCGCCGGCGCGATCAGCCGCAGGGGGAGGACGTGCTCCACGCAGCCCGTCGCCAGGGCGGCGCTGGGCATGCCCGGGGCCTCGGCGTCGGCCGGGTCCTGCACCAGGACCCGGCCACCCGCCCGCCGTACCGCCCGGACGCCGAGGGCACCGTCGGACAGCCGCCCGGTGAGGACGGTGGCCAGGACACGGGGGCCGAGGACGGCAGCGGCGGAGGCCATCAGGTGGTCGGCGGTCTCGATCGTCGGGCAGGGGCGCAGCTCCACGGAAGCACCCGGGCCGAACGCGGCGGTGCTGCCCGCCGGCAGCACGGTGACCCCGCCGGCGAGGGATCCCGTCGCGGCCCGGTGCACCGGGACAGCGGTGCCGGTGCCGAGGATGTCGGCCAGCCGGTCGGCGGGGCCGGCGGCTCGGTGCTGGACGACGACGACGGGCACGGGGAAGGAGGCGGGCAGCCCGCCGAGCACGGTGCGCAGCGCGCGCAGGCCCCCGGTCGACGCGGCGAGGACGACCGCGTCGAACGGCGGCCGGTACGCGGTCGTCGACGTCATCCCCGGCGAGGCTACGCCTGTGTCAGGTCCCTGACATTGGCTCGGTCCGCCGCCGCGCCGCAGGGGCTGGCGTGTCGCGGCCGGTTGCGTGCAACCTGTGTCCGACCCGCACCGGAGCTGCCGCTGCGGCGGCGCGGGGGACCGGCTGCGGTCGTCCGGGAGGAGGGGCCGTGTCGCCCACCTTCATCCGTTCCCTGGGCGCCGAGTTCCTCGGCACGGCCCTGCTGGTGGTCGTCGCGGTGGGCTCGGCCGTGGCCGGGATCGACCAGCTCGGGCCGACCGGCGTGGCCCTGGCCTTCGGCCTGGTGCTGCTGGCCCTCGCCTACGCGCTCGGCCCGGTGTCGGGCTGCCACATCAACCCCGCCGTCACCCTGGGCGTCCTGCTCTCGCGCGGCATGACGCTGCCCGAGGCCGTCGGCTACTGGGTCGCGCAGTTCGCCGGCGGCATCGCCGGGGCCGCGGTGCTGCAGCTGCTGACCAGCGACGTCGGGCAGCTGGTCGACCGGACCGGCGCGCTGGGCAGCAACGCGTACGGCACGACGATCAGCGCCACCGGCGCCTTCGTGCTCGAGACCCTGCTCACCTTCGCGTTCGTCCTGGTGGTCCTCCTGGTGACCGGGCGGGCCGCGGCGCCGGGCTTCGCCGGCCTGGCCATCGGCCTGTCCCTCGCCGCCGTCCACCTGGTGGGGATCCCGCTCACCGGCACCTCGGTCAACCCGGCCCGCTCCCTGGGTCCGGCGGTGTTCGCCGGCGGCGAGTCGCTGGAGCAGGTCTGGTTGTTCCTGGTGGCGCCGCTGGTCGGGGCCCTGCTCGCCGCCCTCGTGGCGCCGCTGCTCACCGCCCCGGCGGAGCGGCCGGTGGAGGGGCTGCCCGCCGACCGGACCGGCGCCGAGCTGCCGCCGGAGACCGCGCCGCCGGGGACCGCGCCGTCGGGCACCGCGTCGTCGGGCACCGCGCCGTCGGGGACCCTGCCGCCGCAGACCGCGCCGCCGGCACCCCGCGCGGGGAGCGGGCGCCCGGTCTCCGGCGAGCCGGGGGGCGGTGCGGCCCGGGGCGGCTGACCCGCGCGTGTGCGGCGGGTCCGGGCCGGGCAGGGGAGGGGCGTGAGCGCGCTGCCCCTCCCGCCCGAGCCCGACGACCCGGTCCGCCCCGGGGACCCCCCGGCCCCGCCGGCGGGGCACGCGACCATCACGCCCTACCGGGACGGCCCGCTGCTGGTGCGCGGGGACTTCCGGCTGGTCGACCAGGACGGCACCGAGATCGACCCCGGCCGGGAGACCGTCGCGCTGTGCCGGTGCGGCAGGTCGGGCATCAAGCCCTTCTGCGACGGCACCCACAAGCGGGCGGGGTTCCGCGCGCCCAGCGCCCCCGCCCGCCCGCGGCCGGCCGCGCGGATCCGCCGCGAGGACGGCGACCGGGCCTGACCGCGCCGCACCGTCGGCCGGCCGGAGCCCGCCGTCCGGACGTCGGGGGAGGCTCTGCGGCACCGGGACGCCGTCCACCACCGGCCGGCCCGTCGCCTCGCCGGGGGACACGCTGCCGCCCCGGGCCCTCCGTACCCGAGGATGCCCGTCGACGGCGCATCGGGCGCCGGGACGGAGGTGTCCATGGGATCGGCACTCACCGACGTCGCCCTTCCGGCGGCGCTCGCCCTCGTCATGCTCGGCCTGGGCCTGTCGCTCACCGTCGGCGACTTCGTCCGCGTCGGCCGCCACCCCCGCGCGGTGACCATCGCCCTGGTGCTGCAGCTGGTCCTGCTCCCGGCCGTCTGCTTCGGCCTCGTGCTCGCCTTCGGCCTGCCGCCGCTGCTCGCCGTCGGGATGATGCTCCTCGCCGCGAGCCCGGGCGGCACGACGGCCAACCTCTTCAGCCACCTGTTCCGGGGCGACGTGGCGCTCAACATCACGCTCACCGCGGTGAACTCGCTGATCGCGGTGGTCACCCTGCCGGTCGTCACGAACCTGGCGATCGCGTGGTTCGACCCGCCCGGCGCCGGCAGCCTCGGCCTGCAGTTCGGCAAGACCGCCCAGGTGTTCGCGGTCGTGCTCGTCCCGGTGGCCGTCGGCATGCTCGTCCGCGCCCGCGCGACCGGGTTCGCCGACCGGATGGACAAGCCGGTCCGCATCGGTTCGGCGGCCGTGCTCGCGCTGGTGATCGTCGGGACCATCGTGGCGGAGCGGGAGAACGTGGGGGAGTACATGGCCGACGTGGGCCTGCCCGCGCTGCTGTTCTGCCTGGTCAGCCTGACCGCCGGGTTCCTCGTCCCCCGGGCGTTCGGCGTGGTTCGCAGGCAGGCGGTCGCCAGCGCCTTCGAGATCGGCGTGCACAACGGCACGCTGGCCATCGCGGTGGCGATCAGCGTGCTGGGCAGCGTGCAGCTCGCCGTGCCCGCGGCGGTCTACAGCGTGATCATGTTCCCGGCGGCCGCCGTCTTCGGCTGGGCGATCACCCGGGCGGGGCACGAGCGGGAGGCAGCGGTGTCCGGCTGACCCGGACGGCGCAGGGCGGAGCCCCCCGCCTCCCACCGGGCGAGCAGGTACCGGGCGGTCAGCCCGTCGACGGCCAGCGCGCAGGCGGCGCCGAAGAGGACGTCGTCGGCCAGCGCGGGGTCCCCGGCGACCAGCGACCCGCACATGTCCACCGCGGCGATCTGCTCGTGCACCGCGTCGGCCTCGACGTGCTCGTCGTAGAACACCCGGGTGCCCTCGCCGAAGCCGAGCCGGCGCAGCCCGGCCGAGTAGCGGCGGCTGGGCTCCGACGAGGTCATCTCGACCGCGGTCAGGTGCCCGACGGCGGCCCCGCGCCAGCGGCGGTGCAGGCCGAACAGCGACATGGTGTTCACCGACGCGAAGGCCGGTGCCGGCGCGGCGTCCCAGAGCGCACCGTAGGTGTCGGGCAGGCCGAGGTCGCGGAGCATGCCGGCGAACAGGGTGCTGTGCATCCGCGCCGCCGACCCGCCGCCGTACTCGTCGGCCTGGATTTCGACCATCGCCGACTTCGCCCGGCCCTCGAGCCTCGGGATGGCGAAGCTGTGCGGGTCGCCCTCCTTGAGGTGGTACACCGACCGCAGGGTCAGGTACTCCCGCCACTGCTCGGGGCCGCCGTCCCGGGCCAGGTAGCGCGACAGCGACGGGCCGTCGTCGGCGGCGACCAGGTCGGCCAGCCGGCGGTCGACCGGCCCGTCGCCGGCGGGGAGCTCGCCCACCAGTGCGCGCAGCCCGGCCAGGTGCGCGGCCTCCAGGCGGGCCCGCAGGGCGAGCAGCGACGGCTCCCACTCCCAGGCCGGGTCGACGTCGCCGAACCCGCGGTAGTGCAGCTCGTAGCAGACCGCCAGCGACAGCTGCAGGTCCTCGTCGAGCAGCGGGTCGGCCCCCGCCGCGGCGATCCCGTCGGTGGCGCGGGCGGCGAGGTCGGCGGTCGCGGGGTCGACGGCGGACCGCTCGCGCAGGTCGGCGAGGAGGGCGCTCGAGAGGGGACCCCGGGGCTCGGGCAGCTGCATGACGGACGCCATGCCCAGGTCGACGCGGTCCGATGCGTGCCCCCGGGTGGCGCGTCACACACCCGGGTGCTGCGTGGTTCGGCCCCAGCCCGGCTGGGCAGGGAGGGGGGACACCGACCCCGACCCGGAAGGCGGCCACCTCGTGCGGCAGCTCCTCCCCGGTGCCGGCCTCGCCGTGCTGGCACTGACCGCGTGCACACCCTCGTCGAGCGGTGGCGCGCCCCTGCCCGCGGCCACCCCGGCCGGGGTGGGTGCCGCCGCGGCCGCCCCGGTCGTCGCGTCGGCGGCCGCGGACGACGCCACCCCGTCGGTGGCCTGCAGCAGCCCCGAGGGCTTCACCGTCGCGCACCCGGCGGACTGGTCGGCGAACGAGGCCGGCGTGCTGCCCGCCTGCAGCTGGTTCGGCCCGGGCGCGTTCGAGGTCCCCGAGGCCTCCGACGTGCGCACCGCCCCGATCTCCCTCGAGGTGCTGCCCGTGCCGCCGGCGGAGGCCGGTGACCCCGGCGCCGCGGTGGTGGACTCGGCCCAGGGGACCGTGGACGGCCGGGCGGCCGTGCGCGAGGAGCTGCGGACCGGTCCCGGGCTGTGGCCGACGGGCACCCCGGTCACCCAGCACCGCGTCGACCTCGGCGGCGGCCGCACCCTCGTCGCGACGGCCGTGGGCCTGCCCGGCACCGACCACCCGCGCGACGTCGCCGTCCTCGACGAGATGGTCGCCTCCCTGGACCTCGACGGCGCCGGCCTCGCCTGACCGCGGGCCCCCGGTCGCGGCCGCCAGGTCCTGACCGCCGCGTCCCGACCACCGCCGCGTCCCGGCAGCGCCGCCGCGACCAGCACGTTGCGATCCCTTTGCGAAGCGGGGGCCGACGTTCGGGCCGCGGCGTCCCGGGCAGGGCTGTCGGGGACGACGTCCCCGAGACCCGGAGGTGCGGGATCGCGATGCTGCGGACCCTCCTCGCCGGGCTGGGAGCCGGAGCGCTGCTGGTCGCTCCGGTCCCGGCCGCGGCGCACACCCAGCCCAGCACGGCGCCGCAACCGGTCGGCGAGGCCGGCACCGCCCCGGTCGCCACCGAGGAGTTCCCCCGCTCCGGCCCGACCGCGCACCTGGTCGACGCGCGGGCCGCGGGGCACGAGGGCTTCGACCGGTTCGTCCTCGAGTTCGAGGGCGACGCGCTCCCCGGCCACCGGGTCGAGTACGTCGAGCCGCCGGTCACCGAGGACCCCTCCGGCCGGGAGGTGGCGCTGGCCGGCGACGCGGTGCTGCGCGTGCAGGCCGCCCCGGCCAGCGGGGTCGACCTCTCCGGCGACGAGCCGCGCACCACCTACCCCGACCGCGGGGTGGTCAACGTGCCCGGGGGCGAGGTGCTCCTCGAGGCGGTGCAGACCGGGGACTTCGAGGACGTGCTCACCTGGCACCTCGGGCTGGCGGAGCGGGTGCCGTTCGGCGTGACCACCCTGCAGGACCCGGCGCGGCTGGTCGTCGACGTCCGGCACCCCGGGGGCGGGGGCGACGGCCTCGATCCCGTCGGGCCCGGTGGCACCGAGGACGTCGAGGCGCCGGCCGGGGCGGGGCCGGTCGTGGTCACCGACGTCCGGCTCGGCGCCCACGACGGCTTCGACCGCATCGTGGTCGAGACCGCCGGCGGCGGCACGGCCGGGTACGAGGTCGGCTGGACCGACGACCCGCGCGCCCAGGGCTCCGGCGCGCCGGTCGACGTCCCGGGCGACGCGGCGCTCGGCATCACGCTGACCGGCGTCACGCTGCCCCGTGACGCCCCGGAGGGGATCGAGCCCTGGGACGGCCCGGAGCGGCTGGAGATCGCCGGCACCGAGGCGCTGCAGGCCCTGGTCACCGACACCCTGTACGAGGGCCGGTACACGCTCTTCGCCGGGCTGGACGAGCGCCGGCCGTTCGCCGTCGCCCGGCTCGAGGACCCCTCGCGCCTCGTCGTCGACGTGCTGACCGGCGACCCGGTCGAGCTCGGCGGGACCTGCACCAGCCCGGCCGGTTTCGCCGTCGACCACCCGGCGGCGTGGACGGTCAACGCCGGCGAGGTGGTGCCCGCGTGCAGCCGCTTCTCGCCGGGCGACCTGGACCTCGAACCGGGCACCGACGTCCGGCAGGCCGCGGTCGCGATCTCGGTCCAGCAGGTGCCCTTCGCCCGCGCCACCGAGGAGCGTCCCGGTGAGCAGGCCCGCCGCACGCTGACCGTGGACGGCCGCGACGCGGTGCGCATCGAGCGGGAGGTGCAGGAGGGGCTGTACCCGGTCGGCACCCCGATGACCAGCTACCTGGTCGACCTCGGCGCGGGGCGGACCCTGGTCGCCGACACGGTCGGGCTGCCCGGCGCCGAGTACGAGCGCAACGTGGGGGTGCTCGACGCCATGGTCGGCACCCTCGACCTCGACGCGGGCGGCTGACGGGCGAACCGTCCCGTCACCCCGCCGGTCCCGGGAGCTCCCCCGGGGGGACACCGGCTCGCGGCGTCGGCACCATCTCGGTGTTCCAGCGGACCCGCTGACACCCGTCCGGGCGCGGTCCCTGGCCCGCGGGCCCGCGGGCTGGGATCGTGCGCGGGTGGACTTCCTCCAGCCGGCGACCTGGGCGGAGGCGCTCGCGCTGCGGACCGAGCGCCCCGACGCCCTGCCGCTGGCCGGCGGCACCGACGTCATGGTCGACCTGACCTTCGACCGCCGGCGCCCGGCCGCCCTGCTCGACCTCACCCGCGTCCCCGACCTCCGCGAGTGGGCGCTCGAGGGCGACCGGGTGCGGCTGGGCGCCGGCGTCCCCTACGCCCGCGTGCTCGGCGAGCTGGCCGGCCGGCTGCCCGGGCTGGCGATGGCCGCCCGCACCGTCGGGTCGCCGCAGATCCGCACCCGGGGGACCGTCGGCGGCAACCTGGGCTCGGCGTCACCGGCCGGCGACGCGCACCCGCCGCTGCTGGCCGCCGGCGCCGAGGTCGAGCTGGCCTCCGCCGCCCGGGGCACCCGCCGCCTGCCGGTCGCCGACTTCTTCACCGGGCCCAAGCGCAGCGCCCTGGCCGCCGACGAGCTGATCGCCGCGGTGCTCGTCCCGGTGGCCGCCGGGCCGCAGCAGTTCTGCAAGGTCGGCACCCGGAACGCGATGGTGATCGCCGTGACGTCGCTCGCCGTCGCCCTGCACCCCGACCGCCGCGCCGTGGGCACCGGCATCGGCTCGGCCGCCCCCACCCCCCGCCGGGCACCGGAGGCCGAGCAGCTGCTGGCCGCGGAGCTGGACTGGGCCGGCCGCGCGCCGCTCGACGCCGACCTGGCCGCGGAGTTCGGCCGGCGGGTCGCGGCGGCCGCCGCGCCCATCGACGACGTCCGGGGCAGCGCCGCCTACCGCCGCCACGCGCTGGCGGTCATGGCCCGGCGCGCGCTCGCCTGGGCCTGGGACGACCTGAGGAGGGCCGCCTGATGCGGGTCACCGTGACCGTCAACGGCACCGAACGGACCGCCGACGACGTCTGGCCGGGGGAGAGCCTGCTGTTCCTGCTCCGCGAGCGGCTCGGACTGCCCGGCGCCAAGAACGCCTGCGAGCAGGGCGAGTGCGGCTCCTGCACGGTCTACCTCGACGGCGAGGTCGTGTGCTCCTGCCTGGTCGCGGCCGGGCAGGCCGCCGGCCGCGAGGTCACCACCATCGAGGGCCTGGCCGGTGCCGGCGCCGCTGGCGAGGCCGGGCTGCACCCGGTGCAGCAGGCCTTCGTCGACGCCGGCGCGGTGCAGTGCGGCTTCTGCACCCCGGGCCTGGTCGTGGCGGCGCACGACCTGCTCGCCCGGGTCCCCGAACCCGCCGACCCCGAGATCCGCGAGGCGCTGGCCGGCAACCTGTGCCGCTGCACCGGCTACGAGAAGATCCTCGACGCGGTCCGGCTGGCCGCCCGGCGGCAGGCGGGGCGATGACGACCACCGCACCGACGGGCACCGCACCTCCCGCCTCCTCGGCCACGGGCACCGGCCGGATCGGCGAGAACGCCGTCCGGCCGGACGGCACGCTCAAGGTCACCGGCGAGTTCGCCTACGCCAGCGACCTCTGGCACGACGACATGGTCTGGGGCGTCACGCTGCGCAGCCCCCACCCGCACGCCCGCATCCGGGGCGTCGACGTCGCGGAGGCGCTCGCGGTGCCGGGGGTGACCGCGGTCCTCACCGCCGACGACGTCCCCGGCGAGAACGCCTTCGGCCTCGAGCACGCCGACCAGCCGGTGCTGGCCGCGGACGTGGTCCGCTACGAGGGCGAGCCGGTGGCGCTGGTCGCCGCCGACCACCCCGAGACCGCCCGCCGCGCGGCCCGGCGGATCCGCGTCGACTACGAGGTCCTCCCCGCGCTCACCGACCCGCTGCGGGCCCTGGACGGCGACGCCCCGCAGGTGCACCCCGGCGGCAACCTGGTCCGCCACCTGCGGCTGCGGCGCGGCGAGCCCCGCCCGTCCGCCCCGGTCGTCGTCTCGCTCGACGTCGAGGTCGGCATGCAGGACCAGGCCTTCCTCGGCCCCGAGTCCGGCCTGGCCGTGCCCGACGGCGAGGGCGGGGTCGACCTCTACGTGGCCACCCAGTGGCTGCACGTCGACCAGCGCCAGGTGTGCCTGGCCCTCGGCCTGCCGCCGGAGCGGGTGCGGCTCACCCTCGCCGGGGTGGGCGGGGCCTTCGGCGGCCGCGAGGACCTCTCGGTGCACGTGCACGCCTGCCTGCTGGCGCTGCGCACCGGCCGGCCGGTGAAGATGAGCTACGGCCGCGAGGAGTCCTTCTACGGCCACGTGCACCGGCACCCGGCGTGGATGAGCTACGAGTTCGGCGCCGAGCGCGACGGCACGCTGGTCTACGGCCGGGCCCGGACGGTGCTCGACGGCGGCGCCTACGCCTCCTCCACCGCGGCCGTCGTCGGCAACGCCGGCACCCTCGGGCTCGGGCCCTACCGGTTCGGCTCGGTCGAGGTCGACGCGTACGGGGTGTTCACCCACAACCCGCCCTGCGGGGCGATGCGCGGGTTCGGCTGCGTGCAGACCGCCTTCGCCGTCGAGGCGCTGATGGACCGGCTGGCCGAGGCCGTCGGCCTCGACCCGGTCGAGATCCGGCGCCGCAACGGCCTGCGCGAGGGCGACCGGAACATCACCGGCCAGGTGGTCGACTCCGCCGCGCCGGTCGCCGAGCTGGTCGAGCGGGTGGCCGCCCTGCCGCTGCCCCCGCCCGCCGACGCCGGCGACCTGCGCGCGCTGCCCGGGGCGGTCGGCAACACCACCCACGGGGAGGGGGTGCGGCGCGGCGTCGGGTACGCGGTCACCTACAAGAACGTCGGTTTCTCCGAGGGCTTCGACGACTACTCCACCGCACGGGTGCGGCTGCAGGTCAGCGGCGGGGAGCCGGTGGTCTCGGTGCACACCGCGGCCGCCGAGGTCGGCCAGGGCCTGGTCACGCTGCAGCAGCAGATCGCCCGCACCGAGCTCGGCGTGGACCGGGTGGTCGTCGTCCCCGCCGACACGACGGTCGGCTCCGCCGGGTCGACGTCGGCGTCCCGGCAGACCTACGTCACCGGCGGCGCGGTCAAGGCCGCGTGCGAGGCGGTGCGCGCCGCCGTGCTGCGCCGGGCCGCGGTCACCCTGGAGGTGGCCGTCGACGGGCTGCGGCTGGACGGCGGCAAGGTGCTGGGGGCCGACGGCGCGGTGCTGGCCGCCCTGGCCGACGTGCTGGGGGACGACGCGGTCGAGGAGACCGTGGAGTGGCGGCACCGGCCCACCCACGCGATCGACCCGGAGACCGGCCAGGGCGACGCGCACGTGCAGTTCGCCTTCTCCGCGCACCGGGCGGTGGTCGACGTCGACGTCGAGCTGGGCCTGGTCAAGGTGGTCGCGCTCGACACCGCCCAGGACGTCGGGCGGGCGCTGAACCCGGACGCCGTCGTCGGCCAGATCCACGGCGGCAGCGCCCAGGGGCTCGGGCTGGCGCTCATGGAGGAGGTCGTGGTGACCGACGGCCACGTGCGCAACCCCTCGTTCACCGACTACCTGCTGCCCACCGTGCTGGACATGCCCCCGATGCGGGTGGAGGTGCTCGAGTACGCCGACCCGCACGCGCCGTACGGGGTGCGCGGGGTGGGGGAGCCGCCGGCGATCTCCTCGGGCCCGGCGGTGGCCGCGGCCGTCCGGGCCGCCTGCGGGAAGCCGCTGACCCGGGTGCCGATCCGCCCCGAGCACATCACGGGCCTCTGAGGCACAGGAAGCTGGTCATGCGTCCTGGGTCCGAGACCGCGGGGAAGGCCTCCAACACCTCCGGCTGCCCGGAGGTCCCCGTGCCGACCCTGGTCGCGCAGAGCGTGCTGGTCGAGGACGACGCGGTCCGCATCCTCGACCGCCGGGTCTTCCCGTTCGAGCGCACCTGGGTGACCTGCCGGGACGTCGAGGACGTCGCCCGCGCGATCGAGGACATGGTCACCCAGAGCCTCGGCCCCTGGTTCGCCGCCGCCGGGGGCATGGTGCTCGCCGCCCGGGCGGCCGACCGGCTGCCGACCGCGCCGGCCCGGCGCGACCACCTGGCCGGGGCCGCCCGCCGGCTCGTGGCCACCCGGCCGACCAACAACGGCATCCGGGACGTCGTCGCCGGTCTGCAGGCGGCCGCGGGGACGGCGCTGGCGGACGGCGCACCGGTGGGGCCCGCGGTCGAGCGGGCCGCGCGGGAGGCGGGCGAGCGGGTCCGCGCCGCCCACCGCCGGCTCGGCGAGCACGCCGCCGCGCTGGTGCCCGACGGCGCCACGCTGCTCACCCACTGCTGGGCCGAGACCTACCTGACCGAGACGGTGGCCGCGGCGCTGCGGGCCGGCAAGCGCCTCGACGCGGTCTGCACCGAGACGCGGCCCTACCTGCAGGGCGCCCGGCTCACCGCGGAGTCGCTGGCCGAGATGGGCGTTCCCACCCGGCTCATCACCGACGGGATGGCCGCGCACCTCATGAGCCGCGGGGACGTCGGCGTCTTCGTCACCGGCGCCGACCGCGTGACGATGGACGGCGCGGTGGTCAACAAGGTCGGCACCCTGCAGATCGCGGTGGCGGCGCACGCGTTCGGCGTCCCGTACCTGGCGCTGGTGCAGGCGCCCGACCGGCAGGCGGCGACCGCCGCCGACGTCGAGCTCGAGGACCGGGACGGCGCCGAGGTCCTGCACTGCCTGGGCCGGCGCACCGGGTCCGCGCGGGCCACCGGCGTCTACCCGGCCTTCGACGTCACCCCGCCGCGGTTCGTCAGCGCCGTGGTCACCGACCGCGGCCGGTTCGCCGCCGCCGACGTCGCGTCGTACTGGTCGGCCTGAGGACGGCGGGGTGAGGCCGGCGCGGACCCGGGAGGAGCTGGTCGACCGGCTCGTCGAGGTGGGGGCCTCGGCGGTGACCCGCGGGCTGGTGCTGGCCAGCGGCGGCAACCTCTCGGCGCGGCTGCCCGGCGCTGCGGAGTTCGTGGTCACCGCGGCCGGCACGTGGCTGGACCGGCTGACGCCGGCGGACTTCAGCGTGGTGCCCCTGGACGGCGGGGTCGTCGGCGGGGCCGCACGGCCGTCGAGCGAGTGGAAGCTGCACCAGCGCACCTACCGGGCCCGCCCCGACGTCGGCGCGGTCGTGCACCTGCACCCGCAGCACGCCGTCCTGGTCGACGCGCTCGGTCACCGGATCCGGCTGATCACCCTGGACCACGCCGTCTACGTCCGCTCGGTGGGCGTCGTGCCCTACCTGCCGACCGGCTCCGACGAGCTCGCCGAGGCCGCGGCCGGGGCCGCCCGGGAGCACGACTGCATCGTGCTCGCCCACCACGGCTGCTCGGCCCTCGGGCCGGACGTGGGCACGGCCTACCGGCGGGCGCTGAACCTGGAGGAGGCCGCCGTCGCCACGTACCGCGCCCTGCTGCTCGGGGACACCACGACCACGTTCCCGGCCGGGCACGGGCCGGGGGCGCACGGCGGCTGAGCCCCGCGGGCCCCCGACGACCCGGGTGGTCCCGGTGACCCCGCGGACACGGCGCGGCCCCGGCCTCCCCGCGGGAGACCGGGGCCGCGCCGTGCGTGCGGGCTCACCCGCACCGGCGGACCTCAGTAGCGGCGGCGGCCACCGAAGAACCGGTTCAGCAGCTTGCTGAGGATGGCGCCCTTGAACAGACCCGACACGAGTCCCATGATCCCTCCCTCCACCGTGCTGCCTGACCTCCCGGCAGTACCCCGGGAAGGCGCAGGTCACACCCGGGGTCGCGGGCGGGGCCGCATCGGTGGCCACCACCGGGCCGGGTGGGCGCCCGACCGCACGTGGGGCTGCGCCGGAGCGGGTGCTGCACCAAGCTGCTGGTCATGAGTGACGTCTCCGGCCCGCCGTTCCGCGCCGACCACGTCGGCAGCCTCCTGCGACCCGCCGAGCTGCTCGACGCCCGTGCCCGTGCCGCCGCCGGCGAGATCGGCGCCGAGGAGCTGCGCGCGGTGGAGGACGCGGCCATCGCCGACGCCGTCCGCCTGCAGCGCGACGTCGGCCTGCACACCGCCACGGACGGCGAGTTCCGCCGCGCCACCTGGCACATGGACTTCATCTACGCGATCGACGGCATCACCAAGGTCGAGGGGGAGGGTCGGCCGGTCCACTTCCACAACGCCAACGGGGACATCGACTGGGTGCCCGCCGGGCTGCACGTCGACGGGCCGCTGTCGATCGACGAGGGGAACCCGATCTTCGGGGACCACTTCCGGTACCTGCAGTCGCAGGTCGGCGAGGGGCAGACGGCGAAGCTGACCATCCCCTCGCCGTCGATGGTCCACTACCGCGGGGGCGCCGCCGCGATCGACCCGGCCGTCTACCCCGACGAGGACGCCTTCTGGGACGCCCTGTCGGCCGCCTACCGGCAGGAGGTGCGCGGCCTGGCCGCCCTGGGCTGCACCTACCTGCAGCTGGACGACACCAGCCTGGCCTACCTCAACGACCCCGCCCAGCGGGCCGAGCTGGCCCAGCAGGGCCGCGACGCCGAGCACCAGCACGAGCGCTACATCCGGCAGATCAACGCCGCGCTGGCCGACCGGCCCGAGGGGCTGACCGTCACCACCCACATGTGCCGCGGCAACTTCCGCTCCTCCTGGGCCGCCGAGGGCGGCTACGACTTCGTCGCCGAGGCGCTCTTCGGCGGCCTGCAGGTCGACGGCTTCTTCCTCGAGTACGACGACGCCCGCTCGGGGGGCTTCGAGCCGCTGCGGTTCGTCCCGCCGGGCAAGCGGGTGGTCCTCGGACTGGTGACCAGCAAGCGGCCCGAGCTCGAGGACAAGGACGTCCTCAAGCGGCGGATCGACGAGGCCGCGCGGTACGTGCCGCTGGAGCAGCTCTGCCTGTCGCCCCAGTGCGGGTTCTCCTCCACGGTGGAGGGCAACGCGCTGACCCGCGAGGACCAGATCGCCAAGCTCGCGCTCGTCGTCGAGGTCGCCCGGGAGGTGTGGGGCTACGCCTGACCGGGGGTGTGCCTGACGATCAGGTCACCTGGTCGTCGCCCGGGGGGGGGGGGCCCCCCCGGGGGGGGCGGGGGCGCGCCCCGGGGGGCGCCGGTGGGGGGGGGCGGGCCGGCGGCGCGCCGCCGCGGCG
>NZ_JBJGYK010000043.1:0-35786 GCF_054049955.1 Geodermatophilus sp. SYSU D00758
GGGGGCCGCGGGCGGGGGGCGGGGGGGGTGGGGGGGGCGCCCCCCCGCGCGCGGGCGGGGCCGCCCCCCCCCCCCGGCGCATGCCCCCGGTGCCGCGGCGCGCCCGTGCCCCGGGCCGGGTGGGCGGTGCAGGGCAGACTGGGGCCGTGACGCAGGTCTGGACGACGCCGCACCACCGCACCCCGGTCGACGCCGTCGTGCCCCTGCCCGGGTCCAAGTCGCTGACCGCGCGGGCGCTCGTGCTCGCGGCCCTGGCCGAGGGCCCCGGCCGGCTCGTGCGCCCGCTGCGCGCCCGGGACACCGAGCTCATGGCGGCCGGCCTGCGCGCGCTCGGCGTGGGGGTCGCCGACGAGGGCGGGGACTGGGTGGTCACCCCCGGCCCCCTGCGCGGCCCGGCCGAGGTCGACGCCGGCCTGGCCGGCACGGTGCTGCGCTTCCTCCCCCCGGTCGCCGCGCTGGCCGACGGCCCGGTGCGGCTCGACGGCGACCCGCGGCTGCGGGAGCGGCCCAACGCCGGGCTGCTGGCGGCGCTGCGCGACCTCGGCGTCCGGGTGGACGACGGCGGCCGCGGGCGGGCGCCGTTCACCGTGCACGGCACCGGTCGGGTGCGCGGCGGCGCGGTGACCGTCGACGCGAGCGAGTCCTCGCAGATCGTCTCGGGGCTGCTGCTGGCGGCGGCCCGTTTCGACGATGGCGCCGACCTCACCGTGGCGGGCGGGCTGCCCTCGCTGCCGCACGTCGAGATGACCGTGGCGGCCCTGCGGGAGCGCGGCGTCGCCGTCACCGCGACCGACGGCGGCTGGCGGGTCGCCCCAGGTCCCGTGGCCGCGCGGGACGAGGTGCTCGAGCCCGACCTGTCCAACGCCGCGCCCTTCCTCGCCGCCGCGCTGGTCACCGGGGGGCGGGTGACCGTGCCCGGCTGGCCCGGGGCCACCACCCAGCCCGGGGGCCGGCTGGACGCGCTGCTGGGCGGCATGGGGGCGCAGGTGACCCGCTCGGGCACCGGCCTGACGGTCACCGGCACCGGCCGGATCGGCCCGCTGGTCGCCGATCTCGGCGAGGTCGGCGAGCTGACCCCGGTGCTGGCCGCGCTGTGCGCGCTGGCCGACGGCCCCTCCCGGCTCACCGGCATCGCGCACCTGCGCGGTCACGAGACCGACCGGCTGCAGGCCCTCGAGGAGGTCCTCACCGCCGTCGGGGCGCGGGTCGAGCAGCTGCCGGACGGGCTGGTCGTCGAGCCCGGCCCGCCCCGCCCGGCGCGGCTGGACTCCTACGCCGACCACCGGATGGTGCACGCCGCCGCCGTCCTCGGGCTGGCCGTCGAGGGCGTGGAGGTGACCGGGCCCGGCGCGGTGGCCAAGACGCTGCCGGACTTCGTCGACCGGTGGGAGCGGATGCTCGCGTCGCACGCCGGGGCCCGCTCCTGAGCCCCCGCAGGCACGACAGCCGGTCGGACGAGGACGACGTCCGGGTCCGGCCGAACCGGCGTGGCTCGCGGCCCCGCACCCGCACCCGTCCCCGCCACGAGGACGCGGTGCCGGGCCTGGTGGTCGCGGTCGACCGGGGCCGCATGACCGTCCGCGTCGAGGGCCCCGGCCGGAGCCCGGTCGAGGTGACCGCGATGCGTGCCCGGGAGCTGGGCCGGCACGGCGTCGTCGTCGGCGACCGGGTGCGGCTGGTGGGTGACACCAGCGGCCGGCCGGACTCCCTGGCCCGGATCGTCGTCATCGAGGAGCGGACGACGTCGCTGCGCCGGACCGCCGACGACACCGACCCCACCGAGCGGGTCGTGGTGGCCAACGCCGACCAGCTGGTGATCGTCACCGCGGTCGCCGATCCCGAGCCGGCGCTGGGTTTCCTCGACCGCTGCCTGGTGGCCGCCTACGCCGGCGGTCTGGAGCCGCTGCTGTGCCTGACCAAGACGGACCTGGCCAGCCCGCGGGCCCTCCTGGACCGCTACGCGGGGCTGGAGGTCGACGCGGTCGCGGTGTCCCGGGAGGCGTCGCTGGAGGAGCTGCTGGCCCGCCTGCGGGGGCGGATGAGCGTGCTCGTGGGCCAGTCCGGGGTCGGGAAGTCGACCCTGGTGAACCGGCTGGTGCCCGACGCCGACCGGGCCATCGGCGAGGTCACCAAGATCGGCAAGGGGCGGCACACGTCGTCGTCCGCGGTGCTGCTGGACCTGCCCGACGGGGGCACGGTCATCGACACCCCGGGTATCCGCTCGTTCGGCCTCGCGCACGTGACCGCGGAGGACGTGCTGGTGGCCTTCGACGACGTCGCCGAGGCCGCGGTCGACTGCCCGCCCGGCTGCGGGCACACGGCCGAGGACCCCGACTGCGCCCTCGACGCCTGGGCCGATGCCGGGCCCCCGGGGCGCCGGGAGCGGCTGGCCAGCGTCCGGCGGCTGCTCGAGGCGGTCGGCCAGCTCGACCCCGGCCACTGAGAGGACCCCCTCCTCCCCACCCCTCGCACGCTCGCGGCGGGCCCCTACCAGGGCCACGCGCGGCGATCATGGCGCCACGACCGCCGCGCGGGCCCACGGCGTGGTCACGGTGCCATGATCACGGGGACGGGGGCCGCTACACGTCGACCCAGCCGCCGGAGCGCCAGTAGAGGCCGGCCTCCCGCGAGAGCAGCCCCTCGTCGACCAGGTACCGGCGCAGCGCCGCCACGTCGGGGTGCCACACGGCCAGCAGCGCGTTCACCTCGCGCTCGGGGTAGCGCACGCCCACGTCGAAGACCCGCACCAGGTGCTCGAGGACGACCCGCCGCTTGCCACGGGCGGCCGGGATCGACACCAGCCGCCCGGCGCGCACGAACGCCGACAGGACGGCGTCCTCGGCGGGGTCGTCCGACAGCGGCTCCGGTGCCGGAGCGGCTCGGGCCGCCGCCCGGGCGACCTCCCCGAAGCGGTCGGTGAGCAGTTCGAGGTCGTGCCGGTCGCGCCGGACCAGCCCCGCCCGGGCCAGCCGGCGGGCGGCCAGCGCGACGTCCTTGAGGGACAGCCCGGACGCGGCGGCGACCTCCTCGATGGTGCCCGCACCCAGGGCCAGCGCGGCGACCACCTTGAGGCGGGCCGGGTCGGCGAGCAGCCCGGCGATCGTCGCGGCGTCCACCCCGCGACGGTATGCCGTGGGCCGGCCGGGGGTAGGGGCCCGGGCATGGTGAGCCCCATCGACATCCAGAAGGCCCTTTCCGGCATGGACTACCCGGCCGGCAAGGAGCAGATCGTGCAGCACGCGCGCGACAACGGCGGCAGCAAGGACGTCGTCGACGCGCTCGAGAGGATCGACGACCGGGAGTACGAGGGGCCCAGCGGGGTCAGCGCCGCCGTCTTCGACTGACCCCCAGTAGGTTCGGTGCCCATGACACCGGGCCGGGACCTCACGGGGGACATGCACCTGGCGCACGTGCTCGCGGACCAGGCGGACTCCATCAGCCTCGACCGCTTCCGGGCGCAGGACCTGCAGGTCGACACGAAGCCGGACCTCACGCCGGTCACCGACGCCGACCGCGCGGTCGAGGAGCAGCTGCGGATCACCCTGGCCCGCGCCCGCACCCGGGACGCCGTCCTCGGTGAGGAGCTCGGGATGACCGGGCACGGTCCGCGGCGCTGGGTGCTCGACCCGATCGACGGGACGAAGAACTTCGTCCGCGGCGTGCCGGTGTGGGCCACGCTCATCGCGCTGTTCGACGGCGACGAGCCCGTGGTCGGCCTGGTCTCGGCGCCGGCGCTCAACCGCCGCTGGTGGGCGGCGAAGGGCGTCGGTGCCTGGACCGGGCGGCGGCTGGAGTCGGCGACGCGCTGCACCGTCTCCCAGGTGCACGAGCTCGGCGACGCGAGCCTCTCCTACTCGAGCCTGTCGGGCTGGGAGGAGCGGGGCCTGCTCGAGGGCTTCCTCGACCTCACCCGCGCCGCCTGGCGCACCCGCGCCTACGGCGACTTCTGGAGCTACGTGCTCCTGGCCGAGGGCGCGGTCGACGTGGCCTGCGAGCCCGAGGTCTCCGTGTGGGACCTCGCCGCCCTCGACGTGATCGTCCGGGAGGCCGGGGGCCGGTTCACCGACCTCACCGGCGCCCCGGGGCCGACCGGCGGCAGCGCGCTGGCCACCAACGGCCTGCTGCACGGCGCTGCGCTGGGGCTGCTCCGGGCACCCGACCCGGCCTGACGCTCAGCCCGACCGCCAGCGCTCGGCGGCGGCCCGCAGCGCGGGATCGGCGCGCGGTGGCACCGCCGCGCCCGGAGCGGCCGGCCGGTGGGCCTCGACCCCGGTCCCCGAGGCGGCCAGCAGGGCGGCACCGACGGCCGAGGCGCTGCGCAGCGGCAGGTGGCGCACCGGCCGGCCGAGGACGTCGGCGAGCAGGTGCCGGACGACGGCCGGCCGCCCGCCCCCGCCGGTCAGCAGCACCTCGCCCGGGCCCGGGTCGAGCAGGTCCACGGCCGCCGCGACCGCGAACACCACCCCCTCGACCGCGGCGCGCACCAGGTCGGCCCGCGTGGTCCCCGCCGACAGCCCGGTCCAGCGCCCCCGCTCCCCCGGCCCGGCCACCCCGCCGCGCTCGCCGGTGAGGAACGGCCGGAACACCACCCCGCCGGCTCCCGCCGGGGCCGCCGCGGCCACCTCGAACAGCTCCGCGGCCGCCAGGCCCAGCACCCGGCCCACCCACTCCCACGCCGAGCCCGCGTTCTGCAGGGCGGCCATCCCGTACCAGCCGCCGCGGGCGCCGGCGTAGCAGTGCACCGGGGGGTCGTCGGCCGGGGCGGGGACCCGGTCCGGCTGCAGCACCTGGGCGCCGGTGCCCAGGTTGACCTGCACCCCCCCGGCGGGCCCGGCGGCGAGCAGGGCCAGCGGGGTGTCGGCGGCACCGACGACGACGGGCACAGCGCCGACCGGCAGCCGCGCCGTCCCGGCGACCCGGTCCCCGTCCTCCACGACCGGCAGGACGCCGGGGTCCACGCCCGCGGCGGCCGCGGCGGCCGGCGACCACCGGTCGGCGACGACGTCCCACAGCAAGGTCGCCGAGGCGTCGCTGCGGTCGGTGACCCGGGGGTCGGCGCCGGGCAGGAGGGCGGCGCGCAGCGCGTCCTTGGGCAGCAGCACCGCCGCCGCGCGGGTCAGCAGGGCCGGCTCGTGCTCGGCGAACCAGGCCAGCAGCGGGCCGGTCATGCCGGCCACGAGCGGGTTGGCCAGGGCCGCCCGGTCGGCCGGCGGCAGCGCCCGCCAGCGGGCGACCTGCGCCGCCGCGCGGCTGTCCGGCCACAGGGCCGCCGGCGCCAGCGGCACCCCGCGGTCGTCGACCAGCACCGCGCCGTGCATCTGCCCGGACAGCCCGAGGCCGGCCACCCGCCGCCCGGCCAGGGCGGGCGTCACCTGCGCCAGCGCGTCGTCGAGCGCCCGCCGCCACACCGCCGGGTCGGTCTGGGCCCAGCCCGGCCGGGGTGCGTCGACGGGGTAGGCCGACTCGCCCTCCGCCAGCACCACCCCACCCGGGTCGAGGGCCACGAGCTTGAGCCCGCTGGTGCCGAGGTCGGCCCCCAGCAGGACCTCGCTCACCGCGGCCGGTGGGCGGTCCCGCCGGTGCGCCCGTTGCGGTCGGCGAGCAGCCCGGCCAGCGTGCTCAGCGCGATCTCCGCCGGCGTGCGGGAGCCGATGTCCAGCCCGATCGGCCGGTGCACCCGGGCCACCTCCTCCGGCGGCACGCCGAGGGCGGCCAGCGCGGCCACGTGCGGGCCCTCGTGCCGCGGGTTGCCCATGACGCCGACCCAGCGCACCCGCCGCGCCAGCGCGTCGCGCAGGACCTCGCCGAGCTCCGGCCGGTGGTGGTCGGTGACGACGACGTCGACGCCGGCCTCCGGCAGGTCACCCGGCAGCGCCCCGAAGGCCGTCAGGTCGGCGCCGCGGGCCGGGTCCGGGTCGAGCAGCAGGGTGCGGAAGCCGAGCTCGGCCCCCCAGCGCAGCAGCACCTCGGCCACCGGGGAGGCGAACACCGCCACCAGGGCCCGGCCGGTCGCCGCGGGCGCGGGGTCCCCGTGGGCGACGCCGCAGTTCGGGTCGGTCGCGGTCATGCGGCCCTCCTCCGCGGGCGGTCGCGGAAGGCGGGGGGTGCGGGTGTGCGGCTCGGCGTCATGCCGGGATCCTCACCGCCGCCGTCCCGCGCCACCAGGGCTCCGGCCCCGACGACGGCCGGCAGCGCCGGCACCCGGGGGTTCCGGACGCGGGCGATCCGGGTAGGCGCGCGGTCCCGACCCCGGGAGGTCCCGATGAGCTCGACCGCCGTCCCGGACGGGCTGCGCCGCACCGCCCGCGTCCTGGGCCTGGCCAGCGCCGGCCTGGGCGCGGCCATGCTGCGCGACCCCGAGGGGGTCGCGCGGGTGTCCGGGGTCGACGACTCCGACACGGCGCTCGGCCTCATCCCGGCCGTGGGGGCCCGCGAGCTCCTGCACGCGGTGCCGCTGCTGGCCGGGCGGCCCGCCTGGGCCTGGACCCGGGTCCTCGGCGACGCCGTCGACCTCACGGCCATGGGGGTCGCGCTCTCGTCCCGCCGGGGCGAGCGGTACCGGCGGCTGCGCGCGGCGACGGTCGCCGTCGGAGGGCTGGCGCTGCTCGACGTCCTCACCGCCGTGCGCGCCTCCCGCGTCCGGCGACGTGGCCCCGGCGCCGACCTCCCCGCCACCCCACCGTGGCAGGGCACGGTCGAGGTCTCGGCGGCCACGACCGTCAACAAGCCCCCCGCCGAGGTCTACGGCTACTGGCGGGACCTCACGCGGCTGCCCACCTTCATGGCGCACGTCCGCGAGGTCCGTCCGCTGGACTCCGGACGGCGGACCCGCTGGGTCGCCGAGGCCCCGGGGCGGCGCACCGTCCAGTGGGACGCCGAGGTCGTCGAGGACCGCCCCGACCGGCTGATCAGCTGGCGCTCCCTGCCAGGGGCGCGCATCCCGAACACCGGCACCGTCGAGTTCACCCCCGCGCCGGGCGACCGCGGCACCGAGGTCCGGGTGCGGCTGGCCTACGGGCAGCCCGGCGGCCGGGCCGGCAAGGCCGTGGCCAAGCTCTTCGGGGAGGCGCCGGACCAGCAGGTCCGCGACGACCTCGCCCGCTTCAAGCAGGTGCTGGAGACCGGGCAGGTGGTCCGGTCGGCGGCCACCCCCGAGGGCCCGTCCGCCGCCCGCATGCTGCGCCAGCGCGCGGCCGCCCCGCCCGCCTGACCCGATCCCGGAGAGGAACCACCGTGCGCGCCACCCAGTGGATGGGCAAGCACCACGTCGAGGTCGACGAGGTCCCCGACCCGCAGATCCTGAGCGACCGCGACGCCGTCGTGGAGGTCACCTCGACGGCGATCTGCGGCTCCGACCTGCACCTCTACGACGGCTTCGTCCCCACGATGCAGCGGGGTGACATCCTCGGCCACGAGTTCATGGGCCGGGTCGTGGAGGTCGGGAAGGGGGTGGGGAACCTGCGGGTCGGCGACCGGGTCGTCGTCCCCTTCCCCATCGCCTGCGGCGCGTGCTCGGCCTGCGAGCGCGGCCTGTTCAGCGTCTGCGAGAACTCCAACCCCAACGCCGGCATCGCCGAGAAGGCCATGGGCCACTCACCGTGCGGCATCTTCGGCTACTCCCACATGATGGGCGGCTACCCCGGCGGGCAGGCGCAGTACGTCCGGGTGCCGTTCGCCGACGTGGGCCCGCTGGTGGTCGAGACCGACCACACCGACGAGCAGCTGCTGTTCCTCACCGACGTGTTCCCCACCGGCTACATGGGCGCCGAGCACTGCGAGATCCGGCCCGGCGACGTCGTGGCGGTCTGGGGCATGGGGGCCGTCGGCCAGTTCGCCGTCGCGAGCGCGAAGCTCATGGGTGCCGAACGGATCATCGCCATCGACCGCTTCGACTACCGGTTGGAGCGGGCCCGGCAGGCCGGGGCGACCGACGTCCTCGACTACGAGCAGGTCGACGTCACCGACGCGCTCAAGGAGCTGACCGCCGGGCGCGGGCCGGACGGCTGCATCGACGCCGTCGGCCTCGAGGCCCACCACCCGACGACGGCCGTGCAGGCCTACGACCGCACCAAGCAGGCGGTGATGTCGGAGACCGAGCGCCCGCACGCGCTGCGCGAGGCGGTCATGTCGGTCGCCAACGGCGGCACCGTGTCCATCATCGGTGTCTACGGCGGCCTGATGGACAAGTTCCCGATCGGCTCGCTGATGAACCGGTCGATCACCGTGCGCACCGGCCAGACGCCGGTGCAGCGGTACATCCGGCCGCTCTACGACAAGATCCGCAACGGCGAGATCGACCCCGGTTTCGTCGTCTCGCACACGCTGCCGCTGGAGGCGGCGCCGGAGGCCTACCGCATGTTCCGGGACAAGGAGGACGGCGCCAACAAGATCGTCCTCAAGCCCTGAGGGTCGCCCACGGCACCGCCGCCGTCCCCGTCAAGGGTCAGGCGACACCGCGCAGCGTCAGGCGACACCGCGCAGCGTCAGGCGACACCGCGCAGCATCAGGCGACACCGCGCAGGCGGACGGTGAAGCCGGTGGCGGCCGCGGTCAGCGCGATCTCGACGTCGGGCAGCTGGTGGCTGAGCCACAGCCCCCGCCCGCCGGCGGAGGACTCCTCGCGGACCAGGCCGGCCAGGGGGTTGGCGGGGCCGGGGCCGGTGTCGTGGACGTGCACCACGACCCGCCCCGGCGCCGCCCAGGCCGTCACGGTGGCGGGCGGGCGGCCGTGCCGGTGTGCGTTCTCCACCGCCTCGGACACCGCGAGGACCAGCTGCTCGAGCGCGTCGGAGCCGATCAGGCCGTCCGCGACCGCGGCGATGCGGTGCCGGGTCCGCCGCGGTGAGGGGTCGGCCAGCACCAGCGTCGGCGGGGTCGACTCCAGGGGGTCGACCGGGGACGGCAGGGGCTGGAAGTCGGCGACGTCCTGGTAGCGCGGGCTGGCGGTCGCCCCGTCGGGGGTGACGAGCCTCCGGTGGGTCCGCTCGACGACGTCACGCACGGTCGCGGGCACCGTGGTCGCGTCGTACAGGCAGCGGCTCCACACCGGCCGGTCGCCCCAGGCGGTGTTGACGCCGGACTCGTACCGGTCCCACCCGCCGGCGGCGAACCGGCCCCCGTTGCCCTCGTGCGGGACGTCGCCGGCGATCCGGATCTGCCGGGCGCCGGCCGCGAGGTGCCGGTCGAACTCCCGCCGGTACGCCTCGATGGCACCGGCCGGCGAGGCGTACAGGCTCCGGTCGGCGATGAAGGTGACCGCGTCCGGGGACGGCAGGGCCGCCCGCAGCAGCGCGGTCTTGCGGTCGTCGTAGCCGATGATGACCGGCTCGTCCGCGGCGACGCCCTCGGTCACGAACGGCACGATCAGGTCCAGGAACTCCGCGTCGGAGGCGTAGAACCCGGCTTCGTGGAAGTGCCCGACGTGCCCGCGCGCTGCACCCGCCCTCACGCGGTCACCCCCGACCCGGTGACCCGCAGGCAGGCCTCGGGGAGCAGCGCCAGCAGCCGGCCGGTGAGCCGGGGTGCCGAGCGCAGCGACAGCGCGACGTCCGCGGTCCGGGCGTAGGCGTCGAGCGTGACCAGCAGCTTGTGGTCGTGGAAGGCCACGCCGGCCATGTCCACGACCAGGGCGCCGGTGCCGGCCCCGGGCCGCAGCCGGGCCAGCAGCCGGTCGAGGACCGGGACGGTGGCCAGGTCGAACTCGCCGGCGAGGCCGAGCGCACCGTCGGGGCAGGCGAACACCCGGAAGGACGTCTCCGCGAGCGGGTCCCCCGGTGCCGGGGGCTCCTCGTCGTGCAGCGCCGCGAACGCGGCCACGGTGTGCACCCCGAGCTCGGTGCGGTAGCCGCACATCGCCGAGAACGGGTGGTCGGCCATGTAGCCGTCGACCAGGAACTCGTAGCGGGCGAACGCGTCCTGCTGCGCCGGGGTGCGGGCCAGGTCGGTGACGTCGGCGCCCACCCGCAGACCCCGGAAGCCGTCGGCCAGGGCCGCCTCGGTCGCCGCCGCGTAGCCCGCCAGCACCCGCTCGGGCTCGACCACGCCACCGGGCCCGTACACCCCCGCGGTGGGCAGGAGCTGCACCGTGCCGTCGACCAGCAGCCGGTCGACGTCGCCGAGGCCCGCCAGCTCGGCCCGCGCCGCGTCCACGCCACCGGCCCCCGTCCACGCCACCCGGAGCCCCTCGCGGAGCCCGTCGGCGAGGAACGCCGAACGCCGGCGGTCGAACTCCCCCGGGTGGCGGTGCACGCAGCACCGGTGGCCTCGGGGACCGCGGCCCGGTCCGGGATCAGGGCGCGCGTCCGACCTCACGCCGCCACGCTACGCCCGGCACCCCCCGTCCGTGCCGCTGACGTGGCCTTCCCGGCCGGCCCCGGGCCGCCGGTCTCAGCCGCGCGCCAGCCCGTCGACCCGGGTGACCTCCTCGGGGGTCAGGGAGAAGCCGGCGATCGCGGCGTTGGCCGCGATCCGCTCCGGGGTGGCCGACTTCGGGATGACGACGACGCCGTGCTCGAGGTGCCAGCGCAGCACCACCTGGGCTGGGGTGACGCCGTGCGCGTCGGCCACCTCGCGGAGCACCGGGGCACCGAGGTCGGTGTTCTTGAACGGGCTGTAGCCCTCGAGCACGACGCCGCGCTCGCGGTGCCCATCCTCCACCGCCGCGTCGTACCGGGACGGCGCCCACGGCACCTGGTTGACCGCCGGCCGCTCCCCGGTCGCCCGGGTCACCTCGTCCAGCTGGGCCAGGCTGTAGTTGGAGACGCCGACGTCGCGCGCCCGCCCGTCGTCCCGGACGGCGAGGAACCGGCGCCACAGGTCCACCCCGGCGTCCCCCGGTGGCCAGTGCACGAGCCACAGGTCGACCCGGTCCAGGCCGAGCGCGTCCAGCGAGGCGGCGATCGTCTCCTCGGGCCGGTCGGCCCGCGCCGGGGGCAGCTTGGTGGTCACGAAGACCTCCTCGCGGGGGACGCCGGAGTCGCGCAGCGCCCGGCCGACCTCGGCCTCGTTGCGGTACATCGTGGCCGTGTCGACGTGCCGGTAGCCGGCGTCCAGGGCGGTGCGGACGGCGTCGTAGCACTGCCGGCCGGACAGCTGCCAGGTGCCGAACCCGAGCAGCGGCATGCGGCCGCCGCCGGGCAGGTCGGCCGTGGGGATCTGCGTCATGCCCGGCACCTGCCCCGGAGGGTGAGTGCGGACACCTGCCCGGCGTCGGTCTGGTGGGATGGGCCCGGGGCGCCGGCGGTCGGCGCCCGGCGAGGAGGGCAGCCGTGCAGTACGCCGAGTCCGTGGTCGACCTGGTCGGCAACACCCCGCTGGTCCGGCTGACGTCGGTGACCCGCGACCTCGGCCCCGACGCGCCGCTGGTCCTCGCCAAGGTCGAGTACCTCAACCCCGGCGGGTCGGTGAAGGACCGCATCGCCGTCCGCATGGTCGACGCCGCGGAGGCCGGCGGGGCGCTCCGGCCCGGCGGCACCATCGTCGAGCCGACCAGCGGGAACACCGGCATCGGGCTGGCGCTGGTCGCCCAGCAGCGCGGCTACCGGTGCGTGTTCGTCTGCCCCGACAAGGTCGGCCAGGAGAAGATCAACGTGCTGCGGGCGTACGGCGCGGAGGTCGTCGTCTGCCCCACGGCGGTGGACCCGGCCGACCCGCGCTCCTACTACTCGGTCTCCGACCGGCTGGCCCGGGAGACGCCCGGCGGCTGGAAGCCCGACCAGTACTCGAACCCGGCCAACCCGCAGAGCCACTACGAGACGACCGGCCCGGAGATCTGGGCGCAGACCGACGGCCGCGTCACCCACTTCGTCACCGGCATGGGCACCGGCGGCACGATCAGCGGCGTCGGCCGGTACCTCAAGGAGGCCTCGGAGGGGCGGGTGCGGGTCATCGGCGCCGACCCGGAGGGCTCGGTCTACTCCGGCGGCACGGGCCGGCCCTACCTGGTCGAGGGGGTCGGCGAGGACTTCTGGCCCTCGACCTACGACCGGGGCATCGCCGACGAGGTGATCCCGGTCAGCGACGGCGACTCCTTCGCCATGACCCGGCGGCTGGCCCGCGAGGAGGGCCTGCTGGTCGGGGGGTCCTGCGGCATGGCGGTGGTGGCCGCGCTGCGGGCCGCCGAGCGGCTGACCGCCGACGACGTCCTCGTCGTCCTCCTGCCGGACGGCGGCCGCGGCTACCTCGGCAAGATCTTCAACGACGAGTGGATGGCCGACTACGGCTTCCTCGAGGAGACCGGCGGCGAGACCGTCGGGGAGCTGCTGTCCGGCAAGGGCGGGACGACGCCCGAGCTGGTGCACACCCACCCCAACGAGACGGTGCGCGAGGCGATCGACATCCTGCGCGAGTACGGCGTGAGCCAGCTGCCCGTCGTGCGGGCCGAGCCGCCGGTGACCGCGGGCGAGGTGGTCGGGTCCGTGGGCGAGAAGATCCTGCTGGACGCCCTGTTCGCCGGCCGGGCCAGCCTGTCGGACCGGGTCGAGCGGCACATGTCCCCGCCGCTGCCGATCATCGGCTCCGGCGAGCCGGTGAGCGCCGCGGTGGCCGCGCTGGGCTCGGCCGACGCGCTGCTGGTGCACGAGGACGGCAAGCCGGCCGGGGTGGTCACCCGGCAGGACGTGCTCGGGCACCTGGCCGGCCGCCCTGCCGGCCCCGGCCCTACCGTCGGGGCATGACCGGCTTCAACACGCGCGCCATCCACGCCGGGCAGGAGCCCGACCCCGCGACGGGGGACGTGGTGGTCCCGCTGCACCTGGCCACCACCTTCAAGCAGGACGGCGTGGGCGGGCTGCGCGGCGGGTACGAGTACAGCCGCAGCGGCAACCCGACCCGGACCGCGCTCCAGGAGGCCCTGGCGTCGCTGGAGCGGGGCACCACCGGCCTGGCGTTCGCCTCCGGCCTGGCCGCGGAGGACACCCTCCTGCGGACGGTGTGCGAGCCGGGCAGCCACGTCGTCCTCGGCGGCGACGCCTACGGCGGCACGTTCCGGCTGATCTCGCGGGTGGTCTCCCGGTGGGGGGTCGAGCACACGCCGGTCGACCTCAACGACGCCGACGCCCTCCGCGCCGCGATCCGGCCGACCACGCGGGTGATCTGGTGCGAGACGCCGACCAACCCGCTGCTCAACGTCGCCGACATCGCGCTGCTGGCCGAGGTGGCCCACGACGCCGGCGCGCTGCTGGTCGTCGACAACACCTTCGCCTCGCCGTACCTGCAGCAGCCGCTGACCCTCGGCGCCGACGTGGTCGTGCACTCGACCACCAAGTACCTGGGCGGGCACTCCGACGTCGTCGGCGGGGCGCTGGTCGTCTCCGACCCCGGGCTGGGCGAGCAGCTGGCCTTCTCCCAGAACGCCATGGGCGCGGTGTCGGGGCCGCTGGCCGACTGGCTGGTGCTGCGCGGCATCAAGACCCTCGGCGTGCGGATGGACCGGCACCAGGCCAACGCCGCCCGCGTCGCCGAGCACCTCTCCGCCCACCCCGCGGTGTCGGCGGTGCTCTACCCCGGTCTGCCCGACCACCCCGGCCACGAGATCGCCGCGAAGCAGATGTCCGGGTTCGGCGGCATGCTCTCCTTCCGGCTGACCGGTGGCGAGGAGGCGGCGCTGCGGGTCTGCGAGCGCGCGCAGGTCTTCACCCTCGCCGAGTCGCTGGGGGGCGTCGAGTCGCTCATCGAGCACCCGGCGCGGATGACCCACGCGAGCGCGGCCGGCTCGCCGCTGGAGGTGCCCGCCGACCTGGTGCGGCTCTCGGTCGGCATCGAGGACGTGGAGGACCTGCTCGCCGACCTGGACCAGGCCCTGGCCTGACCCGCGACCCTGCCCTGACCCGCGGCCCTGCCCTGACCCGCGGCCCTGCCCTGACCGTCGTGCCTCCCCGCGCGTTGCCGCCCTGCCCCCTCGTCGGGCGGCGGCCACCCGGCGTCCTACGTCTTCGAGTGCAGTTGCACTCAGAGACGTAGGACCGTCAGGGGGATCCTGCTGCTGCGCGGGCAGGCCGGCACCGCGTCGCGACCCGTCCGCCACCGGGTCCCGCTGCCGGAGCTCAGCGCCCCAGCCGGGCCGTGAGCCACTCCCGGGTGCGGGCGTCGGCCTCCCGCCCGCGGTCCCGGGCCTCCCGGAGCGGCTCGGCCAGCTGACCGGACAGGCAGTGCTCGAGCGCCGCGTCCAGCCGCTCGCCGGTGACCTCCTCGGCGGCCAGCACGACCGGCCAGCCGAGCGCACCGGCCTGGGCGGTCACCTTGGCCCCGCCCGCGATCGGCTCGCAGGCGATGACCGGGCGGTCGTGCTTGACCCCCAGCACGAGGGCGTGCAGCCGCATGCTGACCACCACGTCGGCCCGCCGGATCAGCGCCTCCACCTGCACGGGACGGCGGCGGTGCGGCTTCTCGAACAGGTCCATCGACAGCTCGAACCAGGGCAGCGCCCGGGTGGCCAGCCACTCCTCGATGGCACCGCGCACCCGGTCGGCCTGGGAGCGGTCCCCGTACTCGCCCTGCGCCGGGGTGAAGGCCACCCCCACCACCGGGGCCGACGGGGTCGGTCCCTCGACGGCGAGGTCGGGCCGGGCCGCGCCGTCGGCGTCCCGTGCCCAGACCTCGTCGAACAGGGCCCGCCCCGCCTCGCTCACCACGGAGACGTTCACCGCCCAGCGCCGGCTGCCGGCGAAGGTCTCGCTCAGCTCGCGCAGCAGGGGCGAGTCGCTGAGCGGGCCGCTGACGAAGACCAGGTGGGTGTAGTCGGCGGGGTCGACGTCGCGCCAGTTCACCCCGCTGCCCAGGTAGGGCGCCTCCGCGACGTCGTGGTCGACCCCCGCTTCGGTGAGCCACCGCGTCACCGTGGCGGCACCGAGCTGGTCGCCCACGGTGGCGATCACCTCGTCGAAACTGAACCATCCGGCCACGAGCACACGCACGGCCGCCAGCCTCCCAGCCGGGCGCCGGACGGGCGCGCCGAAGCGGGGAGATCCAGGTCGCAGCGGTTGCCCGGTACGCCCCGACCGGGAGGAGGATGCGCCCATGAGCACCACCGACGCCGTCGACCCGGCCGCCCGCGAGCAGGAGCGGGCCCGCCTCCGGGCCGCGCACCTGCGCCCGGCCGGCGAGCGCCCCGCCTCCACCGCCCGGGGGCTGCACCACACCGCGCTGATCAGCAGCGACGTGGAGCGCACCGTCCGCTTCTACCAGGACGTGCTGGGCTTCCCGCTGACCGAGCTGATCGAGAACCGGGACTACCCGGGCTCCTCGCACTTCTTCTTCGACATCGGCAACGGCAACCTGCTGGCCTTCTTCGACTTCCCCGGCCTCGACGTAGGGCCCTACGCCGAGGTGCTCGGCGGGCTGCACCACGTGGCCATCAGCGTGGAACCCGAGCGCTGGGACCGGCTGGTGGAGCGGCTGACCGAGGCCGGCGTGGAGCACGCCGTGCACAGCGGGGTGTCGGTCTACTTCCGGGACCCCGACGGGGCCCGCATCGAGCTGATCGCCGACCCGCTCGGCGAGATGTACGGCTCGCAGGTGCTGTAGCGGAGTGCCCCGTGCGAGATCTCCTGGCACGGGGCACTCCGCTCGACTGCGTTCAGCGCTGCTCGACGAGGTCGGCGTAGTCCGGGTGCCGTTCGATCCACGCCCGCACGAAGGGGCAGCGCGGCACCGCCCGCAGGCCCGCGGCGCGCACCTGGTCGAGCGCGCCGCGCACGAGCGTGCTGCCCACCCCGCTGCCCTCCTGCTCCGGGTCGACCTCGGTGTGGGTGAACACCACCCGGTCGCCGCGGCGGTGGTAGGCGGCCAGGCCGAGGACCCGGTCGCCGTCGCGGACCTCGTAGCGCCCGGCCTCCGGGACGTCGGTGACGGTGAGCTCCATGGACGGCGGCAACCGCGCGGGCCCGGCCCGTGTTCCCGGGCTCAGCCGCTGACCGTCAGCGCCCCGGTCGGGCACTGCGCGACCGCGTCGCGGACGGTGTCGCGCTCCTCCTCCCCCGGCTCGGGCACGAGCACGCGGACCGCGCCGTCGTCGTCGACCTCGAAGACCTCCGGGGCGAGCAGCTCGCACTGGCCGGAGCCCACGCAGCGCTCGCGGTCGGCGGACACCCGCATCAGCGCATCCCGGTCAGCCGCGCGGGCAGCCGCTTGAGGCCGTTGACGAACGACGAGCGCAGCCGGTCCGGCGGGCCGGTGACCTCGAGGTCCGGCAGCTGGTCGAAGATCGCGCGGAAGGTCACCGCCAGCTCCCGGCGGGCGAGGTGGGCCCCGAGGCAGAAGTGCGGGCCCTTGGAGCCGAAGCCGACGTGCGGGTTGGGGTCGCGGCCGACGTCGAAGACCTGGGGGTCGCGGAACGCCTCCGGGTCGCGGTTGGCCGCGGCGTAGAACAGCAGGAACTTGTCCCCGGCGGAGAACCGGTGGCCGTTCAGCTCGCCGTCCCGGGTGGCGGTGCGCCGCATCCAGGTGACCGGGCTGACCCAGCGCACGACCTCCTCGACGGCGGTGCGGTCCAGGGCCGGGTCGGCGGCCCAGCGGGCCCGCTGGTCGGGGTGCTCGGCCAGCGCGAGCAGGCCCTGGGACAGGGCGTTGCGGGTGGTCTCGTTCCCGGCCACCAGCAGCAGGATGAAGAACGAGGCGATCTCCTGGTGCGAGAGCTTCTCGCCGTCCACCTCGGTGGTGACCAGCGCGGTGGTGAGGTCCTCGCGCGGCTGCTCCAGCCGCTCGGCGGCCAGCCGCTCCATGAGCGCGGCCATCTCCATGCCGGCGGTGAGGAACGCGGTGAGGGGGTCGCCGTCCTCGATGAGCTCGGGGTCGCCGCCGGAGAGGATGATGTTCGACCGGTTGAGCACGCCGGGGCGGTCCTCCTCCGGGATCCCCATCATGTCGCAGATGACCCGCAGCGGGATGGGTGCGGCGATGTCGGCGACGACGTCGATCGAGCCGTCACCGGCCTCGGCCGTGCGCCGGGCGGCGGCCAGGACGTCGTCCACCACCGCGCGCACCGAGTCGAGGGTGCGCTCGAGCATGCGGGGGGTGAAGGTCTTCGAGACGATCCGGCGGATCTTGGCGTGCCGGGGGTCGTCCATGCTGATCAGGGAGCCGTAGAACTCGTGCAGCTCGGCCGGGATGTCCTGCATCGACACCGCGCCCTTGCCGGAGCAGAACAGCGCCGGCTGGGAGCTGATCGCCTCCAGGTCGGCGTAGCGGGTCACCGCCCGGTAGCCCGGGCCGGTCGGGATCCCCGGGATCTCCGGCTCGGCGAAGAAGGCGAACGGGCGCTCGCGGCGGAGGCGGTCGAAGGCGGCGTGCCGCTCCGCGGGTGGGCGCACCCACCAGTCCCGGTCGGAGAGGTCGACCTCGTCCAGGTCGACCGGGACGGGGACGGGGGCCTCGACGCTCACGGGCGGTCTCCTCGGGCAGACGGTCAGTGGTGACCGTCACGCTAGAGAGGACCGGGCGTGGTGCACAACACACCTCGCGACCGGTCGGACGTCGGCCTCGGGACGATGGTCGCCCCCGTCCCGGCCCCTCCGGCCCTCCCCGCGGCACCGTCGTCCGGGGACGGTTCGGTACCGGTGGGCACGTCGACGGAGCCGTCCCGCCGCCTGTCGAGGGGGTGCGTCGTGACCGGCACGCGGATGACGGAGGACCGGTCCACCGCCCGGAGGGCCGGGGTGGTCAGCGCCCTGCTGGAGCGGCGGGTCCGGGCCGGCCTGAAGCGGTACCTCGACGGGACCCCGGACCGCTGGCCACCGGCGGCCGGCCGCCGAGGCCCGGTGCCGGTGGCCCCCGGCGTGCACGCCCTCGCGCTCGGCCCCGGCGTGCTGGCCTCGAACTGCTACCTGGTCCGATCCGGGGACGCGTGGGCGCTGCTCGACGCCGGGTGGGCCGGCGACGCGGAGGCCGTCCGGCGGGCGGCCGAGTCGCTGTTCGGGCCCGGCGCCCGGCCGACGGCGATCCTGCTCACCCACATCCACCCCGACCACTCCGCCGCCGCCGGCGACCTCGCCCGTGCGTGGCAGGTGCCGGTGCACGTCCACCCGGACGAGCTGCCGATGGCCGCCGGGAGGTACCTGCCCGAGTTCGACACCCCGCTGGACCACTGGCTGGTCATGCCGGTCATGCGCCTGCTCCCGGCGGCGACGCGGGCCCGGATCGAGGCGGCCGGGGACATCACCGACGTCACCCGCCCCCTCGAGCCCGACGGCGCCGTCCCCGGGCTGCCCGACTGGGAGTGGGTCGCCGCGCCCGGGCACACCCCCGGCTCCGTCGCCTACCTGCGCCGGCGCGACGGTGTCCTCGTCTCCGGTGACGCCCTCGTGACCGTGGACCTGGGCTCGGTCCCCGGTGCGCTGTCGGGCCGGCAGCGGCTCGCCGGCCCGCCGTGGTACTCGACCTGGCAGCGGCGGACGGCGCGACGGTCGATCGCGGCCCTGGCCGCGCTGCGCCCCCGGGTGCTGCTGCCCGGGCACGGGTACCCGCTGACGGTGGGGACGGCGGAGGCGCTGCGCGACCTCGCGCACGAGGACGGCAGCCCTCGCCGGCGGAGGGTCGACCGCCTGATCGTGCCCGTCGGGGATCCCCGCGCGGACCGCTACCGCCCGCCGCCCCGGCTGTACGCGCGGCTGCAGTGGCTGGGGCACGCGCTGACCGCCTTGGGGTTGAGCCCGGGCTGCGTGGTGACCCTCGAGGTGCCGGGCCGCCGCAGCGGGGTGGTCCGCCAGACCAACCTGGTGCGCGCCGAGCACGACGGCCGGGGCCACCTGGTCTCCCTCACCGGCGAGTCCGAGTGGGTGCGCAACGTGCGGGCGGCCGGAGGCCGGGCCGTGCTCGCCCGCCGCGGGCGTCGGCAGCCGGTGACGCTGGTCGAGGTCCCGGTGCCCGACCGCGCCCCGGTCATCCGGGCCTACGTGCTCAGGGCGGGACGGCGCCCGGGCACCACCGCGGTTCGGCGTGAGGCCCGGGCGTTCTTCGGCGTGGGCCCCGACCTCGCCGACGGCGAGATCGCCACCGTGGCCGACCGGTTCCCGACGTTCCGCGTGCTGCCCGACCCGGCGGTCCCGCCGACCGGCGCCCCGCGGCCGGGCACCGGGTGAGCCCGGTGGCGGGCTCAGCTGCCGCGCCTCCGAGGAGGGGGCTCGGGGTCGGCGTCCGCCCGCAGCGATCGGGGGATCCCGCCGGGATGGGACACGTGGCCGGTCTGGTGCTCGGGGTGGTCCTCGCCCCGCCGGTCGCCGCGGGTCGCGTAGAGGCTGGTCGCGGTCACCAGGGCGAGGATGCCCACGATGACCCCGAGGGAGAGCAGGGTCGGGATCTCCGGGACCCCCGGCCACACCCCGTGCGCCCAGTGGAGGACCAGCTTGGTGCCGATGAAGGCGAGGATGGCGGCCAGGCCGTAGCCCAGGTGCACCAGCTTGCTGAGCGCCCCCTCGAGCACGAAGTAGAGCGCCCGCAGCCCGAGCAGCGCGAAGGCGTTGGTGGCGAACACGAGGTACGGGTCGCCGGTGATGCCGTAGACGGCGGGCACCGAGTCGACCGCGAAGACGACGTCGGTGGCGAGGACGGCGAGCACGACGAGCGCGAACGGGGTCGCCGCGCGCCGGCCGGCCTGCTGCACGAACAACCGGGGACCGTGGTAGTCCTCGGTGACCGGCATGAAGCGGCGCAGCAGCCGCACCGACCGCATCGAGGCGACGTCCACCTCGTTGCCGTGGCCGGACGTCTGGTCCCGCAGCACCTTCACCGCGGTCACCAGCAGGATCCCCCCGAAGAGCAGGAAGGCCCAGCTCAGGTTCTGCAGGGCCGCCGCCCCGAGGGCGATGAAGACGCCCCGCAGCACCAGCGCGCCGACGATGCCGTAGAGCAGCACCCGCTGCTGCAGCGGCGCCGGCACGGCGAAGGCCGACAGCAGCAGCATGAAGACGAACAGGTTGTCCACGGACAGGGACTTCTCGACCAGGTAACCGGTCAGGTACTCCAGCCCCGTCTGGGAGCCGTACCGCGCCCACACGAAGACGGCGAAGGCCAGCGGCAGCGCCACGTAGAAGACCGACCAGCCCACCGCCTCGCGCATCGACACGGCGTGCGGCCTGCGGGTGATCACGAAGTCGAGGGCCAGCAGGACGACGACGGCGGCGATGGTCGCCGTCCAGAGGACCGGCGTCCCGATCGTCTCCAGGGCCGCCGGCGCCTGCGGGAGCGCGGCGAGCACCGTCCCGCCGGACGCAGCTGAGTCCATGGTCCCCACCCTCGCGATCCTCCTGCCGGGGCGTCCCTGGACGCCCCGGCGGCACGGGTCCGGATGCCGGCCGGCTGCACGCGGCGCCGACCGCAGCCGTCCGGGTGTCCCTTCCCGACCGGAGCGGGGGCAGTCCCCCGCCCACCGGTCGTCACGGGACCGCAAAGAGGGCCCCTGCACGGACGACAGGGGCCCTCACGGTCACCGTGAGGGCCCCTGTTCCTGGTAGCGGGGGCAGGATTCGAACCTGCGACCTCTGGGTTATGAGCCCAGCGAGCTACCGAGCTGCTCCACCCCGCGTCGCGACTCCCACCATACACGGCGCTCCGGACGCGCTCAGGGGCCCCGGGCCCGGCCTTCCCCCTCGTCGGACGGCTCCGGGGCCTCGGGGCGGTCAGCGCAGGAGCGTGCCGGTGACCACCTCGTTGCTGATCGACGGCCCGGGCAGGGTCACCCGGCGCAGGGCCGAGGTGTCGAAGCCGGCGCGGGCCAGGCCGGCGGCGGTGTCCCGGTTGACGTGGCAGCCCCCGGCCAGCCGGCCCCACAGGCGGTCCAGCCGGTCCTGCCGGGCGGCGGTGCGCGGATCGGCCGAACGGACGTGCTCCAGCACCAGCAGCCGCCCGCCGGGCCGCAGGACGCGGTAGGCCTCCCGGGCCACGGCGTCGAGGTCGTCGACGCTGCACATGGTCAGCGTGGTGATCACCGTGTCGGCGCTCCCCGTGGCCAGCGGCAGCGCCTCGGCGCCGACCTCGTGCAGGTGCGCGGCGGCGGGCATCCGGCGGGCCAGCCGGGTGACCATGTGCGGGTCGGGTTCGACCAGGTGGAGCTCGGTGACGGCCGCGGGCAGGGCGGCGAGGTTGTGCCCCGTCCCGCTGCCCAGGTCGACGACGGTGCCACCCGCCCCGCCCACCAGCTCGCGGCGGAGGTCGCCGAGCGGTCCTGCCTCGGCGGCGCCGCTGAGGCGGTCGTAGGCCCAGGCGAAGAACCGGTGCCCGCGTCGGGCGGGCAGGGGGACGGGGGTCGGGCGGGTCGGCGCGCTCACGGGTGCTCCTCGGGGTCCGGTGTCGTGCCGACACCGTCGCCCCCGGCGCTGACGGCGCGCTGAGACGGCGCTGAGACCGGTCAGCCGGGGGGTGCGGCGGCCAGCCGGTCCCGGTCGCGCCGGCCCTCCTCGAGGAGCTCGCCGACCGCTCGGTCGTCGAGCCGCTGCCGCAGTCGGGCGAGCACGCGGTCGACGTCCGCGCGTTCCGCGGCGGCCAGCGGTGCACCGGCCGTCGTCCGGAGCGCCTCGGCGGCGCCGAGCAGCCGACCCGCCGACGCCACGTCGCCTCCGGCGGCGGCGACGGCGGCGAGGCCCTCCAGTGCCAGCGCGACGGCGCGCCGGTCCCCGGTGGCGCGGGCGGCGGCCAGCCCGGCGCGGTGGTGCGCCTCCGCAGCGGGCAGGTCGCCGTCGAGCTCGGCGAGGCTGCCCAGCCGGGCCCGGGTCAGCGCGATGCCGCTGGGAGCGGCCACCGCCTGGTAGTGCGCCAGCGCGGCCCGGTGGTGGTCGCGGGCCGCCGCGAGGTCACCCTCGGCACGGGCGACGTGGCCGAGGGCGTTGCGCACGTAGGCCACCACGTCCGCGCTGCCGGCCGCCCGGGCGACCTCGAGCGCCTCCTCGAGCACCGTGCGGGCGCGGTCGGTCGCCCCGGTGAGCGCTAGCACGTTGCCCAGCTGGCCGAGCACCGAGGCGAGCAGGTCCGGCAGGCCGAGCCGGCGCAGCGCCGACCCGGCCGCGGTGAGCCGGGCGACGGCCGCCCCGTAGTCCCCGCGGGCCTCGGCCACCAGTGCCTGCTGCACCCGCACCCGTGCCAGCCCGTGGCCGTCGTCGGCCGCCGCGAAGGCGGTCTCGGCGCTGGTCAGGGTCGCCTCCGCCCGGTCGAGGTCGACCGCCGACTCCGCGGCACCGGCGACCAGCAGGGCGAAGCCCAGCGCCCACGCCCGGGGCCAGGGGGTCGCCCCGTCCTCCGGGAGCCCCGCAGCGATGCGTGCCGCGAGCGTGGCCTCCCGCGCGGCCTCGGCCGGTTCCCCGCGGGAGAACCGGTGCAGGGCGGCCACGGCGAGCGGGACGGCGCGCGCCGGGTCGCCGGACAGCCCGCGCACCGCCCGCTCGGTGAGCGCGGGCACGGCCGGGTCCCGCAGCACCGCGGCGATCAGCGCCCCGGAGGTGGCCAGCGCCGGCGCGTCGTCGTCCCCGGCCAGGTCCAGGGTCCGGCGCACGGCGTCCAGCGCCTCGGCGTGGGGGCCGCGCAGGAACCAGAACCAGCCGAAGGCGGTCGCGAGCGGGACGGCGACGTCCGCCCGCCGGGCGCCGGTGGCCCAGGCCAGTGCCGCGCGGGCCTCGTCGGCGAGGCCGGCCAGCACGGCCAGGGCCTCCGGGGCGCGGGCGCCGTGCACGAGGTCGGCGGCGTCGCGTACCCGGCGCAGGTGCACCTGCGCGTGCGCGAGCCGGGCGGCGGGCTCCTCGCCGTCCTCGGCCAGCCGGTCGCACGCGTAGGCCCGCAGGATCCCCAGCATGCGGAAGCGCGCGGACGCCCCGTCGCCCTCGCGGGCGAGCATCGACCGGTCGACCAGCGCGGCGACCACGTCCAGGGCGGTGTCGGGGTCCAGGCCGGCGGCGGCGAGCAGCTCCTCGGCGGTGTCCAGCGCGAACGGACCGGTCAGCGTGCCGAGCCACCGGAAGGCCCGCCGTTCGTCGGCGGAGAGCAGCTCGTGGCTCCAGCCGACCAGCGCCTCGAGGTGGAGCTGGCGCGGGGCGGCGGAGCGGTCCCGGTTGCGCAGCAGGCCGAAGCGGTCGCCCAGGCGGGCGGCGATCTCCGGCAGCGGGAGCGCCCGCGCCCGCGCGGCGGCCAGCTCGAGGGCCAGCGGGACCCCGTCCAGGCGGCGGCAGATCTCGCGGACGGCGGCCAGGTCGCGCGCGTCCGGGCGCAGCGTGCGGTCGGCGGCACGGGCCCGGTCGAGGAAGAGCCGGACGGCCTCGCTGTCGTCGTCCAGCGCGCCGACCGGCAGCGGCGCGAGCGGCACGACGTGCTCACCGCCGACGTCGAGCACCGCCCGGGAGGTGGCCAGCACCTGCACCGCCGGCGCGAGCCCCAGCAGCTCGTCGACGAGGTCGGCGACGGCGTCCAGCACGTGCTCGCAGTTGTCGAGCAGCACCAGGGCCGGCCGGTCGGCCAGCGCGGTGGCCGCGCGGGCCACCGGGGACGGCGCGGGTCCCCCGGCCGGGTCCGGTGCGCCCGTGACGCCGAGCGCCGCGGCGACCGCGTCGGGGACCTGGGCGGGCCCGGGCACGGCGGCCAGGTCGACGAACCAGGTGCCGCCGGGCCTGCGGTCGGCGGTGCGGCGGGCGGTCTCGACCGCAAGCCGCGTCTTCCCGACTCCTCCGGGGCCCAGCAGGGTGACCACCTGCGCCGGCCCGGCGAGCGCCTCCTGCAGGACGGCGAGCTCGGCGGTGCGGCCGACGAAGCTGCTCCTCGGCCGCGGCAGCCCGCCGCGGGTACGGGCGGCCGGCGTCCCCCGCGAGAGGTGTGCCGCAGGGGACGGGCCCGGCCGGGCCGGCCCGTCCAGGGCCGGGTCGCCGGCCAGGATGCGCCGGTGGAGCGCGGTGAGCTCGGAACCCGGGTCGAGGCCGAGCTCGTCGCGCACGTGCGCCGCCCCGGCGCGGAGGACCCCGAGCGCCTCGGCCTGCCGGCCGCTGCGGTGGAGGGCCAGCGCCAGGCGCGTGCGCAGCCGCTCCCGCAGCGGGTGCTCGGCGACCGGCCCGGTGAGGTCACCGACGACCTCGACCGCGAGGCCGAGGGCGAGCCGGGCGTCGGCGAGGTCCTCGACCGCGGCCAACCGCGCCTCGGAGAGGCTCGCCGCGGCCACGCCCGCCGCGGGGAGATCGGGCAGGTCGGCCAGCACCGGCCCCCGCCACAGGGCGAGGGCCTCCCCCAGCAGCGCGGCGGCCTCGGCGGGCTCCCCGCCGGCCAGCCGCAGCCGGCCCTCACGGGTGAGCTGCTCGAACAGGTGGGCGTCGAGCTCACGCGGCCCGAGGGCCAGGCGGTACCCCGGCGGCCGGGTGGTCACCCGATCGGCGCCGACCAGCCGGCGCAACCGGGACACCAGCGCCTGCACGGAGTTGACCGGGTCGGCCGGCGGGGTCCCGCCCCAGATCTCGTCGGCGATGCGGTCGGTCGACACGACCTCGCCGCGCGCCAGGGCCAGGACGGCCAGCAGCGCCCGGTCCCGGTGCCCCGGGACGTGGACCGGGCCCTCTCCGGCGCTGAGCTCCAGGGGCCCGAGGACGCCCACCCGCATGCCGGCGATCGTAGGGGCCCCGGCGGGGGGTCCCGGCCCCGGCGGGACGACGCACACCGCGGACCGGGAACTCCCCCGAGGGGTTAGCGGACCGCCTCGTCGCGCGTCGCGCCGCTGGGCACGGCCCCGCCGTGCCCAGCGCCGCGCCCAGCGCCGTGGCCATCGGGCACCCGGTCCTCCACGACCGGGGCCCCCGGCTGCGCGGCCGGGCCGCGCGGCGCCGGGCGGGCCGGGACGTGCTCCTCGCGCAGCCCGCGCACCAGCGCCACCAGCGTCAGGAGCAGGACCACGGCGAAGGGTGCGGCCGCCACGATGGAGGCGGTCTGCACGCCCTCGAGCCCGCCGCTGACCAGCAGGACGGCGGCCGTGGCCGCGATGAGCAGGCCCCACACCATGCTCACCGGCCGGGCCGGGTCACGACCCTCCTGCGTGCTCAGCGAGCCGAGCACGAAGGTCGCGGAGTCGGCGCTGGTGACGAAGAACGTGACGATGAGGACCATCGCGCCGATGCCGGCGACGACCCCGCCGGGCAGCGTGTCCAGCAGCGCGAACAGCTGCGACTCGGTGCCCTGGTCGCCCAGGCCGGCACCGTCCTGCTGGGCGAGGACCCCGGCGCCGCCGAACACGGCGAACCACAGGCCGCTGAGCAGGGTGGGCACGCCGAGCACGCCGATGACGAACTCGCGGATGGTCCGGCCGCGGGAGATGCGCGCGATGAAGGTGGCGACGAACGGCGACCAGGAGATCCACCACGCCCAGTAGAAGACCGTCCAGCCGTTGATCCACTCGGAGCGCTCCACGTCGAACGGACCGGTCTGCAGGCTCATGGTCGGCAGCTCGGTCAGGTAGCTGCCCAGCGTGGTCGTGTAGGCCCCGACCAGCCGGCCGGTCGGGCCGGTGAACAGGACGAAGAGCAGCAGCCCGATGGCCAGGACGACGTTGACCGTGGACAGCCACTTGATCCCCCGGTCCAGACCCGACAGGGTCGAGACGAGGAAGAGCACGGTGACCACGGCGATGATGGCCAGCTGGACGCCGGCGTCGACCGCGATGCCGTCGCTCAGCGCGGCGAGGCCGCCGTTGACCTGCGCGGCACCCAGCCCCAGCGAGGTCGCGACCCCGAAGACGGTGGCGACGACGGCGATGGTGTCCACGGCGATGCCGACCGGGCCGTCCGCGCGGTCGCCGAGCACCGGGCGCAGCGCCCCGCTGATGGTGGCCTTCCAGCCGCGGCGGTACCGGGCGTAGGCCAGCGCCAGCGCCAGCACGGAGTAGATCGCCCACGGGTGCAGACCCCAGTGGAAGAAGGAGTAGCGCAGCGCCTCGCGGGCCGCCTCGGTGGTCTCCGGGCTGGCGGTCGGCGGCACCAGGTAGTGCGACACGGGCTCGGCGACGCCCCAGAAGACCAGGCCGATGCCCATGCCGGCGCTGAACAGCATCGCGAACCAGGCGCCGGTGCTGTACTGCGGCCGTTCGTCGTCGCCACCGAGCCGGACCCGCCCGTAGCGGGAGGCGGCCAGCACGATGACCGCGATCAGCAGGCCGGTGGCGGTCAGCAGGTAGAACCAGCCGAAGCGGTCCACGACGAAGGCGCGGGTGGCCTCGGCGGCCGAGCCCAGCGACCCGGGCGCCAGGGCACCCCACAGGACGATGGGCAGGACGACGGCCAGCGAGGACCAGAAGACGACGGAGGTTCTCCGCACGAGGGCGACTCCTGTGATCGACGACAGGGCTACGGGCTCGGAGCGACGACGAACCGCAGGCGCGGGTCTCCGAGCGCCTGGGGAGACAAGGTGTCACACCGCCCGGAGCTTCCTCGACGTGACCGGACCCACCGGGCGCGACCTGACCCGGGTCGGGGAGGCTGGACGGCGATGAGCGCCGCTCCCGCCGTCCCTACCCCCGTCCACCGGACCCTAGACCTGGCCCTGCGGTGCGGTGAGGTGCTGCTGGCCGGCGGTGCGGGCGCCGCCGAGGTCACCACCCGCTGCACGGCGCTGGCCGAGGCCGCCGGGCTGCACGAGGTGGAGTGCGACATCACCTTCACCTCGATCGCGATGTCCGCCCAGTCCGCGCCGGGGGACGCGCCGGTGACCGGCATGCGGCTGGTGCAGCAGCGCGAGCTCGACTACACGCGGGTGACCGCCGCCCACAACCTCGTCGACGACCTCGTGGCGGGCCAGGTCACCCAGCCGGAGGCCGAACGACGGCTGCGGGAGCTGGTGACCGCCCGGCGCCCCTACCGCCGCTGGGTCGTCACCGGGGCCCGGGCCGGGCTGGCCGCCGCGGTCGCGGTGCTGCTGGGAGCGGGGCCCGAGGTGACCGCGGCGGCCTTCGGGGCCACCGTGGTCATCGACCTGGTCCTCGCCCGGCTGGCCCGAGGGCAGCTGCCCGCCTTCTACCAGAACGTGGTGGGCGGGCTCATCGCCACGGCCGTGGCGCTCGCGCTCGTCGCCGCCGAGGTGGGGGTGCGCCCCTCGCTCGTCGTCGCGGGCGGGATCGTGCTGCTGCTGCCCGGGGTCACGCTGGTCGGCGGCGTGCAGGACGCCATCTCCGGCTTCTACGTGACCGCGGCCGCCCGGGCGTTCGAGACCTTCCTGCTCACCGCGGGCATCATCGCCGGGGTCGCGGCGGGGCTCTCGGTGGGCCTGCGGCTCGGCCTGCCCGTGCGGATCGGGGACCCGTCGACCGAGCCCCTGGGACCGCTGGCCGTGCAGCTGCTGGCCGCGGCCGCGGTGTCGGCCTGCTTCGCCGTGGCCAACCACGCCCCGCGCCGGGCGGTCCCGGTGGCCGGTGCCGCGGGCGCCCTCGGCTGGGCGGTCTTCGCCGCGGTCGGCGCCGCCTCGCTGGACACGCCGGTGGCCGCGGCCGTGGCCGCCACCACCGTCGGCCTGGCGGGTCCCCTGGTCTCCCGGTGGCGACGGGTGCCCGCCCTGGTGCACGTCGTCGCCGGCATCATCCCGCTGCTGCCCGGCCTGACGATCTACCGCGGCATGCGCCGCTTCGCCGAGGGCGACACCATCAGCGGGGTGACGCTGCTCGGGGAGGCGGTGACCACGGGGTTGGCGCTGGCGGCGGGGGTGCTGCTGGGCGAGCACCTCGCCCGCCGACGCCGGGCCGCGGCCGGCACGGACGGGAGCCGGGGCCCCGGTGCGCGGCCGCGCCGCCGTCCCGCCCCGCTCCCGGTCGGGACGGCCCGCACGCGCTGGCGCCGGCCGGCCCGCCGCTGATGCGCGTGCCTCACGGAAAGTGATCGAATCCTGCCCTAGTGTCGCTGCCATGGGGGGCGACGGCCGGTGGAGCGCCCTCGCCGACCCGGCCCCGGTGGACGTCCACCACGCGGGGACCTGGTACCGCGGCGAGCTGCTGGGATGGCGGCACGACCCCGACGGTCGCTGCCGGGTCCGCGTCCGCTGCCGGGTCGACGGCATGCGACGCACCACCTGGGTGGACCTCACCGCCCTGCGTCCCGCCGAGGAGCCCCCGTCCCCGGCCCGGCACGCCGCGGCGGCGCCGTCCCCGGCGTCGACGCGGGGTCCCGATCCCCGGTTGCTCCCCCGGCGCCCGGACCCCGCCGTCCCCCTGCCCCGGCCGCGCCGAGCCGGCCTCGTGGAGTGGGCCACGACGGTCTGAGCGGCCTGCGGCTCAGCTCCCGCCGAAGAGCGCCCGGGTCAGCGCCGTCCGCCGGACCAGCAGGTCGTAGGCCGACCACGTGAGCGCCGCCGACGCCAGGCAGATGACCCCGTACTGCAGCGCCGGGTGCAGCGGGGTCCCGACCACCAGGTAGGCGACCGCCACGACGACCGGTTGGTGCAGCACGTACCAGGGCAGCACCGCCGGGGCCACCCGGGCGAGGAGGCCCGCCCGGCCCGGGACGGCCCCCGGCGCGGGCGGCCGGGCAGGCGCCAGGGCCCCGACGACCGCCAGGACGGCACACCACCCCGCCGCGCCGAACGCGGCCCGCCCCACCAGGTGGACCGGGTCGCGGTCGAGCAGCAGGTCCCCGCCACCGCCGAGGGCCATGACCGCCCCGGCCACCGCGAGCAGTCCTGCCGCGACGACCGCGGCGAGGCCCGCGTCCCGGCGCAGCACCGGGCGGAATCCCGGGTCCGCCGCGAGCACCGCCCCGGCCGCGACGAACAGGAGGTACCCGGGCACCGTGCCGGCGGCGATGCCCTCGTCGAGCCCCAGGCCCGCGGCGAGCGCCCCCAGGAGGACGGCGGGCAGCAGCAACGCTCCCCGCCGCCGGGCGGCCAGGGCGGCCACCGCCCGCAGCGTGCGCCCGCCGCGCACCGATCCCGCCCAGGCGAACAGCGGGAGCACGGCGACCGAGGAGAGCAGCAGCAGGTGCACGAACCACAGGTGGCCGGTCTCGAAGCCCGGCCCGTCCCCGGCCGGCCGGAGCACGAACGGGAACTCCGACCAGTCCCAGCGGACGTGGAGGAACCGCGGCCAGAACTCGAGGTAGGACCCGGTGTACCCCGCGGTCCCGCGCAGCCGCAGCCACACCGGCAGGGGGCAGAGCAGGACGACGCCGGCGATCAGCGGCACGAGCAGCCGCCGCACCCGGCGGCGCAGGTACTCCCCCGTGCCGCGGGCCCGCCAGGAGTGCCAGGCGCCGATGCCGGCGGCGAGGAAGAGCAGCGGCATCGCGACCACGACCACGGGGCCGGCGAGGGGGACGAGGTCGGCGGTGCGGTCGCTCTTCACGTAGAAGTCGTCCGTGGCGTCGTAGACCAGGGCGGCGTGGAACGGGATGAGCCCGCCGACGACGACGACCCGCGCGACGTCCAGCCCCGGCCAGCGGTCCGCCCCCACCGGGGACCGCTCCAGTCGGGAGGGGGTCGGGGCCCGGCCGGCACCGTTCGGCACGCGAGGACGCTCCCAGCCACCGGCGCAGCTGTACAGGGGATCCGCCGTCCGCAGGGCAGCCGGGACGTCCCCCCGACACCACACGAGGGGCCGGTCCGCGTGCGGACCGGCCCCTCGTGTGGTGGTAGCGGGGGCAGGATTCGAACCTGCGACCTCTGGGTTATGAGCCCAGCGAGCTACCGAGCTGCTCCACCCCGCGTCGGTGACTCCACCGTACCCCAGCCGCCTCCGGGCGTGCAGCCGGGCCCCGGGTGGGGCCGGCCACACCCCCGGAGGCGGGGCGTCGACCGGTGGGGTGCGGTGTCAGCCGGTGGGCTGGGCCGCCTGGGCGGCCTGGTAGGCCTCCACCGCGGCCTGCAGGTCGGCCAGCGCCTGCCCCTGGGCGGCGAAGTCACCGCTCTGCTGGGCCTGGCGCAGCGCCTCCAGCGCGGCGTTCAGGTCGGCCACCGCCTGGTCCAGCGGCACACCGTCCCCACCCTCCGGCGGCGCCGGGGCCGGTTCCGTCGGCTGCGGCGCGGGCGCCGGCTCGGCGGCGTCCTCGGTGGTGTCGGCGATGTCGTCGCTGTCGGCCGCCGCCTCACCCGCTCCGGCCCCGAAGACCTGGTCGAGCGCCTCGGCGAGGGTGTCGGCGTAGCCGACCCGGTCGCCGTAGTTGACCAGGACCTTCTGCAGCAGCGGGAAGGAGTTCTCACCGGTGCCCTCGACGTAGAGCGGCTCGACGTAGAGCAGGCCGTCCTCGCCGATCGGCAGGGTGAGCAGGTTGCCGAACACCGCCCGCGACTCGGCGCTGTTGAACAGCGTGAGGTCGGGCCGGACCTGGTTGTTGGTGATGAAGGACTGCTGCACCTGCTGCGGCCCCCGGAAGGGCGTGTTGCCCGGCAGCACCAGCACCTGCATCTGGCCGTACGTCTCCGGCGCGCTGGACGCCGACACGAACGCCGACAGGTTCTCCCGGCGGAACGCGTTGAGCGCGCTGGTGAGCTGGAAGCTCGCCGCCGGGTCACCGGGTCGCTGCGCCAGGATGTAGTACGGCGGCTGCGGCTCCTGGGTGTCCTGCGTCGGGTCGGCCGGCACCTGCCAGCGGTCGTTCTGGTTGTAGAAGTCGATCGGGTCGCTGACGTGGTAGCGGGTCAGGATGTCCCGCTGCACCTTGAACAGGTCCTCGGGGTAGCGGACGTGGCTGACGAGCTCCTCGGGCATCTCCGCCCGCGGCTCCACGGTGCCCGGGAAGGACTCCATGTAGGTCTGCAGGACCGGGTCCTGCTCGTCCCACTCGTACAGCCGCACCGTGCCGTCGTAGGCGTCGACGGTGGCCTTCACCGAGTTCCGGATGTAGTTGAACGTGTCGTTCGGCAGCGCCGTCGTCCCGGTGCCGGTCAGCGCGTCGGCCGCCGCCTCGCCCAGCTCCATCTGCTCGGCGTACGGGTAGGAGTCGGACGTCGTGTACGCGTCGAGGATCCAGGTCACCCGGCCGTCGATGACCGCCGGGTACGGGTCGCCGTCCACCGTGAGGAACGGCGCGGCCTTCTCCACCCGCTCGAGCGGGTCGCGGACGTAGAGCACCTTCGAGGCGTCGTTGACGGCGCTGGAGAGCAGGAAGTTCCGCTCCCGGTAGTAGATCGCGAACGTCAGCTGCCGGAAGAAGCTGCCGATCGCGACGCCGCCCTCGCCGTCGTAGGTGTTGTTGATCTGCCCCTCGCCGTCGCTGCCCTCCGGCAGGTCGAACTCGCGGGGCTCGGCGCCCTCGGGCGCACCGACGACCGAGTAGTCCTCGATCAGCTCGCCGTAGTAGATCCGCGGCTGCTCGACCTCGATGTCGCCCCGGACCGGCAGGTCCCGGGTGGTGAAGTTCGGCTCGCCGCCCTCCTGGCCGGCGACCACCTGGTTGGCCGGCGCCGCCACGAACCCGTTGCCGTGGGTGAACACCGTGTGCCGGTTGATCCAGGTCTGCTGGTTCTCGCTGAGCGCGTCGCTGTTGAGCTCGCGGACCGCGACGACGTAGTCCTGGGTCTCCCCGTCGACCGTGTACCGGTCGATGTCCAGCTTCTCCGGGAAGCCGTACACGTTGCGGATCTGCTGGCGCGCCGTGAACGTGTCGGACAGGACGTTGGGGTCCAGCAGCCGGGCGTTGGGGATGGTCTCGGTGTCGTTGCGCAGCTCGGCGAGCACCGCCTCCGTGTCCACCTCGTCCCCGGTGTTCTGCTGGGCGTAGTCGACGTACTCCACGTCGGTGAGGTCGTAGGCGTCCCGCGTCGAGGCGATGGCCCGCTCGATGTACTCCGACTCCCGCTGGTCGGCGCTGGGCCGGACGACGAACTGCTGGACGATCGCCGGGTACGCCACGCCGATCACCAGGCTGGACAGCAGGAGCAGCACCAGGGCGGCCGCCGGCAGCCGGAAGTTGCGGACGACGATGTTGGCGAAGAACGCGATCGCGCAGACCGCCGCGGCGAAGACGAGGATCGTCTTGGCCGGCAGGAGGGCGTTGACGTCGGTGTAGCTGGCACCGGTGAACAGCTCACCGCGGTCGGAGAAGACCAGGGCGTACCGGTCGAACCAGTAGGCCACCGCCTTGAGGGCGACGAACAGGCCCAGCAGCACCGACAGCTGGACCATCGCCGCGCCGGTCAGCTTCTGCCCGGGCGTCTGCAGCCGCAGCCCGCCGAAGACGTAGTGCGTCAGCAGCGAGCCGATGAGCGACAGCAGCACGATGGCGAAGCCGAAGCCGAGCAGCAGCCGGTAGAAGGGGTACTCGAAGACGAAGAACGACAGGTCGAGGCCGAACTGCGGATCGGTCTGACCGAACGGCGTGGCGTGGCGGAACTCCAGCCACGTCTCCCAGTTCCCCTGCGCGGTGAAGCCGGCGAAGAGGCCGAGCACCACGGCCACGGCGGTGAGCACGAGGGTGCGCCGCGGCTCGAGCGACTGGCGGTAGCGCTCGAGGTTCTGCTGCTCCAGCGACATGGGCCGGAACGTGGGTCGGAAGCGGTACGCGAGGTAGATCGCCAGGGCGGTGAGCCCGCCGGTGGCGATGCCCGCGACGGCGAACAGCAGCGCGCGGGTCTGCAGCTCGGTCCAGAAGACCTCGGTGTACCCGGTCTCGTCGAACCACAGGTAGTCGACGTAGACGTTGGTGAGGGTCCCGATGGCCGTGAACAGGACCAGCAGCACGGCGATGGCCCCGATGACCACCTTGGCGCGCCGGGACAGTGCCGGCACCGACACGGGGGGCCGCATGGCCACGAGCGGACTCCTTCAGGTGATGCGGTCGTGGCGGGCAGCCACGGAGCTGGGCCCCGAGGGGCCCGTGGACTTACGAGACGAGCCGTTCCGACTTCGCCCGATCATCCGAATCCAACGGACGGGAGCGCTGCGGGTTCCCGTACCGGCTCCGGCGGCCAGCATCCCCCAGGATCCGGGCGATCGGGGCTCACCCTCCGGGGCGCGCTCCCCTGGTGGCCGCTCCCCCGGTGGCCGCTCCCCCGGTGGCCCTGCCCGCCGGTCAGCACGACTCCGGCGTCCGCCCGGCCCGGAAGTCCTCCAGGGCCTGCAGGGCGTCGCCCAGCGTCGCCACCCGCGCGGTGGTCAGCCCCGGCTGGGGGGCGGCCAGGGCCTCGGCGCAGTTGTCCGCCGGGACGAGGAACAGCTCGGCCCCGATCCCGGCGGCGGCGACCATCTTCAGCTGGACGCCGCCGATCGGCCCGACCGTCCCGTCGGGGGTGATGGTCCCCGTCCCGGCGATCGAGGCGCCGCCGGTGAGGTCCTCGTCGCCGACGAGTTCGAGGATCCCGAGGGTCAGCATCAGCCCCGCGGAGGGACCACCGACGTCCTCCACCTGGATGTCGACGTCGAACGGCGCGTGCGGCTGCTCGCGGACCAGCACGCCGAGCCGCGAACCGGCGCCGTCCTCGGCCGCCCGGGTGGTCACCGTCGCGGTCGTCGACTCGCCGAGCCGGGTGTGGGTGACGGGGACCTCCGTGCCGCCCGGGATACCGGCGAGCACCTCGTCGAGGGTGGCCAGGTCGGGGGTCGGCTGCCCGTCGACGCTCTCGATCGCGTCCCCCTCCTCGAGGACACCCTCGGACGGCGAGTCCTCACCCAGCCCCCGGACGACGACCTTCGTCGGGTAGCCCAGCTCGCCCAGCGCGGCGGCCTCGGCCGCCTCCTCCGAGGTGAGGAACGCCTGGCGGTTGGCCTGCCGGGTCTCCTCCTCCGTCCGGTCGGAGGGGTACACCGTCTCCTCCGGGACGACGCTGACCTCGTCGTCGAACCAGCCCTGCACCGCCTCCACCAGGCTCAGCCCGGCCCGGCTGACCCCCACCGTGGTCAGGGTCAGCTCTCCGGACACCTCGTTGCGGTCGCGACCGTCGACGCCGATGACCGGCTCCCCCTCGACCTCGCCAAGCGTGTCGAAGGTGGGCCCGGGCACCTGGGCCACGTAGGGCACCGGCACCGCCGCGCCGAGCACGCCGAACACCACCAGCAGCACCACACCGACGCTGAGGACGGCGATCCGACGGGTCACGACCGGCCAGCTTAGAGAAAGGACCCTCGTGCCCCCCACCGCTCGCAGGCTCGCGGCGGGACCCTGCACGAGGGCCGACCAGACCACCTCGCCCCCACGCCGCGCACGCCCGGCGCGAGCCCCCCGGACGGGGCGCCGTCCGCCGTCCGCTCAGGGCGGACGGGCCCTCCACCGGGAGATCACGCGTCTACCGTGGGGGCATGAGCGACCTGCCCTTCGGCTTCGGCATGCCCGACCGCGATCCCGAGCGCGGCGACCAGCCGGGCTCCGGGGGCAACGACCCGTTCGGCTTCGGGGCGCTCTTCGGCGGCGGCCCCGGTGCCGGCACGCCGGAGGAGCTGCTCGGCAAGATGCCGCTGTTCGCCGAGCTGCAGAAGCTGATGAACTGGTCCGGCGGCCCGGTCAACTGGGACCTCGCCCGCCAGGGGGCGATCAGCACCCTGGCCACGGGCTCCCAGCCGTCGTCCGACGCCGAGCGGGGCGCCGCCACCGAGGCGCTGCGGCTGGCCGACCTGTGGCTGGACCAGGTCACCGACCTGCCCTCCGGGGTCGACCGCGCCGTGGCCTGGTCGCGGGTGGAGTGGCTCGAGCAGACCCTGCCGGAGTGGGGTCGGCTCATCGACCCCCTCGCCGAGCGGGTGACCGGCGCGATGACCAGCGCCCTGCCGGCCGAGGCCGCGGCCATGGCCGGCCCGCTCGCCGGGATCATGGGACGCATCGGCGGGCTCATGTTCGGCGCCCAGATCGGCCAGGCCCTCGGCCGGCTCTCGGGTGAGGTCCTCACCGGGACCGAGATCGGGCTGCCGCTGGCCCCCGAGGGCACCGGCGTCCTGGTGCCGCAGAACGTCGCCGAGTTCGCGGCGGGCCTCGACCGGCCCGCCGACGAGGTGCGGCTGTTCCTCGCGCTGCGCGAGGCCGCGTCGCTGCGCCTCTTCGCCCACGTGCCGTGGCTGCGTCAGCAGCTGGCCGACGCCGTGCACGCCTACGCCCGCGGCATCACCATCGACCGGGAGGCGATCGAGCGGGGCCTCTCCGAGGCGATGGGGTCCATGGGCGGCATCGACCCGACCAACCCCGAGAGCATCCAGGCGCTGCTCGGCAGCGGCGTGCTGGAGCCGGAGGAGACGCCGGAGCAGCAGATGGCGCTGCGCCGGCTGGAGACCCTCCTGGCGCTGGTCGAGGGCTGGGTGGACGCGGTGGTCGCCGCGGCCGCCGCCGACCGCCTGCCGGGCCACGGCGCGCTGGCCGAGACGATGCGGCGCCGCCGGGCCTCGGGCGGCCCGGCCGAGCAGACCTTCGCCACCCTCGTCGGCCTCCAGCTGCGGCCCCGGCGGCTGCGGGACGCCGCGACGGTGTGGGGTGCCATGGCCCAGCAGCACGGCAGCGAGGCGCGCGACCGGCTGTGGTCGCACCCCGACCTGCTGCCCACCTCCGAGGACCTCGACGAGCCGCTGGACTTCGTGGCCCGCCAGGGTCTGGACGACGAGCTGCAGGCGCTCACCGCCGAGACCGGGGAGCAGCCGAAGGGCGGGGACGACGCCCGCACCGACGCCGCCCCCGGCGACACCGGCGGTGCCGCACCGGGCGACGCCGCTCCCGGCGACCCGGCACGGGATGGGGACGACCCGGACCGCCGGGACGGGCAGGGCTGACCCAGCCGGGACGCTCCGCCCGGGACCGGCGGGCGCACCCGGGCGCGGGCGCGCGGCCTGCTCACTGGAGGACCCTGGACGGGCCGGTGACTGACTGAGAAGGTCGCTGGCGCACCCCGGGTCCCCACCGGATCACTGCCACGGCTGCTAGCTGGAGGTCACAGCCAGACTGAGTTCTGCAGGA
>NZ_JBJGYK010000044.1:0-34971 GCF_054049955.1 Geodermatophilus sp. SYSU D00758
CTGCACCGCCCGGGCCAGCGCCAGCCGCGCCCGCACCCCCGCCGCGGCCGCCGGGGACAGCAGCGCCGCGGCCGCCGGCGTCCCGCCCAGCACCAGCGAGCCGCGCGGCTCCCCGGCCAGGTTGCGCGCCGCGCTGCTGGCCAGCCCGGCGGTGTCGACCAGGGCCAGCACCTCGCCCTCGATGCCGGCCGGCGCGGCGGCCAGCACCGCCACGTGCCGGGCCACCCCGGCCCAGGGCACCTCGGCGGCGGTACCGGTCAACCGCCAGCGGCCCGGCCCGTCGCCGTCGTCGACCGGCTCGGCGTGCACCACCCCGCCGAGCGCCACCGTCAGCGGCTCGGCCGGATCGGGCACGCCCAGCCCGGCGGCCAGCAGCGCCGGAGCGGCCACCAGCAGCCCCTCGGCCACCGGCACCGCACCGGCCCCGGCGGCCAGGGCCGCGACGATCGCCACCGCATCGGCGATCTCCCCGCCCGACCCCCCGGCCTCCTCCGGCACGCCCACCCCGGTCAACCCCGCCGCGGCCAGCTCGGCCCACAGCCCGGCGTCCCACGCCCGCTCGGCGTCGAGCAGCAGCGGCTCGTGCCCGCCCAGGATGTCGCGCACCGTGGCCACCACCAGGTCCCGGTCACCGCCCGCCGTGCTCACCGCAGCCCCGCTCACCGCAGGCCCAGCCCGCGCGCCACGATCCCCTTGAGGATCTCGTTCGTCCCGCCCCGCAGCGTGTACCCGGGCGCGTGCAGCTGCGCCTCGGCCAGCGCCCGCCCCAGCGGATCCGGCGAATCCAGCGACGCCGGCACGTCGACCACCGCCCGGATCTCGGCGACCACGTCGGCCTCGAACGTGGTGCCGGCGTCCTTGACCAGCGCCGCCGGCACGTCGGGCAGCTCCCCGCGGTCCAGCGCCGCGGCGATCCGCAGCGACAGCTGCCGCAACGCCAGCAACCGCGCGCTCAACCGGCCCAGGGCCGCCAGCGCCGCGCCGTCCCCGGCCTCGGCGGTCCGCCGGGCGAACTCCGCGAGCAGCGGATAGGTCGACAGGAACCGCTCCGGCCCACTGCGCTCGAAGGCCAGCTCCGCGGTCACCTGCTGCCAGCCGGCGCCCTCGGTGCCCAGCAGCATCTCCCCGGGCACCAGCACCTCGTCGAAGACCACCTCGTTGAAGTGGTGCCCGCCGTCGAGGATCCGGATCGGGTTGACCGCGATGCCCGGGCTCGAGAGGTCCACCAGCAGCTGCGAGAGCCCCCGGTGCCGGCCCCGCGGCCCCTCCCCCGGCGGCGAGGTGCGCACCAGCACGATCGCGTAGTGCGAGTGGTGGGCGTTCGACGTCCACACCTTCGCCCCGTTGACCACCCAGTCCCCGCTCCCGGTGCGGACCGCCCTGGTGCGGATGCTGGCCAGGTCCGAGCCCGAATCCGGCTCGGACATGCCGATCACGAAGAAGCACTCCCCCGCCGCGATCCGCGGCAGGATCGCCGCCCGCTGCGCCTCGGTGCCATAGCGCAGCAGGTTGGGCCCGGACTGCCGATCGGCGATCCAGTGCGCCGCCACCGGCGCCCCGGCGGCCAGCAGCTCCTCGGTCACCGCGTAGCGCTCCATCGCCGACCGCTCGTGCCCGCCGTAGGCCTTCGGCCAGGTCATCCCCAGCCAGCCCCGCTCCCCCAACTTCCGGGAGAACACCGGGTCCACCCCCGACAACCAGGTGTCCACGTGCGTGGCGAAGGTGCCGGCCTCCCGCTCGGCCGCCAGGAACTCCCGCACCTCCGCCCGCACCCGCTCCGCCGCCTCCGACGACGGCGCCGGCTGGAGCTGCAGCCCGCTCACGGCCGGGCCCCGGTGGTCACCGCGCCGTCCCGGACGGTCCAGGTGTCGGCGCCGTGCACCAGGGCGCGCAGGTCCGCACCCCCGGCCTCGACGGCGGCGCGGACCTGCGCGCGGGCGAGGTCGTCGTAGGTGGGCCGGGCGACCTGGCGCAGCACGCCGAACACCACGTGCGCGAGGTCCTGGTCCGACAGCCGGGCGAGGGCGTAGGCCAGCTCGGGGTCGGTGGCGTCGTGCACGACGACGTCCTCCGGCGCCACCTCGGCGGTCGGCGCGACGGCGAGGCCGAAGCCGCGGCGGACGACGGCCCACCGGCCGTCGGTGCCGAAGGTGATCGGTTCGCCGTGCCGCACGCCGATCACCCGCGACTCCGCGTCGTCCGGGCGACGCAGCACGTCGAACGAGCCGTCGTTGAAGATCGGGCAGTCCTGGTAGATGTGCACCAGCGAGGCGCCGCGGTGCCGGGCCGCCGCCTCGAGCACCTCGGTGAGCCCCTTCCGGTCGGAGTCCATCGCCCGCGCGACGAAGGTCGCGTCGGCGCCCAGGGCCAGGGCCAGCGGGTTGAACGGCGCGTCCACCGAGCCGTCGGGGGTGGACTTGGTGACCTTCCCCGCCTCGCTGGTCGGCGAGTACTGGCCCTTGGTCAGGCCGTAGATCCGGTTGTCGAACAGCAGGATGGTCATGTTGACGTTCCGGCGCAGGGCGTGCACCAGGTGGTTGCCGCCGATGGAGAGCGCGTCGCCGTCGCCGGTGACCACGAACACCGACAGGTCCGGGCGGGAGGTGGCCAGACCGGTGGCGATCGCCGGGGCCCGGCCGTGGATCGAGTGCATCCCGTAGGTGTCGAGGTAGTACGGGAACCGCGACGAGCAGCCGATCCCCGAGATGAACACCGCGTTCTCCCGCCGGATCGACAGGGCGGGGAGGAACGAGCGGACGGCGGCCAGCACGGCGTAGTCCCCGCAGCCGGGGCACCAGCGCACCTCCTGGTCGCTGGTGTAGTCCTTGGCCTTCTGCGGGGCGTCGGCGGGCGGGACGAGGTCCAGCCCGCCGACGGTCGGCATGCCGAGGTCGGTGCTCACGCGGTCACCTGCTCCTTCCGGACGTACGGGGTGAGGCGCTCGGCCAGCTCGGCGGCGCCGAAGGGCAGCCCGGCGACCTTGGTCACCGACTCCACAGGCGCCGCGAAGCGGCCCTGCAGCAGGAGCGCCAGCTGGCCGAGGTTCATCTCGGGCACCACCACGCAGCGGTACGAGCGCAGCACCGCCCCGGTGTTCGCCGGCAGCGGGTTGAGGTGGCGCAGGTGGGCCCGGGCCACCCGGTGACCGGCCGTGCGCAGCCGCCGCACGGCCGCGCCGATCGGGCCGTAGGTCGACCCCCAGCCCAGCACGAGGACGTCGGCGTCCCCGGTCGGGTCCTCCACCTCGAGGTCCGGGACGGCGATGCCGTCGACCTTGGCCTGCCGGACCCGGACCATGAACTCGTGGTTGGCCGGGTCGTAGGAGATGTCGCCGGTCCGGTCGGCCTTCTCCAGCCCGCCGATCCGGTGGGTCAGCCCCGGGGTGCCCGGCACCGCCCACGGCCGGGCGAGGGTCCCGGGGTCGCGCAGGTAGGGCAGGAACTCCCCGTCGGGCCCGTTCGGCCCGGTGGCGAACTGCACGGTGAGGTCGGGCAGCTCCTCGACCTCGGGCAGCCGCCAGGGCTCCGAGCCGTTGGCGATCGCCCCGTCGGAGAGCACGAACACCGGCGTCCGGTAGGCCAGCGCGATGCGGGCGGCCTCCAGCGCCGCGTCGAAGGCGTCGGCCGGTGAGCGCGGCGCGACCACCGGTACCGGGGACTCGCCGTTGCGGCCGAACAGCACCTGCAGCAGGTCGGCCTGCTCGGTCTTGGTCGGCAGCCCCGTCGAGGGACCGCCCCGCTGCACGTCGACGACGACCAGCGGCAGCTCGGTCATGACCGCGAGCCCGACGGCCTCGCTCTTGAGCGCCACGCCGGGGCCGGAGGTCGAGGTCACCCCCAGCGCCCCGCCGTAGGCCGCGCCGAGGGCCGCGCCGACCGCGGCGATCTCGTCCTCGGCCTGGAAGGTGGTCACGCCGAACCGCTTGAGCCGGGACAGCTCGTGCAGGACGTCCGACGCCGGGGTGATCGGGTAGCTGCCGAGGAAGACCGGCAGGCCGGAGCGCACCCCGGCGGCGACCAGGCCGTAGGCCAGCGCCAGGTTCCCGGTGACCTGCCGGTAGGTGCCGTCCGGCAGGACCGCCGGCGCCACCTCGTAGGGGACGGCGAACGCCTCGGTGGTCTCCCCGTAGGCGTGCCCGGTGCGGAAGGCGACCACGTTGGCCTCGGCGATCTCCGGGCGCCGGGCGAACTTCGCGCGCAGCCACGCCTCGGTGCCCCCGGTCGGGCGCGAGTACATCCACGACAGCAGGCCGAGGGCGAACATGTTCTTGGCGCGCTCGGCGTCCTTCTTGCCCACCCCGAGCTCGGCGAGGGCCGCCGTGGTCAGCGAGGTCATCGCCACCCGGTGCACCGTGTACGGCGCCAGGGAGCCGTCCTCGAGGGGGTCGGCGGCGTAGCCGACCTTCGCCAGATTGCGGCGGGTGAACTCGTCGGTGTCGACGATCAGCACGCCGCCGGCCGGGAGTTCCCCGACGTTGGCCCTGAGCGCCGCCGGGTTCATCGCCACCAGCACGTCGGGGCGGTCCCCGGGCGTGAGGATGTCGTGGTCGGCGAAGTGCAGCTGGAAGCTGGAGACCCCGGCCAGCGTGCCGTGCGGCGCCCGGATCTCGGCGGGGAAGTTCGGCAGCGTCGCGAGGTCGTTGCCGAAGGCCGCGGCCTCCGCGGTGAACCGGTCCCCCGTCAGCTGCATGCCGTCGCCGGAGTCGCCGGCGAAGCGGATCACCACGCGCGAGCGCGGCTGCGCCGGACGGGCGTCGGCGCCCGCCCCGGCGGTGCTGGTCATCGCGGGGCTGGACATCGCGGGGCTGGACATCGCGCCTCCGGGGTGCGAGGGGCACCGGGGACGGTGGGTTCCCCGGCGGGTCAAACTAGGATAAGCATTAGCACCGATGAGGGGAACCCGCGAGGCTCCGGCCCGCTCCGCCGTCCTGGGGGTGAGCACCCTCGCCATGGGCCTGGGCGCGTCCCCGTTCCTCCTCGCGGGCTACCTCGGGCCGGCCCTGCGCGCCGACCTCGGCCTCACCGGCGCCCAGCTGGGCCTGGTCACCGGCCTCTTCTACGGCGCGACCGGGGTGACCTCGCTGCTGGGCGCCCGGCTGGTCGACCGGCTCGGGGCGCGCTGGTGGGTGGCCGGCAACCAGGCGCTGGTCGCCCTGGGCCTCGCGGCCACCGCCGCCGCGGGCGCGGTGGGCACCCTCCTGGCCGCCAGCGTGGTCACCGGGTGCGCCTACGCCTTCGCCAACGCGGGCACCAGCGTCGCGGTGACCACCGTGTCCCGGCCCGACCAGGTCGGCACCGCGGTCGCCGTCAAGACCGCCGGCATCCCCGCCGCGGCGACCGTCATGGCGCTGGTCGGGCTGCCCGCCGCGGGGGTCATGGGCTGGCGGGGCGTCTGCCTCGTGCTGGCGGGGCTGGCCGCCGTGAACGCGGCCCTGGCCCTGCTCTGGCTGCCCTCCCGCCGCCCGGCGCCCGCGGGGACCGGCGGCGGCGCGGCGCGCCTCCCGCGCGGCTTCGGGTGGGTGGCGCTCGCCTCCACCTGCTACGTGATCGGCACCAACCCGCTCACGGCCTGGCTGGTGCTGAGCCTGGTGGACGGCGGCGTCGACCCGGCCACGGCGGGCCTGGTGTCGGCGGCCGGCACCGGCACCGGTGCCGCGGCGATGGTGCTGGTCGCCCGCCGCAGCGACCGCAGCGGGCCCCGGCGCCGGGCGGCGACCGCCGCCGGCATCGGCGCGGTCAGCCTGGCCGGCACGCTGCTGCTCTGGACGGGGACCCACGTCGGCCTGGTCGTGGTCGCGCTCGGCGCGGTCGCCGGGCTGCTCGGCGCGATGGTCGGCGCCGGGTTCGCGCACGCGGTCGCCGTCGACCGGGCACCGCACGCGGTGGGCCGGGCGACGGCGGTGATGTCGTGCGGCTACTACCTCGGCGCGCTGGTCTCCCCGCTGGCCTTCGGCGCGCTCGCCGACGCCACGGGCGGGTACGACGTGCCGTGGGCGGTCACCGCGGGCGCGATGGCCCTGTCGGTCGTCGCCTACGCGGTCGTCCAGCGCCGCGTCCCCCCGGCCCCGGCCGGAGCCCCCGCGACCCCGGCCGGGGCCGGACGGGGCTGACCCGGGTTCAGGCCGCGGCCAGCGCCTCGTCCCACCCGGCACCTGCGAGCAGCAGCCTGCGGAAGGGCATCAGCGCCTTGACCGCGCCCAGGCCGACGACGCCGCGCAGCCGGCCCTCCCCGCCGGTGACGGCGACGAACGAGCCGCCGAGGTCGCCGGAGACCACCTGCACCTCGTCCCCGGGGCGCACCCGGCCGAAGACCTGCAGCCGGCCGCCGAGCTGGTCGGTCCAGACGTAGGGCAGCGCGTCGTGCACGGCCGGCTCGCCGGCCAGGTTCGCGGCCACGACGGCGGCCGTCTCGACCGCGTTGGTCCAGTGCTCGACCCGCACGTCCTCGCCGTAGCGCGGGTGGTGCCACCGGGCGACGTCGCCCACCGCGTGGACGCCCTCGACACCGACGGCGGCCAGGTGCTCGTCGCAGACCACCCCGTCGCGCAGGTCGAGGCCGGCCCCGGCCAGCCAGGCGGTCTCCGGCACGGTGCCCACCCCGAGGACGACGACGTCGGCCGGCAGCCGCGTGCCGTCGGTGAGCCGCACCCCCTCCACCCGGTCCCGGCCCTCGAGGCCGGCCACCGAGGCCCCGAGGTGCAGATCGACCCCTGCCGCGGCGTGCCGGCGGGTCATGGCCGCGCCCAGCTCGGGGCCCAGGCCGCGGATCATCAGGGAGGGCAGCGGCTCCACCAGCGCGACCGGTCGACCCAGCTGCCGCAGCGTCCACGCGACCTCGGCGCCGATGAAGCCGCCGCCGACCACGACCACCCGGGCGCCCTCGCTGCAGGCCGCCCGGATCGCGGCGGCGTCCGCCGCGGTGCGCAGGGCGAACACCCCGGGCACCGGCTCCAGGCCCGGGACGGTGCGCGGCGAGGAGCCCGTGGCGACCACCAGCCGGTCGAAGGCCACGCTCTCGCCGCCGTGCAGGCCCACCCGCCGGGCGCCGAGGTCGAGGTCCACGGCGCGGCCGGGGACCAGCTCGACGCCCAGCGCCCCGAGCTCCTGCCGCGAGGTCAGCGGCGCCGCCCCGGCGTCCGGCGAGGCGAGGAAGGCCTTGGACAGCGGTGGCCGGTCGACCGCGACGCCGTCCGCGGCGCCGGGCTCGCCGGCCACGAGCACGACGTCGGCGTCGCTGCCGCGGCGGCGCAGCCCCTGGACCGTCCGGACCCCGGCCAGCGAGGCCCCGACGACGACGATGCGCATGTCAGGGCGCCCGTTCAGGAGACCGTGATCGCCCGCTCGGGGCAGCTGTCGGCGGCGAGCTGGGCGTCCCCTTCCAGCTCGACGGGGACGGGGTCCACCATGACGATGGCGTGGCCGTCGCTCTCGTCGAGCTCGAACACGTCCGGGGCGCTCATGTGGCAGACGCCGTGGCCCTGGCAGACACCCAGGTCGACAGAGACGTGCATGGTCGTTCCCCTCCGGGTGCGGGCGACACCGCCCCACCCTGTTGACAGAGCAAAACCAGGATAAGCATTATCACACTGTGACGGAGAACAGAGACGGAGACCACATGAAGGCCCGCGGTCGGTGTCCCGTCGTCCACTTCGACCACCACTCGCAGGAGCACGCCGACGACACGGTCGGCAGCTACCGCGCGCTGCGGCAGACCCATCCTGTCGCGTGGTCGGAGTCCTACGGCGGTTTCTGGGTGCTGACCGACTACGAGTCGGTGTTCGAGGCCGCCCGCGACGACGACGTCTTCTCCTCCCAGCGCCTCGACCAGTACGGCGGCCCCGGGCTGTCGGTCGTCATCCCGAAGACGCCGATGCACAAGCACATCCCGATCGAGCTGGACCCGCCGGAGTTCCGCTCGTTCCGCAAGGTCATCAACCCGATCGCCTCCCCCGCGGCCGTGGCGAAGATCGAGGACATGATCGTCAAGTGGACCACCTGGTTCATCGACGAGCTCATCGAGTCCGGCGAGGCCGACCTCGCCCAGGTCATCGGCGTTCCCGCGATCTGCACGATCGACTGGCTCGGGCTGGACGTGGCGCACTGGCAGGTCTACGCCCGCTCCCACCAGGCCACGCTGGCCGAGCCGACCGACAGCCCGGTCTACAAGCATGCGGTCGAGGTCGACCTGCCGTGGTGCTCGGAGCAGATGCGGCAGACGATCGCCGCCCGCGCCGCGGAGCCCCGCGACGACGTCATCAGCTACCTGGTGCAGCAGGAGGTCGACGGCCGGCCGATCACCGAGGAGGAGGTCTTCTCGATCGTCGAGCTGCTGGTCAGCGGCGGCGTCGGGACGACGGCCTCGCTGGTCAGCCAGGCCCTCGTCTGGCTCTACGAGCACCCCGACGTCCGCCGGGAGCTCATCGACGACCCCTCGCTGCTGGACCGGGCGATCGAGGAGTTCCTGCGCTTCTTCTCCCCCACCCAGGCGCTGGCCCGCACCGTGCTCAAGGAGACCGAGTTCCACGGCTGCCCGATGAGCGTCGGTGACCGGGCGCTGCTGGCGTGGTCGTCGGCCAACCGGGACGAGCAGCAGTTCGAGAACCCCGACGAGATCGACATCCACCGCTGGCCGAACCGGCACCTCGCCTTCGGCGTCGGCGTGCACCGCTGCGCGGGCTCGCACTTCGGCAAGCGGATGGCCAAGGAGATGCTCAAGCAGGTCCTGGAGCGCATGCCCGACTACGCGGTCGACATGGCCGGGCTCAAGCGCTACCCGCGGCAGGGCGTGAACAAGGGGTGGCAGCGGATCCCCGCCACCTTCACACCGGGCGAGCGCCGGCTGCCGCCGGGCGCCGTCCCCGCCGGCGTGTCCGCCGCCAGCGCCCGCAGCTGACAGCGCCCGCAGACACCGCCCGCAGCTGCCACCGCCACGGCCGGCACGCGCAGCCGAGCACCCCCCCCCCGACGAGAGGAGCAGGTCCATGGCAGGGCGCATGGAGGGCAAGGTCGCCTTCATCACCGGCGCGGCCCGCGGTCAGGGCCGCAGCCACGCGGTCCGGCTGGCCCAGGAGGGCGCCGACATCATCGCCGTCGACATCTGCGAGGACATCGGCACCGTCACGCCGTACTACCCGCTGGCCACCGAGGACGAGCTGGCCGAGACGGTGGCGGCGGTGGAGGCCCTCGACCGGCGGATCGTCGCCCGCAAGGCCGACGTCCGCGACCTCGGCGCCCTCCAGGCCGCCTTCGACGCCGGTCTGGCCGAGCTCGGCCGGGTCGACACCGTCGTCGCCAACGCCGGCATCGCCACGTACGGGAAGGCGTGGGAGCTCACCGGCGAGCAGTGGAAGGACATGATCGACGTCAACCTCACCGGGGTCTTCCACACCGCCAAGGTCGCCATCCCCGCGATGATCGAGGCCGGCCGGGGCGGGTCGATCGTGTTCACCAGCTCGATCGGCGGCCTCAAGGGCATCCAGAACGTCGCCCACTACGTCGCCTGCAAGCACGGCATCGTCGGGCTGATGCGCACGCTGGCCAACGAGCTGGGGCCGCACTCGATCCGGGTCAACACGATCCACCCGACCAACGTGGACACGCTGATGATCCAGAACCCGGGCACCTGGGCGATGTTCTCCCCCGGCGACCCCGAGCCCAGCCAGGAGAAGGCGATGCCGGGGTTCCTGTCGCTGAACACCCTGCCGGTGCCCTGGATCGAGCCGGTGGACATCAGCAACGCCGTGCTGTTCCTGGCCAGTGACGAGGCCCGCTACGTCACGGGCGTGACCTTCCCGGTGGACGCCGGCGCGTTCGTGAAGTGACCCGCCGGTGGACGGCGGCGCCCGTGCGGCGCCGTCCACCGGCGGGGCTTGTGAGCCGGGCCACACCCTCCATATGGTGAACCTGTTTTACGGCAGTGCCGCCGAACCCAGGGAGACCACCCCATGACCTCGACCGTGGCCCCGCAGGCGCCGGACATCCTGTCCCCGGAGTTCATCGCCGACCCGTACCCCGCGCACCGGGTGCTCCGCGACCACTACCCGGCCCTCTACCACGAGGCGACGCAGAGCTGGCTGATCAGCCGGTACGCCGACTGCGCGTCGGCCTTCCGCAGCCCGGCCTTCTCCAGCCGCAACTACGACTGGCAGCTCGAGCCCATCCACGGCCGGACCATCCTGCAGATGGAGGGCCGGGAGCACGCCACCCACCGCGCCCTGCTCAACCCGTTCTTCCGCGGCAAGGGCCTGGAGGCCTTCCTGCCGGTCATCACGCACAACGCGGCCGAGCTCGTCGGCCGGACGGTCGAGCGCGCCGCGGCCGACCTGGCCGACGGCCTGCTCGACCGCGGGGCGGGCCGCGGGAGGGCCGACCTGGTCGCCGAGTTCACCACCTGGTTCCCGATCAACGTGATGGTCGACATGCTGGGCCTGCCCAAGAGCGACCACGAGCGCTTCCACCGCTGGTACCACTCGATCATGGCCCACCTGAACAACCTGGCCGGTGACCCGGCGATCACGGCCCAGGCGGACCAGACCCGCGAGGAGCTGCGGGACTACATGATGCCGATCATCCGCGAGCGCCGTTCCGGCGGCGGCGACGACCTGCTCTCCCGGCTGTGCCGGGCCGAGGTCGACGGCCAGCGGATGTCCGACGAGGAGATCAAGGCGTTCGTCAGCCTGCTGCTGGTCGCCGGCGGCGAGACGACCGACAAGGCGATCGCCAGCATGGTGCGCAACCTGCTCGACCACCCCGAGCAGATGGCCGCCGTCCGCGCCGACCGGTCGCTCGCCGACGCCGTCATCGCCGAGACCCTGCGCTTCTCCGGCCCGGTGCACATGATCATGCGCCAGACCGAGGAGGACGTCCGGGTCGAGGACACCACGATCCCCGCCGGCTCGACCTGCATCATGATGCTCGCCGCCGCCAACCGCGACGAGCGGCACTTCGCCGACCCGGACGTCTTCGACATCCACCGTCCCGACCTCGACGTGGCCAAGGCCTTCAGCGGGGCTGCCAACCACGTGCAGTTCATCCTCGGCCGGCACTTCTGCGTGGGCTCCCTGCTCGCGCGCGAGGAGATGACCGTCGCGCTGGACCTGGTGCTCGACCGACTGCCGGACCTGCGCTACCAGGAGGGCTTCACGCCCCGGGAGGTCGGTCTCTACACCCGCAGCGTGGAGCGCCTGCTGGTGGAGTTCGACACCCCCGCGTCCGCCTGACCCCACCCGTCCACCAAGGGCTTCTCAACCAGGCGAAACATGCATAGGGTAAGCCCGGTCACAGACATGCCGACGAGGCCGTCGGCCGAACGAGGAGAGCTCGCCATGTCCGCTCGCGGTGCCATCGAGAACGTGCTCAACCGCTACTCCATCGCCTACGACGAGAACGACATGACCGAGATGGCCGACACCTTCGCGGAGGGTGCGGTGCTGAGCATGCGGATCGCCGGCGGCGACCTCATCGGCCCGTTCGAGGGCAAGGAGGCGGTCATGAAGCTGATGACCGACAGCCTGGCCGGCCAGACCGACCAGCGCCGGCACGTCACCACCAACGTCGTCCTGCGCAAGGAGACCGACGACAGCGCCGTGGTCAGCTCCTACCTCACGCTCATCTCCGTCAAGGACGGCACGGCGACCCTGCTGTCGACCGCGCGCTACGAGGACGAGCTGGTCCGCGAGGCCGACGGCGCGTGGCGGTTCACCAAGCGGCACATCGAGCTCGACCTCCCGTACTGACCGCGCCACCCGGAAGGAGAGCCGCCGTGAACCAGGGCCTGATCCCGGCCAAGTGGGCCGCGCTGACCCCGCGCGCCGAGGCGATCGTCGACGTCCCCAACAGCCGCCGGATGACCTACGCCGAGTTCGACCAGCTGGTGCGGCGGGCGGCCAACGGCCTGCGCGGGCTGGGCCTGGAGAAGGGCGACCGCTTCGCCGTCCTCTCCCGCAACTGCGCCGAGTACATGGCCCTGTACTACGCCGCCGGCCGCGCCGGTCTGGTGCTCCAGCCGCTCAACTGGCGGCTGGCCGGCGAGGAGCTGGCCACCATCGTCCGGGACGCCGCGCCGAAGGCGGTGATCAGCGCCGACGAGTGGTCCGAGACGGTCGAGCAGCTGCAGCGCGACGTCGACGTCCCGAACTGGCTGCAGTTCGGCGACAAGAGCGACGGCAGCTTCACCCGGATGGTCGAGGCCGCCGGCGACGAGGAGCCGGTCTGGGTCGCCTCCGTGCTCGACGACGACCCGTTCTTCATCCTCTACACCGGCGGCACCACCGGGAAGAGCAAGGGCGCCGTCCACACCCACCGCAGCGCGGGGGCGATGATGCTGGCCCAGACCGTCGCCGAGCGGATCGTGCCCAGCGACGTCTACATGCTGACCGGGCAGATGTACCACATCCCCACCGTGCTGGCGATGAACTACAACCGGCACGGCTGCCCGCTGGTGCTGGTCAACTTCGAGGCGCAGCAGGCCCTGGAGGTCATCCAGGAGGAGAAGGTCTCGGCCTTCCTCGGCATCACCACGATGATCAACTGGATGATGGCCGTGCCGGGCTTCGCGAGCTACGACCTCTCCAGCCTGCGCAACTTCCAGTACGGCGGTGGTCCGATGCCCTCCTCGGTCGTCCGGGCGGCGATGGACAACTTCCCCTGCACGATGATCCAGGGCTACGGGCAGACCGAGGGCGCCGGGATGACCTTCCTGTCGCAGGAGGACCACATCCGGGCGGTGAACGGCGACCACCCCGAGCGGCTGCGCTCCTGCGGCCGGGAGGGCTTCACCGCCCAGATCCGCGTCGTCGACGAGCTCGGCCGCGACGTGCCCCGCGACGGGCGCACCGCCGGGCAGATCATCGTCCGCGGCGAGCAGAACATGATCGGCTACCTCAACCAGCCGGAGCTGACCGCGCAGACCATCCGCGACGGCTGGATGTGGACCGGCGACATGGCCACCTGGGACGAGGACCGCTACGTGTTCATCGTCGACCGCGCCAAGGACATGATCATCTCCGGCGGGGAGAACATCTACTCGGTGCAGGTCGAGGAGGCGATCAACCAGCACCCGGCCGTGCTGGAGTGCGCCGTCTTCGGCGTCCCGGACGACGAGTGGGGCGAGTCGGTCAAGGCCGTCGTCGTCCTCAAGCCGGGGCAGACGGCCACCGAGCAGGAGATCATCGACGAGGCCAGGAAGCACCTCGCCGGCTACCAGAAGCCGCGCTCGGTGGACTTCGTCGGGCAGCTGCCCAAGGCCCCGACCGGCAAGATCCTCAAGCGCGAGCTGCGCCAGCCCTACTGGGCCGACCGCGACCGGGGGGTCTGAGTGCCCTTCGCCGAGGCGGAGCTGCAGGAGCAGGTGGGCCGCCGGTTCCCCGGCGGCACCTACACCGTCCACCCGTGGCGGGCCTGGCTGCTGGCCGACACCGTGCTCGCCGAGCCCCCGTCGCTGCTGCCGGGGGCCGGCGAGCAGGTCGCCCACCCGCTGTTCGCCTGGATGGCCGCCACCGGCGCCATGGGCATCACCTGGGACGAGCTGTTCGCCTGGTTCGGCGCCACCGCCGCCGACGGCCCGGTGTTCGGCGAGCACGAGACCACGCTGCACCGCCCGCTCCGGGTCGGCGCCACCTACCGGGTCAGCGGCGGCATCGTCTCCGCCGAGCGCAAGGTCGGCCGGCGCACCGGCGCCTTCGACGTCGTCGGCTACGCCATGGACCTGCACGCCGTGGACCCGCATCCCACGGACCTGCACGAGACGGACCTGCCCGACACCGGGGACGGGAGCCACGTGGCCACCTGCTGGAACTCGATCGTCTTCCCGAGGAGGGGTGCATGACCGCGGCCGCGACCGTGGAGGCCGGCACCGAGCTGCCCGCCTACGACGTCCCCTCGGTCAGCGCCGAGAAGATGAAGACGATGGCCGCGCTGCTGGCCGACCCCACCCCGATCCACTGGGACGTCGCGACGCTGCAGGCCCTCGGCATGGGCGACCGGCCGGTCAACCAGGGCCCGCTCACCATGGGCTACGCCATGAACGCGGTCACCGCGTGGGCCGGCGGGCCGGACCGGCTGCGCCGGCTGCGGGTGCGCTTCCTCGGCACGGTCCTGGCCGGCCAGCACCTCCGGGTGCGGGCCACGGTCACCGCCGTCCGCGTGGAGGGCGGCGCCCGGCTGGCCGACTGCGACCTCGTGGTGGAGGTGGTCGGCGAGGGTGACGGGGCGGCGCCGGTCATCTCGGGGAGCGCGACGGTGGTGCTGCCGTGACCTACGAACCCGCGGCCTACGAACCCCTGCGGTTCCAGCTCGCCTACGGCGACTGCGACACCGTCGGCATCGCCTACTTCGCCATCTACTACCCCTGGATGGAGCGCGCGCAGACCCTCTGGCTGTACTCCCACGGGCTGCGCAGCGGCGAGCTGGTCGACTCGCTCGGCGTGCTCACCGTCGGCGTGCACTCCGACTGCACCTACAAGCAGATGGTGCGGGTCTTCGACGAGCTCACCGTCGAGATCACCCTCGACCGGGTGGGGACGTCGTCCTACACGCTGGGCTTCGACTTCACCCGGGACGGCGAGGTCGTGACCCACGGGTCGATGACCTTCGTCTGCCGGACCCCGGAGGGCGGGAAGGCGGCCATCCCCGAGCGGCTGCTCGAGGTGCTGCGCACGCTCCCCGCCCCGGCGGGGGTGACGGCGTGACCCGGCTCGACCTCCCGGCGGTGACCGCCGACCTGACCACGGTCGCCGGGCTGCCGGAGGGTGACCTCGCCGCCCTGGCCCGAGCGGTGCGGGCGCAGGCCTACCGGCAGGCCGTCGCCGACCTCGGCGTCCTCTACGCGCGCGCGGTCGACGACCACGACGTCGACAGCGTGGTGGCGATGTACACCTCCGACGGCGTCTTCGAGCGCCGCGGGGTGGCCGCCACCGGGGCCGAGGAGATCCGCGCCGCCTACGTGGCCAGCTTCGACACCTACCGCACGATGCTGCACACCCCCCACCCGGGCGTGGTCCGGCTGCACGGGGACGGGACGGCGTCGGGCTGGTCGCACGGCCACGCCGAGCTGGCCACCCGGTCGACGCTGGTGCTGGCCTCGTTCCGCTACGAGGACGACTACCGCTGCGTCGACGGCCGGTGGCTGTTCGCCAGGCGGTCGATCACCTTCATGTACGCGGTGCCCGCCGACGAGCTGGCGACCAGCTTCGGCTCGGTGGAGCGGATGCGCTGGCCGCGCACCGCCCCGGAGGCCGCCGACTACCCGGAGAGCTCCCCCACCTGGGACACCTACCGGGGCTGAGCGGCAGCGACCCAGGACGCCGGGGCGCCGAGGCCCCGCGAGGAGGAGAGCAGCATGTACCGGATCGTCGTCAACTACCACCACCCCGAGGACCCCCAGGCGTTCCTCGAGCACTACCGGGGCACCCACGCCCCGCTCGGGAAGCGCCTGGAGAGGGTCAGCTCCTACACCTGGGGCCCCTGCGAGACCCTCGACGGCTCCCGGCCGGAGTACTTCCTGACCGCGGTCATGGAGTGGCCGTCGAAGGACGACGCGCTGGCCGACCTCGGCTCGCCCCAGGGCGCGGAGGCCCAGGCGGACATGGCCAACTTCGCCCAGGCCGGCGCCTCGATGGTCGCCTACGAGGCCGAGACGGTCGTCTGATGCACCTCGCCGGGAGCGGTCGGGGACGCGGGCCGCGCCGCCCGCCGACCGCTCCCGGCCAGGCCGGCGGTGGCCGAGCCCCCGACCCGGCCACCCGGCTGGCCCGGGTGGAGGACACCATCGCCGTGCACGAGCTGGCCGCGCGGTACGCCCTGGCCGTCGACGACCGCGACTGGGGGACGCTGCGCCGGCTGTTCACCGCCGACGCCGTGTTCGCCGGGATCGCCGAGCGGGTCACCGGACGCGACGCCGTCGTCGACTACCTGGCCCGGAGGCTGGCGGTGTCCGGGCCGACGGTGCACTCGCCGCACGCGCACGTGCTGGACTGGGGCCCGCCCGGCGAGGCGACCGGCACGGTGTCGATGCACGCCGAGCAGGCGATCGACGGCATCCCGGTGGTGCTGGCCTTCCGGTACTCCGACGCCTACCGGCGGGAGGGCGACGGGTGCTGGCGCCTCCGCTCCCGGCAGCTGCGCTTCCTGTACGCCGTGCCCGCCGCCGACTACCCGACCGCGGTCACCGAGCGGCTCGCCCTGCGCTTCCCGGGCGCGGCGCCGGCCCGCGCCCAGCTCGGCCCGTGGGCGGGGGGCTGAGGGTCCGGCGCCCACGGCGCGGGCGTCAGGGCTGCGCCGGTGGCGGCGCGAGGGGTGCCGGGTTGAAGCCCGGCAGGGCCAGGTGGCCGGCGTCGACGACGACCGCCTGACCGGTCACCCCGTACGCGCCGTCGGAGGCCAGCCACGCGGCCGCGTCCGCGATCGCCTCGGGTCCCAGCGCCCCCTGGCCGCCCAGGATCCCGTAGTGCAGGGCGGCGGCCTCGAAGTCCGCGCGGGTCCCGCCCGCCCGGCCGGCCATCCGGTCGTACAGGCCGGGCCAGTTGGTCATGGGCGTGTCCACCAGGCCCGGGCAGACCGCGTTCACCCGCACCCGGTGCGGGCCCAGCTCCAGCGCGGCGCTCCTCATCAGCCCGAGCACGCCGTGCTTGCTGGCCGCGTAGTGCGCCGCCCCGGGGTTGCCGCGCAACCCGTTGACCGACGAGGTGAGCACGATGGAGCCGCTGCGCCGCTCGACCATGTGCGGGGCGACGGCCTTCATGGTGCGCCAGACGCCCGTGAGGTTGACGTCCAGGACGTCGTCCCAGGTCTGGTCGTCCATCTCCCAGAACGGCGACTGGGAGAAGATGCCGGCGTTGGCCACGAGCACGTCGATCCCCCCGAAGGTGTCCAGGCCCTCGGCGACGACCTCGGCCAGCGCCGCCGACGACCGCACGTCCGCGGTGCGGGCCAGGATCCTGCGGTCGAGCGCCTCGACCGCGGCGGCGGTCTCCCGCAGGTCGTCCTGGCGGGCGGTGTCGTACGGGACGGTGGCGATCTGCGCGTCGATGTCGACGGCGATGACCTCGGCACCTTCCCGCGCCAGCGTGACGGCGTGCGCGCGGCCCTGGCCGCGGGCGGCACCGGTGACCAGGGCGACCTTGCCCTGCAGTCGCGACATGGATCTCCTCTCGGGGGGCCGGGCGGTGATCAGGCCGGCGGCATGCTGACCTCGCCCCCGAGTGCGGTGACGAGGACGATCGGGTCGAAGAACTCGGCCAGCCGGGTGATCCGCCCGTCCCGGACCGTGAACCGTGAGACGTAGGTGTTGCGGTAGGGCCGGCCGGTCGGGATGACGACGGTGTCGCTGGTGTACTCCGCGACCCACTCCCCCGGCCGCCCCTCCAGGGCGTCGATCCGGTAGCCCGCGAAGCGCATCGGCTCCATCAGGCCCTCGGGGTACACCTTCATCGCGTCGGTGCGCCCGCGGGACACCTTCGGGAAGCCGGGTGGCGCGTAGGGCAGCACCAGCTCGACGTCCTCGGCGAACGTCGCCTCGATGGCGGGCAGGTCCAGGCGTCCCACGGCGTCGAGGTAGGCCTCGACGACGGCGCGCTCGTCCGGTGCGCTCACGGTCGCTCCTCTCATCGGCCGCGCGCGGCGCGGAAGGCGGTGACCGCGGCGCGGTGCTCGGGTGTGCTGAACAGCAGGGCGATGGCCTCGACGGACTCGTTGAAGCCGCCCTCGGTGTCCCGGTTGACGAACGCCTTGCCGACCTGGACGGCCAGCGGCGGGTGGGCGGCCATCTCGGCGGCCAGGGCGACCGCCGCGGGCAGCAGGTCGTCGTCGGGGTGCACCTCCTGGACCAGCCCGGCCCGCTCGGCGCGGGCGGCGTCGACCTCGCGCCCGGTGAGCGCGAGGTAGCGGGTCCAGTGCCGGCCGAGGACGTCGGGTCCGCGCACGATCCCGTACCCGGGCATCAGGCCGACGGTGGGCTCCTTGAACGAGAAGCGGGCCGACTCGGCTGCCAGCACGACGTCGCAGGCCAGGGTCAGCTCGGCCCCGCCGCCGAAGGCGATCCCGTTGACCGCGGCGACGACCGGCACGGCGCACCGCTCGACGGCGGAGAAGGTGTCGTAGACCAGCTTCAGGTGCGGGCGGACCCGGGTCACGTCGCCGTCCAGGCCGGCGAACATGTCGATGTCACCTCCGGCGGAGAACGCCCGGCCGGACCCGGTGAGGACGACCGCGCGGACGCCGTCGTCCACCCCGAGCGTGCCCATCACCTCGAGCAGCTCGCGGAACCACGTCTCGTCCATCGCGTTGAGCTTTTCCGGCCGGTTCATCGTCAGGACGACGACGCCCGGTTCGGGGTCGGTGCGGGTGAACCGCTGCATCAGGGGGCCTCCCGGTCCCACGTGCCGGGCGGGACGCCGTCCGCGCGCAGCTTGTACTTCTCCACCCGCTGGCTCGGCGTCAGCGGCAGCGCGTCGAGCACGCGCACGTAGCGGGGGACGGCGAAGGCGGTCAGCCCGGCCCGGCAGTGCTCGACGAGCGCGGCGGGGTCGACGGTGGCGCCGGGCGCGGGGACGACGGCGACGGCCACCTCCTCCTCCGACAGCTCCGAGGGCACCCCGTAGGCGGCGACCTGCGCGACCGACGGGTGCTCCGACACGACCCGCTCGACCTCCCAGGAGGAGACGTTCTCGCCGCGCCGGCGGATCGTGTCCTTCATCCGGTCCAGGAAGGTGAGGAAGCCGTCGGCGTCGAGCACGCCGCGGTCGCCGGTGTGGAACCACAGCTCGCGCCAGGCGGCCGCCGTCGCCGCGGCGTCGCCGGCGTAGCCGTCGAACATCCAGCCGGGCCGCTTCGGCCGCACGACGATCTCCCCCGGCGTCCCGGGCGGCAGCGGCTCGTCCCGCTCGTCGACCACCGCGACGGTGTAGTTGGCCGACTCGCGGCCGGCGGTGCCGATGCGGCGCGCCCTGGGCGGCATGTCGGTGACGATGGAGACCTCGGTGCTGCCGTAGATCTCGGTCAGCTGCACGCCGAAGCGGCGCTCGAAGGACTCGAAGACCTCCGGCGGGCAGGGCGCCCCGAACGCCACCCGCACCGGGTTGTCGGCGTCATCGGGGCGGGGCGGCTGCTTGTGCAGGATGCTCATCATCGCGCCCTGGTAGTTGAACGCGGTGATGCCGTGGGCCCGGCTGGTGTCCCAGAAGCGGCCGGCCGAGAACGTCCGGTCGAGCACCAGGTCCGCGCCGGCCTCCGCGGCGGTCATCACGCTGCAGTAGCGGGCGTTGGAGTGGAACAGCGGGAAGACGCTGTAGAGCCGGTCGGCCGCTGTGTAGCCCATGAGCCCGACCGTGTGCCGGGCGAGGTTGACGTTTGCCCGGTGGGAGAGGACGGCGCCCTTGGGCGGGCCGGTCGTGCCGGAGGTGTAGAGGACGACCGCCGGCGCGGCGGGGTCGACCTCGGGCAGCGGCACCGGGTCGGCGGCGAGGACGTCGGCCAGGCCGGTCCCGCCCCCGCCGCTCTGCCGCCCGTGCACGACCACCCGGACGCCGTCCCCGGCGCAGGCGCGCACCGCCGCCTCGAACTCGGCGTCGCAGACCAGGACCCGGGCCCCGCTGTGCCCGAGCAGGTAGCGCAGCAGGGTGGGGCCGCTGGCCGGGTTGAGCGGCACCTCCACCAGGCCGGCGCGGGCCAGGCCGAACCAGACCGCGAGCGTGGCGACGCTGCTGCGCATGAGCACGCAGACCGGGTCGCCGGGGCGCAGCCCGAGGGCGAGGAACCCGGCGGCGGCGCGGTCGGCGCGGCGGTCCAGCCCGGTCCAGGTGACCCGCTCCCCGTGCACCAGCGCGCCGGCGTCCGCCCCCGCCCGGCCGGCCACCCCGGCCAGCCAGGCGCCGATCGACGGGGTGCCGGACATGCGACCTCCGGAGCGGGGTGACGGACGGGGGAGACCTGTGCCACCATCCAGCCAGAACCTGCGAACGATTACAAGGGTTAGATCGCAAGGAGGTCGCCATGGCCGAGCCCCCGCCCCCGGTCGGCGTCCGGGACATCGAGGACCTGCGCGGCACCTTCCTCGCCACCGCCGACCAGGACGCACTGCTGGCCGTGCAGACCGAGTGCACGGTGGCCTACACCTCGCGCGCGAGCTGGCCGGCCGCGGTGGTGATGAGCTTCCTGCGCCGCGACGGCCGGTTCTGGCTGACCGCGGTGGCCGGCCGGGACCACCTGGAGTCCCTGCGGGTCGACCCCCGGCTGACCCTCGTCGTGGACAACCGCGGCACGGGGCTGCCGGGCCGCCGGATGGTCGCCGTCCAGGGCACCGTGCGGGTCCACGAGGACCGCGCGACCAAGGACTGGTTCTACCCGGCCTTCGCCGAGCGCATGGCCGCCGACGACCCGGCCGCGTTCGTCCGGCTGCTGGACAGCCCGCGGCGGGCGGTGCTCGAGGTCGTCCCCACGGGCGTGCAGAAGAGCCACGACAGCCGCAAGATCGCCGGCAACGGCCGCGGCGGCCCGCGCACCTGACCCGGAAGCCCCCGACGATCATGAGATCCGGGAAGCGACACACCGGGACCGACCCGCGTGTCGCTTCCCGGACCTCATGATCGCGGAGAGGGGGTGGCGTCGGGCGGGGGGAACTGCGGCTTGCGCTTCTCGAGGAAGGCCTGCGCACCCTCGGCCATGTCCGGGCTGCCGATCGCCTGCACCAGCATGCCGAGCCCGTTGGTGAACGAGTCCCGGGCGGCGTTCCACCACACGTTCGAGCTGACCTTGGCGATCTCCAGGTACCGCGGGGAGAGCACCGACAGCTCCTCGACCAGTGCGTCGACCGCCCCGACCAGCTCGTCGTCCGGGACGACGGCGTTGACCAGACCCAGCTCGAGGGCCTGGGCCGCGGTGTAGCGCCGGCAGAGGAAGGCCATCTCCTTGGCCCGCTTCTCCCCGATCTGGACGCCGAGCACGTTCGTGGCGCCGGTGACCGGGGCGCTGCCCACCCGCGGGCCGGTCTGCCCGAAGGTCGCCGACTCCCCCGCGATCGCCAGGTCGCAGGCCACCACGAGCTCGTTGCCCCCGCCGGCCGCCGGGCCGTTGACCGCGGCGATGACGGGGCGCGGGTGGTTGCGGACCGCGTCGAACAGCCGCAGCGAGGCCCGGTACAGCCCGCGCATGTTCGTGACGTCGGGCGCCGAGAGGTTGGTCAGCGCCCCGCCGGCGCAGAACGACCCCGGCACCCCGGTGATGACCACGGCACGGCTGCGGGTGCTGCCGTCGAGGGCCTCGACCACCGCCTCGGCCATCTCCGGGTCGTAGGCGTTGCGCCGGTCGGGCCGGTTGAGGGTGATCCAGGTGGCATCGCCCCGCTGGGCCACGACGACATCGCCGCGCCGGTCGACCAGCACGCTGTCAGCCACGGGGGGCCTCCTCGACCAGCGGGCCGGGCGCCGGCTCCCCCTCGGCGATGCCCATCAGCCGGGCGAAGTTGCCGCCGAGGATGCCGGCCGTCGTCTCGTCGTCGTACCCCAGCGCCCGGATGGCGGCGATCTCCCGGGCGGGGTCGGCCATCGGCCAGTCCGAGCCGAACACGATCCGGTCGGCGCCGTGCCGGGAGATGATGTCGCGCACCCGCTCGGGGGCGAGCTCGGCCATGGTCGGCGGCCAGGAGGTCTCCAGGTACACGTTCTCCCCGAGCAGGTCGGCCTCGGCCTCCTCCAGCCGGTGGTAGCCGCCGAAGTGGCAGGCGACCAGCCGCAGGTCGGGGAACTGCCGCACGATGTCGCGGATCATCCCGGGCGTGGCGCGCTCGTTGCTCTCCCGGTCGCCGCCGGCACCCACGTGCGCGATGACGGCGATCTCCGAGCCGAACGCCTCGAGGACGTCCCAGACGCGCCGGTCGTCGTAGGCGAACCCCTGGAACAGCGAGTGCAGCTTCACCCCGGGGATGCCGTTGCGGCGCAGCGAGGCGAGGTTCTCCTCGACCGGGAGGTCGGGGTGGATCGTGCCGAAGCCCAGCAGCGGGCCGCCGCGGGACCGGGCGACGAACCGGTTGACCCCGTCGACGTACTTGGCGGTGTCGGCGATGCCGAGCAGCACGCCGCGGTCGACCCCGGAGTCGGCGAGCACGGTCGGGAGGGTGGAGATCTTCCCGTCCCCGACCCGCGGCAGCTGCGGGACCCGCGGCCCCAGCGCCCGCTCGGCGATCGCGTCGGGCCAGGCGTGGCAGTGGACGTCGATGATCACGGCTGTCCTCCGTCGACGGTGAGGACCGACCCCGTGGTGAACGAGGACCAGTCGCCGGCCAGGTAGAGCGCGGTGCCGACGATCTCCGACGGCTGCCCGCCGCGGCCGAGGGCGAAGGTCGCCGCCCGCCGGGCGAAGGCGTCCATGTCCCAGGCCGCCGACACGTCGGTGAGGAAGGTGCCGCACATGATCGCGTTGACCCGCACGCGCGGGCCGAAGGCGTGCGCCAGCCCGACGGTGACCGCGTTGAGCCCGGCCTTGGCCGCGGCGTAGGGCACGATGTCGGCCCGCGGGCGCGCCGCGCCGGTGCTGGAGACGTTGATGATCGACCCGCCCTCGCCGGCGGCCATCCGGGTGCCGACCAGGGCGGCGAGCCGGAACGGCCCCTTGAGGTTGACGCCGAGCACCTTGTCGAAGAGCAGCTCGCTGACGTCGGCCACGGTGTCGTAGCGCGGGCTCATCCCGGCGTTGTTGACCAGGACGTCGACCCGGCCGAACTCGCCGTAGGCGGCCTCGACGAGGTCGTCGAGGGCGTCCCACCGGCCGACGTGCGCCGCCACCGGCAGCGCCCGCCGCCCGGTGGTCTCGCGGACCTCGGCCGCGGCCTTCTCGCAGCTGTCCAGGTCGCGGCTGGCGATGACCACGTCGGCGCCGGCGGTGGCCAGGCCGAGCACCATCTCCCGGCCCAGCCCGCGGCTGCCCCCGGTGACCAGCGCGACCTTGCCCGAGAGGTCCACGGTCGGGCCGGGACGCTCCGGCGCGCTCACGCCGCCCGCACCGGGGCGGGGCCGACGACGTCGGCGCTGCCGAGCCGGGCGATCTCGTCGTGCGAGAGGCCGAGCAGCCCGCCGAGCGCGGACTCGGTGTGCTCGCCGACCTGCGGGACGCCGTCGTAGAGCGGGCCCGCGTAGCTGCCCATGTGCAGCACCGGCCCGGGCACCAGCACCCGCCCGAGGGCGGTGTTCGTCAGCTCGACCAGGGTGCGCTCCCGGAAGTGCGGGTCCTCGACGATGTCCTTGGCGTCGTTGACCGGCGCGGCCACCACCTCGTGGGCGTCGAGGTCGGCGAGGACGACGTCGCGCGGCCGCTGCGCCACCCAGGCCGTGACGTGCTCCTGGAGCTCCTCGTTGTGCGCCATCCGCGCGACGTTGGTGCTGAACTTCGGGTCGGTCTTGAACTCCGGCCGCCCCATCGCGTCGAACAGCCGCATCGCGATCGTCTGGTTGGACGCCGCGATCGACAGCCACTGCCCGTCCCCGGCCCGGTAGATGCCCCGCGGCGAGGCCGACCCCGACCCGTTGCCGACCCGCTCCTGGATGAACCCGGTGGCGGTGTAGTTGAGCACCAGGTCGCCGAGGATGAACATCAGCGGCTCGTAGAGGGCCACGTCCACGACGTCGCCCCGGCCGGTGCGGGTGCGGTTGAACAGGGCTGTCGTCGTCCCGAAGGCCGCCGAGAGCCCGGCGATCGAGTCGGCGAACCCGAACGGCGGCGAGGTCGGTGGCGTCTCCGGCCAGCCGTTGACGAAGGCGTACCCGCTGGCGGTCTCGGCCACCGTGCCGAACCCCGGGCGCTCCCGGTAGGGCCCGGTCTGGCCGAAGCCCGACACCCGGGTGAGGACCAGCCCCGGGTTCTCGGCCGAGAGGACGTCGTAGCCCAGGCCCCACTCCTCGAGCCGGCCCGGCCGGAAGGACTCGACGACCACGTCGACCCGCGCGGCCAGCCGCCGCACCAGGTCCCTGCCCTCAGGGCGGCGCAGGTCGATGCCGATCGACTCCTTGCCCGAGTTCAGCCGCGCGAAGCCGATGGACAGCCCCTCGTGCTGCGGCGTCCACTGCCGGGCGAAGTCCCCGCTGCGCGGGTCCTCCACCTTGACCACCCGCGCGCCGAAGTCGCGCAGCATCCGCCCCGCGGTCGGCGCCGCGTACATCGTGCCGAGCTCCAGGACGGTCACCCCCGCCAGCGGTGGGGTGCCCTGCGTCGTGCCACTCATGAGTTCCCCCTGCCCCGTCACGGCCGCCACTGCACGTGCTGCACCTCGAGGTACTCCCGGATGCCCCACTCGCCGATCTCCCGCCCGACGCCCGAGAGGCCGAAGCCGCCGAAGGGCGCGTCCGGGCGCATGTTCCCGCCGCCGTTGACCCACACCGTCCCGGAGCGGAGCCGCGCGGCGAGCGCGCGGCCGTGCTCGACGTCGGGCGTGTAGACGTTCGCGGCCAGCCCGTAGGCGGTGTCGTTGGCCAGCCGGACCGCCTCCTCCTCGGTGGCGAACGGCACCACGACGCCGACCGGGCCGAACACCTCCTGCTGCACCAGCCGGTTGTCGTGGGGCAGGCCGGCGAAGACCACCGGGTTGACGAAGTACCCGCGGTCGGGCACCGGGGTGTCCAGCGACAGCACGATCTCCCCGCCGTCGGCCAGGCCGCCGTCGATGAAGGACTGCACGCGCTGCCGGTGGTCCTCGCGGATCATCGGCCCGATGTTGACCGAGCGGTCCCACGGGTCGCCGACCCTCAGGGCGGTGAACGCGTCGGCCGAGGCGGCGAGGAACTCGTCGACCAGGCTCTCGTGCACCAGCATCCGGGCCAGCGCCGCGCAGCCCTGCCCGCCGTTGCGCGCCCACCGCAGGTGGATGTCCTTCGCCAGGCCGGCGGCGTCCACCCCGGGCAGCAGGATGTTCGGGGACTTGCCGCCGAGCTCCAGGGTCACGCCCTTGAGGCCGCGGGCGGCCTGCTCCATGATCCGCGCGCCGACGGCGTCGGAGCCGGTGAAGGAGACCCGGTCGACCCCGGGGTGGGTGGTCAGGTGCTGGCCGACCGAGGGCCCGTCGCCGATGACCACGTTGAGGACGCCGGGCGGGATGCCGGCCTCCTCGAACAGCTCGCCCATCCAGAGGGTGGTCAGCGGGGTCCGCGGGCTCGGCAGCAGCACCGCGGTGCAGCCGGCCGCCAGGGCGGCGCCGAACTTGAAGACGGCGAGGTTGATCGGGTAGTTGTAGCCGGTGATGCAGGCCACCACCCCGGCCGGCCGGTAGGCGACCTCCGAGCGGGTCAGCACGGGGTCGTGCCACTCCCCCAGCTGCACGGTGCGGTCGACCTTCGCCGCCTCGGCCTGCCAGCGCAGGTGGGTGATGCCGAGCTTGACCTGCATGACCTCGGCGAAGGCCACCGGGGTGCCGACCTCGTTGACGATCGAGGCGGTCAGCCGCTCGGTGTGCCGCTCGAAGACGTCGGCCAGCCGGTGGATCGCCGCGCTGCGCTCCTCGGGGCTCGCCTCCGCCCAGGCGGGGAACGCCCGGCGGGCGGCGGCGACGGCGGCGTCCACCTGGGCGGTCGAGGCGGTGGGCACGGTCGCCGTGACCTGCTCGGTCGCCGGGTTGACCGCCTCGATGACCGGGCCCTCGCCGGCGACCAGCCGGCCGTCGACCAGCAGCTCGCGGGTGGCCGGGACCCAGGTCCGCAGGTCGGTCTCGGTGCTGGTCATGCCTGCTCCTCGGACGGTGCGGTGCCGGCGGCGACGGCGGGCGCGCTGCCGCCGATCTCCGGGTTGCTGCCCCCGTTCTCGGGGCTCTTGGCCATGAGGCCGACGCGGGTGCACACCATGACCAGCTGGTCGTGCTGGTTGTACCCGCGGTGCTCGAACCACACGATCCCGCTGTCGGTGCGGCTCCTGCTCTCCCGCTTGTCCAGGATCGTCGTCTCGCCGCGCAGCGTGTCGCCGTGGAAGACCGGGTGCGGGAACTTCACCGAGTCGTAGCCGAGGTTGCCCAGCGTCGTCCCGAAGGTCAGCTCCAGCACGTGGAAGCCGCCGACCAGGGCGAGGGTGAACAGGCTGTTGAACAGCGGCCGCCCGTGCACGGTGCCCTTGGCGAACTCGTGGTCCAGGTGCAGCGGCTGGGTGTTCATCGTCAGCGACGTGAAGAGCACGTTGTCGGACTCGGTGACGGTCCGGGTGAACGGGTGCCGGTAGACCCGGCCGACCTCGAACTCCTCGAAGTAGAGCCCCCGCATGGTCAGCGTCCTCCCTCGGGTGCGTCGATGCCGAGTGCGTCCCGCGGAGCCGGACGCGAGGCCGGAACGGCGTCCTGCGGCGCCGGGACCGTGCCCGGTAGCGCCCGGGCGTGCGCCAGCCAGTCGCGGGCGGTGTCGGCGTGGGCCTTGTCGATGTGCACGCCGCGGTAGCGGACGGCGCCGTGCCCGGCGGCGGACGCGGCCTCGTAGGCGTCGACCAGGCCCTGGTGGAAGTCGACCTCGTCGGCCGACGGGGTGAAGGCCTCGTTCACCGTGGCCACGTGGGAGGGGTGGATGGCGATCATCCCCCGGAAGCCCAGTTGGCGGCCCTTCTCGGCGAAGCTCTTGAGCCCGGCCAGGTCGTCGAGCCGCTCCCACAGGCCGGTGAGCGGGTGGATCCCGGCCTCCCGGCAGGCCAGCAGGATGCGGCTGCGCAGGTAGAGCGTCTCCTCGCCCTCCGGCGTCCACCGGTACCCCACGGCCCGGGCGATGTCGGCGTGCTCCGCGGTCGGGCCGATCATGGCCCCGACCCGGGGGGAGGCCAGGGCGATCTCCCGGGCGTGCTGGATGGCCCCGATCATCTCGACCGGGACGATGTACTCCAGGCCGGGGACGCCGTTCCGCTCCTCGAAGTGGTCGAGGAGGGCGTCGTAGCGCAGCACGTCGGCAGCCGTGCTGATCTTGGGCGCGAAGACGCCGGTCAGCCCGGGGACGACGACGGCCTCCAGGTCACCGCCGGTGAGCCGGGTGTCCAGCGGGTTGACCCGGACGAACAGGCCCACCCGGGAGTCGCGCTGCCGGACCGCGCGGATGGAGTCGGCGACCGTCTGCCGGGCGGCGGCCTTCAGGTCGGCGGGCACCGAGTCCTCGAGGTCGAGGACGACGCAGTCGGCGCCGGCGGCCAGGGCCTTGTCGACCCACTGCGGCTTGTGGCCGGGGACGAACAGGATCGAGCGGTACGGGACCACGGTCAGTAGCTCCGGGGCAGGCCGAGCACGTGCTCGGCGGTGTAGTTGAGCACCATCTCCTGGCTGATCGGCGCGATCCGCATCAGCCGGGCCTCGCGGAAGTACCGCTCGACGTGGAACTCCTTGCCGTAGCCGAACCCGCCGTGGACCTGCAGGGCGACGTCGGCGGCGTGGAAGCCGGCCTCGGCGCAGAGGAACTTCGCGGCGTTGGCCTCCCGCCCGCACGGCAGCCCCTGGTCGACCAGCCAGGCGGCCTTCTGCACCATGACCTCGGCCGCGTCGAGCCGGATCGCGGCGTCGGCGAGCTGGAAGGCGATGCCCTGGTTCTGGCCGATCGGCCGGCCGAAGACCTCGCGCTGCTTGGCGTACTCGGTGCCCCGGCGCAGCGCCGCCCGGCCGATGCCCAGCGCGGCGTTGGCGCTGATGACCCGCTCGGCGTTGAGCCCGCCGAGGATGGTCCGGAAGCCGGAGTCGACCTCGCCGACGACGTCCTCGTCGGCCACGAACAGGTCGTCGATGAACAGCTCGTTGGTGTCGACGGCGTTGCGCCCCATCTTCGGGATCGGCCGGATCTGCACCTTCTCCCGGTCGATCGGGGCGAAGAACAGCGTCATGCCCGCGGTCTTGCGGCCCTTCGGGTCACGCGGGCTGGTGCGGGCCAGCAGCAGCATCCGCTGCGACTCCTGCGCCTTGGTGATCCAGACCTTCTTGCCGCTGACCAGGTAGCCCCCGTCCACCTTCCGGGCGAAGGTGGAGATGTTGGTCGTGTCGGTGCCGGCGTCGGGCTCGGTGACGGCGAAGGAGACGTGCAGCTCGCCGCTGACCGCGTCCGGCAGGAAGCGCCGCTTCAGCGACTCCGAGCCGTGCTCGATGATCGGGTGGAAGCCGAAGATCCCGATGTGCACGGCCGAGCAGCCGCCCATGCCGGCCCCGGAGGCGGCGATCTCCTGCTCGACGATCGCCGCCTCGGTGACGCCCAGACCTCCGCCGCCGTACTCCTCGGGGATGGTCAGGCCCAGCCAGCCGGCGTCCTTGACCGCGTCGTAGAACTCCCAGGGGAACTGGTGGGAGGTGTCGTGCTCCATCCAGTACTCGTCCGGGAAGGCCTTGCACATGGCCCGGACGGCCTCGCGGATCTCCTTGTGGACCGGGTCCTCGACGAAGTCCATGTCGTCCTCCCTCAGCGCGCGCCGGCGGGGGCAGCCGCGGCGGCGAGGCGGTCGTGGGTGTCCTCGGTGATGCCGGTGGCACGCAGCTCGGCCTTCTGCACCTTCTCCGAGGGGGTCTTGGGCAGCCGGTCGACCAGCCGGATGAACCGGGGGGTCGCGAAGGCGGGGATCCGCCCCTCGCACCAGGCCCACAGCTCGGCCGGGGCGACGTGGCCGTCGGTGACGACGCAGGCCATGACCTCGTCCTCGCCGGCCTCGGACTCGGCGGCGACGGCGACGACCGCCACCTCGAGCACCGCCGGGTGCGAGAGGAGGCCCTGCTCGACCTCGTAGGAGCTGATGTTCTCCCCGCGACGGCGCAGCGCGTCCTTGTAGCGGTCGACGAAGTAGAACCAGCCGTCGGCGTCCTTGCGCAGCGCGTCGCCGGTGTGGAACCACAGGTTGCGCCACGCCTCGACGGTCTTGTCCGGCATGCCGAAGTAGCCCATCGAGCAGGTCCAGGGGTGCCTCGGGCGGACGACGAGCTCGCCGACCTCGCCGACCGGCACCTCGCGGTCGGTCTCCGGGTCGACCAGGCGGACGTCGAACCAGTCGGCGGCCTGGAGCCCGGCGGCCCCGGCCGGCCGGTCCTCGCCGTACGGGGACAGGATGGGGGCGCTGGTCTCGGTGAGGCCGAAGACCTCGGTGAACGCCTCGATGCCGAAGCGGGCCTTGAAGCCCTCGAGGATCGAGCTGGCGGTCGGCGCGGCGAAGACGGTCCGCAGCACGTTGTCCGCGTCGTCGGGCCGCGGCGGCTGCTTCCAGACGAAGTCCATCATGACGCCGATGAGGTTGGTGGCGGTCACCCGCGACTCGCGCAGCTGGTCGATCCAGCGGCTGGCGGAGAACCGCGACCGGCAGACCAGCCGGGCGCCGGCGATGAGCGCCGGGTAGGCGGCCATGAACTGGGCGTTGCCGTGGAAGAGCGGGGTGCAGGTGAAGTAGACGTCGTCGGGGGTCAGCCGCTGCAGGCTGACCACCTCCTGGCCGAAGAAGTACATCTGCGCGTGCGGCATGGCCACGCCCTTGGAGGGCCCGGTCGTGCCGGAGGTGAAGAAGATCGACGCCAGCGCGTGCGGGGCCGGGGTGTCGAACGCCGCGCCAGGGCGGGCGCCCTGCGCGAGCTGCTCCCACGGGTCGGCCGCCCAGCCGGCGTCGCGCAGGGTGGCCAGCGCCTGCTCGCGGGAGCCGGTGTCGACGACCCAGAACCGCTCGATAACCCGGGCCGCCTCGCCCAGCGCGACGAACCTGGCCGCCTGCACGTCGTCGACGACCGCCCACCGGGGGGCCGCGGTGCTCAGCTGGTGCTCGAGGAACACCCCCTCGTAGGCGGTGTTGACCGGCACCTCGACCGTGCCGCCGACGCCGGTGCCCAGCCAGGTGCGCAGGAACTGCGAGGAGTTGGCCGCCATCACGAGCACCCGGTCGCCGGGCTGCGCGCCGGCCTCGGCCAGCCGGTCGGCGACGGACTCGGCCTGCGCCAGCGCCTCGGCGTAGGTGAAGGTCAGCCCCTCCTCCGGCAGGTCGAGGAAGACCGCGTCCGGGCGGTGCGCGGCCTGGTGCCGCAGCACCGTGGCGAGCGTCCAGTCGTCCTGGTCACCGAAGACCGGGACGAGGTCGGTGTAGGTGCGCATCGCTCCCCTGCCGTCGTCGTCCGTCGAGCCACCATAGCTAATCATGATTAGAGTTCTGTCGCCAGGGTCCGAAGCGGCCCCCGGGTCCGGCCCGGGGCCCGGACCCGGCGGCGGGCTCAGCCGGTCAGCGCCGCCTCGCCGAGGAAGGCGCGCAGCACCGATGCGTTTGAGCGCGCCTCCGCGGCCGCGCCGGCGAAGACGACCTCACCGCGGGCCATGGCGACGACCGAGTCGGCGACCTCCATGCCCATGTCGGCGTTCTGCTCGACCAGCAGGACGGCGATCCCGGAGTCGGCCATGTCGCGGACCGCGCCGAGCACCGACTCGACCATCGTCGGCGCGAGCCCCATCGACGGCTCGTCCAGCAGGATCACCCGGGGCGAGGACATCAGCGCCCGGCCGAAGGCGAGCATCTGCTGCTCGCCGCCCGAGAGCAGGCCGGCCGGGCCGCCCCGCCGCTCGCGCAGGATCGGGAACATCTCGTACACCCGCGCCAGGACCTGGCGGGACCGCTCACGGGAGGCCGTGTAACCACCCAGGACGAGGTTCTCCTCCACCGTCAGGGGCGCGAACACCCGCCGCCCCTCCGGCACGAGCACCATGCCGTCGCGGACCACCTTGTGCGGCGCGCGCCGGGTGATGTCGCGGCCCTCGAGCCGCATCTGCCCGGCGTGCACCGGCACCAGGCCGGCCGCGGCCCGCAGGGTGCTGGTCTTCCCGGCCCCGTTGGCCCCCAGCACCAGGGTCACCCGCCCCGGCTCGGCCCCCAGGGACACCCCGCGGACCGCCTCGGCCGTGGCGTACCGGACGTGCAGGTCAGCGATCTCCAGCACGGTTCCACCTCTTCCCCAGGTAGGCCTCCTGCACGGCGGGGTCGCGGACGACGTCCGCCGGGGGGCCCTCGGCGATCGGCAGCCCCTGGTTCATGGCGAGCAGGCGGTCGCAGGTGTCGACCATCATCTGCACGTCGTGCTCGACGAGCAGCTGGGTCAGCCCCTCGTCGCGCAGCCGGCGCAGCAGGCCGGCCACCTCGAGCCGCTCCGGCTGGTTCATGCCCGCCGTCGGCTCGTCGAGCATGAGCACCCGCGGCCGGGAGGCGAGCGCCCGGGCGATCTCCACCCGGCGGGCGGTGCCGTAGGACAGCTCGCCCGGGAACAGGTCGAGCAGGTCCTCCACCCCGGTGCGCTGGACCGCCTCGCGCACCGCCGCCGGGACGTCCCGCCGGACCAGCTCGCGCAGCCGTTCGGACCGGCTGCGCCGCAGGTCGGCGCCCAGCTGGATGTTGCCGAGGACGGTGAGCTCGGGCAGCAGCCGGACGGTCTGGAACGTCCGCGCGATGCCCCGGTGGGCCAGGCGCGACGGCGGCGTCCGGCCGTACTCCTCCCCGTCGAGCAGCAGGCGCCCGCGGGTGAGCGGCACCAGCCGGGTGATCGCGGCCAGCAGGGTGCTCTTGCCGGACCCGTTGGGGCCGAGGATGCCCAGGATCCGGCCCTGCTCCAGCGTCAGGTCGATGCCGTCGACGGCCTTGATGCCGCCGAAGTGCACGGCGACGTCCTCGGTCCGCAGGACCGCGGCCGGAGCACCGGCGGCGGTCGCGCCGCCGCGCGGCTCCGCGGTCGTCACGAGCGCACCTCCCCCGGCGTGCCGAGCGTGGCCAGCGGCGCCTCGTGCTCCCCGGCCGCCGCCGCGGCCGCGCCCGGCCGGGCGGCGGGACGCCGGCTGCGCCGGTACCGCCGCCAGCCGGACTGCACCAGCCCGAGGATCCCGCCCGGCACGTACACCGCGGCGGCGGTCACCAGCAGGCCGTAGACCAGGAGCTGCCACTCGCCGACGAACTGCAGCACCGTCGGCAGCCAGGTGAAGATCAGCGCGCCGATGGCGGCCCCGGCCCAGGACAGCGACCCGCCGACGATGATCATCGTCAGGGCGGTGACGACCAGGTGGAAGCCGATGGTCTCCGGGGAGACGGTCGTGCGCAGCAGCGTGTACATGCCGCCGGCCGTGGCGCCCAGGGCGCCGCTGACGACGAAGACCCGGCGGCGCACCCGGTTGACGTCGATGCCCAGGGTGACCGCCAGCTGCGGGTCCTCCCGGACGGCGTCGACCCGCCGCCCGTAGGCCCCGCGCTCGCCGGCCGCCAGCAGCAGCACCACGACCACCGTCACCGCGATGACGTGCGCGGTGGTGAGCGTGCTGATGGCACCGAACAGGCCGGTCGGCCCCCCGGTGAGCTCGCCGCCGTTGGTGGCCGCGACCCCGAGGAACAGCGCGAACGCGATGGTCGCCATGCCGAGGTAGAGACCCGAGAGCCGGGCCACGAGCAGGGCCAGCAGGTAGCCCGCCACCGCGGCCAGCAGCACCCCGGCCCCGATGGCGATGATCGGTGCGACCTGCAGCCGGATGGTGAGGATGGCGGCGGTGTAGGCCCCGAGGGCGTAGCTGCCGACGCCGGCGAAGGAGAACACGCCCGCGCGCAGCGGGACCTGGATCGACAGGGCCAGCAGCAGGCTGATGAAGGTGCCCTGGACGAGGATCAGGTGGGAGACGAACCACTGGCTCACGTGCGCCGCACCTCCTGGCGGCCGAGCAGGCCGTTGGGCCGGACGAGGAGCATGAGGAAGAGGACGCCGAAGGCGATGGCCGGCGCCCAGGCGCCCGAGGTCGTGACCAGGACCAGCGTCTCGACGCCGGCCAGGAACAGCGCCCCGATGGCGACCCCGGCGATGCTGCCGACGCCGCCCAGGATGATCGCCGCGAAGGCCTTGAGCAGGAACGCGTCGCCGGTCTCCGGTGCGATCGAGCCCAGGTAGTAGGTGAGCAGCACGCCGGCCAGGCCGGCCAGCGCACCGGCGACGGCCATGGTGAGCAGCGCCAGCCGGCGGCGGTCGACCCCCATCATGGAGGCGACCTCGGCATCGACGCCGATGCCGCGCAGGGCCAGGCCCGGCCGCGCGGCCTTGAGCCACCAGCCGATGACCCCGGCCAGCCCGACGGCGGCGGCCAGGGTGATCAGCTGCACGTTGGAGACCCGCACGAAGCCCAGGTCGTAGGTGTTCACCTCGAACACGCCCGCCGAGTAGCCGAACGGCACGCTCCGGGTGAGGTGCTGGGCGATGGCCAGCGGCACGATGGCCACGCCGATCCCCCCGATGAGGATCTGCAGCTCGGCCTTGTGCTTGTCCGTCGCCCGGCGCTGGATCGGCTCGAAGACCAGCAGCTGCACGAGGACGGACAGCAGCGCGCCGGCCACGACCCCGATCGCGATGAGGGCGACCATCGGCAGCTCCACCTGCTGGACGACCAGGTGGGCGGTGAAGGCCGCGAACATGAAGATCGAGCCGTGGGCGAAGTTGAGGATGCCGATGGTCCCCCAGGCCAGGCTCATGCCCAGCGCGAACAGCAGGTAGAGCGATCCCAGCGTCAGGGCGTTGAGCACGTCCTGTGCCATGTCCGGTCCTTTCCGGCGGCCGGTGCCGGCGGGCGGGGCCCGCCGGCACCGGCGGTGGACAGCAGTCGGGCCGCCGTCAGGCGCCCGGGGTCGGGACCACGACCTCCTCGGCGCCGTCCCACTGGATCAGGACGCCGGGCACCCGGGCGTCGTTGTCCTCGAAGGTGATCTCGCCCTGGGCCCCGGAGAACCCCTCCTCGGCCACCGCCTCGAGCCCCTGCTGCAGGGCGGCGCGGTCGGCGCAGCCGGCCTCCGCCAGGCCGCGGGCCAGGAACCACATGGCGTCGTAGGCCTCGGCGGCGTAGTTGTTCGGCACCTCGCCCGCGTAGGCCTCGCCGAAGGCCGTGACGAACTCCTGGGTGCTCTCGGCGTCCTGCGAGGGGGCGTAGTTGGCCGGCCACAGCGCGCCGGCCGCGGTCTCCCCGGCGGGTGCGAGGTTGCCCGCGCCGGCGGCGCTCATCCCGATGATGTCGCCCTGGAAGCCCGCCTGCCGCAGCTGCGTGATCGCCACCGGGTACTGCGGGCCCTGCAGCATGAGGAAGGCGGCGTCCGGGTTCTCGCCGGCGATCTGCGAGGCCGGCGTGGTGAAGTCCTGCGCGGTGAGGTCCACCCCGCCGCTGCTGACGATCTCGATGCCCTGCTCGTCGGCGACGGCGGGGACCGTCGTCTCCCCCAGCTCGGCCAGCGTGGGGTTGCCGGTGTTGAAGAGCACGGAGGCGGTGCCGATGCCCTGCTCGGCGAGCCAGGGGCCGACGATGTCGAAGTAGGACTCGGCCGGCGGGGTCAGGCGGTAGGTGAAGTCGCCGGTCAGCACGCCCTCGCTGCCGGACTGCACGTACACGACCGGCATCCCGGCGCCCTGGGCGATCGGCGAGACGGCCGTCGACTGCGCGCTGGCCTCCGGGCCGAGGATCGCCACGTAGGACTCGTCGGCGATCGCCTGGCTGGCGAAGCTGGCCGCCTCCTGGGGGCTCGTGGAGCTGTCGCGGGTGTCGAGCTCGATGGTGGTGCCGTCGAGCAGGCCGTCGGCCGCGATCTCCTCCAGCGCGAGGTCGATGCCCTTCTGGGCGTTGAGCCCGGCGAAGGAGACGGGGCCGGTGAGGGCCCGGATGTTCATGATCCGGACCGACTCCGGCAGCTCCTCCCCGGCGCAGGCGTCCGCGCCACCCCCCGCGGCCCCGCCGGCCCCGGCGCTGCCGGTGTCGGCCGGGGAGCTGCACGCCGCGAGCCCGGCGGCCAGCGCGAGCGCACCGGCCGCACGGGCGCCGGCCCGGCGGCGGGGGCGAACTGCCTTGCCCATGGGGATCTCCAAACTCTCGTAATGATGTGCAGGGTTGGAGAGACGGTAACGGGGGTCACAGGCGCTGTCGAGAGCCGCCCGCGCTGTTATGCGTTCGTGACCCGGTGGGCGGCCCGGTGGGCGGGCACACGGCGGCCCCGGCCCCCCGAGGGGGGCGGGGGCCCGGCGTGGCGCCGCGGGGCGCAGCTGGGC
>NZ_JBJGYK010000045.1:0-34763 GCF_054049955.1 Geodermatophilus sp. SYSU D00758
CGGCGTGGGCGTTGCCCGCGAGGCGGGGGGGGAGGGGCGCGCCGCCCGGCGCCCCCCCCCCCCCGGCCCCCGCCCCCCCCCCCCCCCCCCCCCCCCCCGCCGGCGCGACGGCGGGCAGCTCGGCGGTGATGTCCCCGCCGTGGCGACGGCGCCGTCGGGGCGCGGAGACCGCGGTGGCTGGGGCCTCCGGGACGACACCCTCAGGGACGCCCCCCCGAGGGACGACACACCCCGGGACGACGGCCGGCAGCTCCGGCGAGGTGAGCACCCCGGCGATGAGCCGCTCACGGGCGGCCGCCCGCTCCAGCGACACCGCGACGGCGCCGGGCGCACCCGGGAGCACCGGATCGGGTGCCACGGTCAGGTGCGGCTGCGGCAGGCGCAGGTGGGCCAGATCACACCAGGTCGTCCGGTCGACGCCGGCCACGGTCGCCTCCACCCGCACCTCGCAGGATCCGGATGCGTCGTGCCGCCAGCCCAGGATCGACCCGCCCCACCACGCGCCGTCGGCGAACACCTCGACGTCCTGCCGCTGCCGGGCGAAGGCTGCTGCCCGGCTCACCACGATCCCTGCCACGGGGATGACCGTAGGTTCTGAAACCGCCACGCACCGTCAGCGACGCAGCTCGGAGGATTGACGAAGCTCGACCCCCGCCGTTGTCGGTGTCTGGAGCGGGCCGGGACGGGTCACGGCAGGACCAGGACCTGGCCGGGGACGATCACCCCGCCGTCGAGGTGGTTCATCTCCTGGATCGCGTCGACGACCGCCCGGACGTCGGCGCCGTCGCCCGCCACCTCCCCGGCGATCGACCAGAGGGTGTCGCCGGACCGGACCACCACGCTGCGGTCGCCCACCAGGCGCAGCTCGTCGGAGCCCCCGGCGACGAGGCCGGCACCCCAGGCGCCCAGCACCACCCCGACCGCCAGCGCCAGCACGACCGAGAGCCTGCGCGCCCGCCGGGTCAGCCGCAGGCGCGGCGCCCGGGCCACCGGGGCGCACCGGCCCCGCACCGGGCGCCCGGCCACCGCGCCGCCCAGCGGCCCCGCGGCGCGACCCGCCACCGCCGTCCGGGGCGCACCCGCCGCCGGACGGGGCCGGGTCGGCGCCGCCGGGCGCGGCGGCGCGGCCGGGCGGGCCGCCCGCACCGTCGCCCGGGGTGCCGGCCGACCCGCACCAGGGGACGCCGGGGGCCGGAACACCCCGACCCGGGAGACACCGGGGCGGGCGCCGGGCCGGCGCAGCGGGCTCCCCGCGTCGATCCCGCCCCCCTGCGGGACCGCGCGAAGGCGGGGTCGCCACGGCACCTGCACCGCGTCGTCGAAGTCCAGGACCGCCTGCTGCACGCCTACCACGACCACTCCTCCCGGCCGGGCGACCCGGCTCGAACGCCTGTTCGATTCGAACGTCTGTGCGATGTCTACCGGACGGCGCCGACGAAAGCCACCGCACGTGCCGGGTGCTTCGAACACCTGTTTGATCCGGTGCGCCCGGCGCGCTACGGTCGGTACCGACGGACCAGACGCGCTGCGGCAGCAGCGGCGAGGAGGCGACGGTGGCGGAGAAGAGCGGGACGTCGGGGGGTCGACGGCGGACGACCGGCCAGCCGGCGGCCGGCGGGTCGGCGGCCGTGCGGACCTTCCCCGAGCGCGCCGAGGCCGGTGACGGGCTGACCCAGCGGCAGCGGCGGGTCCTCGAGGTGATCCGCGACTCGATCGACCGCCGCGGCTACCCGCCCTCGGTGCGGGAGATCGGCGAGGCCGTCGGGCTCTCGTCGGCGTCCTCGGTGGCCCACCAGCTCACCGTGCTGCAGAAGAAGGGCTGGCTGCGCCGCGACCCGAACCGGCCACGGGCGCTCGACGTCCGCATGCCCGGGGAGGTCACCGGCGAGGTGGCGCCCGCCCCGGCCGCCGCGGTGGGGGGCGAGGACGCACCGGCGCCGACCTACGTGCCGCTGGTCGGCCGCATCGCCGCCGGCGGCCCGGTGCTCGCCGAGCAGGCCGTCGAGGACGTCTTCCCGCTGCCGCGCGAGCTGGTCGGTGAGGGCACGCTGTTCATGCTCAAGGTGACCGGTGACTCGATGGTCGAGGCCGCCATCTGCGACGGGGACTGGGTCGTCGTCCGGCAGCAGCCGACCGCCGAGAACGGCGAGATCGTCGCCGCCATGCTCGACGGCGAGGCCACGGTGAAGACCTACAAGCGCCGCGACGGGCACGTCTGGCTGCTCCCGCACAACCCCGCGTACGAGCCGATCCCGGGGGACGAGGCGACCGTCCTCGGGCGCGTCGTCACGGTGCTGCGCCGGGTCTGACCCGCCGGGTCAGGTCGGCGGCGGTGCCCCGCGGCGGCGCAGCCGCCCGCCGATCCACACCAGGACGGCGGCCACCGCGGCCGCGACGACGGCGGCGGCCAGCAGCGAGGGGCCGGGTTCGTCCGCGCCGAGCAGTTCCTGCAGGCCGCCGTCCGTGCCCGAGGGGGACGTCGGCGAGACAGCCGGCACGGGGACGGCGGTGAGGTCCCCGGGAACCCCCTCCCCCGCGACGAGCAGGGCCGCGCCGTCGGACGTGAAGGTGACGGCCTCCCCCTGCGGCGCCTCGGGCAGGGGGATCCGCACCGGCTCGCCGGCCAGCGCACCCGCCACGTCCGAACCGGACAGGGGCCACACGTAGGCGTCGGTGTAGGTCCGCAAGGCCACGGTGCGGCCGTCGCGCGACACCGCTCCCCCGGTGACCATGAGCTGCCCGGCGCGACCCACCGGCCCGCCCGGCGTACCGGTGAGGGTGAACGCCACGCCGCCGACCTCGGTCAGCCCGACCGTCCCGCTGTCGACCAGCGCCGAGACCGGTCGGTACACCGCGCTGGCACCCAAGACCTCCTTGGTGACCAGGTACGGCGTCCCGTCCGGGCCCAGCAGCAGCGCCTCGACGTCGCGCGGCCCGTCGGGGTAGGCCAGCCGGTACAGCCCGGTCGAGCCGTCGGGTCGCAGCGCGATGAGCGCCACCGTCGGGCGGTCGAGGCCGTTGTCGCCGGTGTCGGCCAGCCACACCGTGCCGTCCGCCGCCACCGCCAGGTCCTCGGGATCGTAGGGATCGACCGGTGCGGTGTGCACCGCCGTCACGCGGCAGTCGCCGTCGAGCACGTGGACGGCGACCTGGTCGCCGCCGTCGTTGATCGCCAGGTGCTCCTCGCCGACGGCGACCAGACCGGAGAGCTCGGGCAGCCGCGGATCGGTCACCTGGCAGCGCACGGTGGGGGCGTCCGGGTCCGCGGGGGCCGCGGCGGCCGCGGCGGCCCCCGGCACGGGCAGGACGAGCGCCGCGACCGCGACCACCGGGATCAGCCGGGCGACGAGGTCACACCGGCGGGCGGCCTGCTCGGGCACCGACCCAGCGTGACAGCACGGCTGCGTCGAGTGCGTGCACCACGCCCAGCAGCACGATCCCCACGGCCGCACCGACGACGGCATCGGTGACCCAGTGGAAGTCCAGCGACACCATGGCCACGCCGGTCGCCACCGGGCCGAGGATGCTCAGCCACCGGAACAGCCGCTGCACCCACGGCACGAGCCGGTACTCCACCGCCTGCCACCGCGCGACGCCCCACATGAGCACCGCGTTGGCGACGTGCCCCGAGGGGTAGGACTGGCCGTCCCGGTGGAAGAAGGACCCGGGGTAGGCCGGCGCGGTGCGGCCGGTCCCGTACTTGACGGCGTAGACGACCACGGTGAGCAGCACCAGCGCGACGAGGACCCGCAACAGCGGGAGCGCCGTCCGCCGACGCAGGGCCAGGGTCGTGACCAGCACGGCCAGCACCATGAGGATGAAGCCGCGGCCGCCGAGCTGGGTGACCGCCCAGACCGGCCAGTAGGCCGACGACTCCTTGAGCCCCCAGCCGCTGACCACCTCGGAGACCCGCAGGTCCATCCGCTCGAGCACGCCGCGGCTCAGCAGCTCCACGGTGATCGCGAGGGCGGTCACGAGGGCCACGGCGACCAGCCACCAGGGCGGGTGCCCGGTCGACACCACGCGGGGGTGGCCGGCCGGGCGGGGACGGTCGGGCCGTACACGGTCCTCGGTGGGCCGTCGCACGCCGCTGGTCACACGTTCCACGGTACCGGCCCGTGATGCGATCGTGACCTCACCCGACCGGGCGAGGCCCGGCGGCGTCGCCGCCGGGCCCCGTGCGGCCGGGGAGCCGGGCTTCGGTCGCCGTGGACCGTCGGGCCCCGTGAGGGCGGAGCAGGCGGACGCCGGCCCCCGGCGGTCAGGCCACCGGCGAGGCGAACTCCACCAGCGCGGCCGCGAGCGCGCCGTCGACCCGCGCACACATCCGGGTGCCACCGGCCTCGTGCGCCTCGGTGAGCACCTCGCCGTCCCGGTGCACCCGGGCGACGAGGTCGCCGCGGGTGTAGGGCACCAGCACGTCGACGTCCACGTCCGGGCGGGGCAGCCGGGCGGCGACCTCCTCGCGGAGCCGCTCGATGCCCGCACCGGTGCGCGCCGAGACCCACATCGCGCCCGGCAGCGCCTGGCGCAGGGTGAGGACGTCGTCCTGGCTCATGGCGTCGACCTTGTTGACGACGATGAGCTCCGGCACCGCCGCGGCGTCGATCTCGCCGAGCACCACCCGCACCGCCTCGATCTGACCCAGCGGGTCGGGGTCGGAACCGTCGACGACGTGCAGCAGCAGGTCGGCGGCGGCCACCTCCTCGAGGGTGGAGCGGAAGGCGTCGACCAGCTGGTGCGGCAGGTGGCGGACGAAACCCACCGTGTCGGTGAGGGTGTACTCCCGGCCGTCGGGCGACTCGGCCCGGCGCACCGTCGGGTCGAGGGTGGCGAACAGCGCGTTCTCCACCAGCACGCCGGCGCCGGTGAGCCGGTTGAGCAGGCTGGACTTCCCCGCGTTGGTGTACCCGGCGATCGCGACGCTCGGGACGGCGCTGCGCCCCCGGCTGGAGCGCTGCGTGGCGCGGGCCGTGGCCATCCCGGCGATCTCGCGGCGCAGCTTGCTCACCCGCGCGCGGATGCGGCGCCGGTCGGTCTCGATCTTGGTCTCACCGGGACCGCGGGTCCCGATGCCGCCACCGCCGGCGACGCGGCCACCGGCCTGCCGGGACAGCGACTCACCCCACCCGCGCAGGCGCGGGAGCATGTACTGCATCTGCGCCAGCTCGACCTGGGCCTTGCCCTCCCGGCTGGAGGCGTGCTGGGCGAAGATGTCCAGGATCAGGGCGGTCCGGTCCACCACCTTGACCTTGAGGATCTTCTCCAGCGCGTTGAGCTGGCCGGGGGTCAGCTCGCCGTCGCAGATCACCGTGTCGGCACCGGCCGCGGCGACGATGTCGCGGACCTCGGCGGCCTTCCCCGACCCGACGTAGGTGCCGGCGTCGGGCTTGTCCCGGCGCTGGCTCACCGCCTCGAGCACCTGCGACCCGGCGGTCTCGGCGAGGGCGGCGAGCTCGGCCAGCGAGCGGTCCGCGTCGGCCTGGGTGCCCTCGGTCCACACGCCCACGAGCACCACGCGCTCGAGGCGCAGCTGCCGGTACTCGACCTCGGTGACGTCGGCGAGCTCGGTCGACAGCCCGGCCACCCGGCGCAGGGCACCGCGCGCCTCGAGGGCGTAGGAGCCGGTGGTGTCGTCGTCGGGCTCCCACCCGTCGACCGGGCGGGTCACCTCCTGGGGATCGGCCGCGCGGTCGGCCCGGTCCTGCGCGTCGTCCAGGACGGCGCGGTTCTGTGCTGTCGTCATCGTCTCCAGCGTGGCACGCCCCACCATCCGGGGCACCTGAGTTGTCATCGGCACCTGAGTCGTCATCGCCCCGTACAACACCGGCACGGCCCGACCCCATCCCAGGCGTGAGGGCGACCCGGGCGGGTAGGGCGCACGGACGACGACACCCGACCACGACCACGACCACGACCACGAGGAGGTACGCCGATGAGCGAGTCCGAGCACGGGTCGCACGCACCCGGTGCCGACGCGGAGATCGACGACCCGGGCCGCGACCCGAAGGGCCTCACCCCGCCGCGCAACCCGATGTCCGGAGGTTTCGGCAACGCGGCAGGCGGGCCCGACCAGGACACCGGGCAGGGACGGCCGGAGGGCACCGGCAACGTGGGCCCCGCCGACAAGCCCGAGGCCCCGACGGACCGGCCGGAGACCCGGGCCGACACGCCCGACCGGCCCTGAGCCGCTCAGCCGGCGAGCCACTCCGGGGTGAGCTCACCGGTGGCCACCACGACGGCCGGTCCGGTCAGCACCGTGGTCGCGGGCTCCACCCGCACCGACAGCCGGCCACCGGGGACGTCGACCGCGACGGTCCCGGTGGCCGCACCCGCCGCCTCCAGCGCCGTCCACGCCGCGGCGCACGCGCCGGTGCCGCACGACCGGGTCTCCCCCACCCCGCGCTCGGAGACCCGCAGCCGCACGTGCGCCCCCGGGTCGAGCACGTTGACCAGCTCCACGTTGACGCCTTCCGGGAACAGCGCGCCGTCCACCGCGGGCGCGGAGGTCAGGTCCAGCGCGTCGACGTCGACGTCGGTCAGGCAGACCAGGTGCGGGTTGCCCATCGAGACGGCCCGCCCGGGGAACGCCGTGCCGCCCAGCACCGCCGCCCCGGCCCCGAACGGCCGGGCCGGGCCCATGTCCACCCAGTAGCCGCCGTCGGCGGTGGCACCCACCCGGCGGGGCCCGCCCCGGGTGCCCACCCAGACGCCGTCGGCGCAGGCCGCGCGGTCGAGCAGCCCCTCGGTGAGCAGCACGTGCAGGAACAGCCGGATGCCGTTGCCGCACATCTCCGCGTACGAGCCGTCGGCGTTGCGGTGGTCCATGAACCACTCGCAGCGGGCGATCCCCTCCCCGAGCACCGCCGGGGCGTCGGGCACGTGGGCGCTGCGGACGACGCGCAGCACGCCGTCCCCGCCGAGGCCGGCGCGCCGCTCGCACAGCCGCCGGACCAGCGCGGCGTCCAGCCGGCCCTCGGGCCAGACGGTGCCGTCGGGGTCGGGGAGGACGACGAAGTCGTTCTCCGTGCCGTGCCCGGCCAGCACCCGCGCGCTCACGCCTCCAGCGTACGGGCGCCGACGGCCGCCTCCGCTGCGTCGACCAGGTCGGGGCGGGCGGCGTCGAGCCAGGTGGTGGTCGCGTCCCGGCGGAACCAGGAGCGCTGCCGGCGGACGAACCGTCGGGTCGCCGACACCGTCCGCTCGCGGGCCTCGGCGGCGGTCAGCTCCCCGTCGAGCTGGGCCAGCACCTGCGCGTAGCCCAGCGCGCGGGAGGCGGTCGGCCCCTCGCGCAGCCCGTCGGCGGCCAGCTCCTCGACCTCGGCGACGAACCCGGCGGCCCACATCCGGTCCACCCGCCGGGCGACCCGGGCGTCGAGCTCGGCCGGCTCGCGGTCCAGCCCGAGGACGACGGCCGGGTAGTGCGGGCGCGGCTCGGGCAGCGTGGCCCGGAACGGCCCGCCGGTCAGCTCCACCACCTCCAGGGCGCGCACCACCCGCCGCCCGTTGCCGGGCAGGACGGCCGCGGCGGCCACCGGGTCCACCGCGGCGAGGCGGGCGTGCATCGCCGCGGATCCCAGCTCGGCCAGCTCGGCCTCCAGCCGGGCCCGCACGGCCGGGTCGGTGCCGGGGAGGTCCAGCTCGTCGAGGACCGCGCGGACGTAGAGCCCCGAGCCGCCCACGAGCAGGGGGACGACCCCGGCGGCGCGCAGCCGGTCGATCACCCCGCGGGCCCGCCGGCGGTACTCGGCGACCGACGCCGCGTGGCGGACGTGCCACAGGTCGAGCAGGTGGTGCGGGACGCCGCCGCGCTCGGCCTCGTCGGGCTTGGCGGTGCCGATGTCCATCCCGCGGTAGAGCTGCATGGAGTCGGCGTTGACGACCTCCCCGCCGAGGCGCCGGGCCAGGGCCACGCCCAGCGCCGTCTTGCCGGTGGCGGTGGGCCCGACCAGCGCGACGACAGGCGGGGCGCCCGGCGGCGGGACGGCGGCCGGCGGGGCCGGCGTCACCGCGGGACCCAGCTGGCGACCAGGTAGCCGACGCCGAAGGGGGCCTCGTCGGCGAGCAGCCGCGCGGTGACCGGGCGGCCGACCAGCAGGGCACCCACCGCACGCCAGGTGGGGACGCCCGAGGCGAGGAGCCGCTCCCCCTCGACGGGGTCCAGCCCGGCCAGGGCCGCCGCGTCGCCGCCGGCCAGCGCGGCGGCGACGGTCGCGTCGAAGGGGGCGGCGGCGTCGTCGAGGTACCCGGGGGCCTTCACCGTGCGCCGCGCCGACCCGTCGCCGACCGCCAGGACCGCGGCCGGGCCCGGCAGCCCGGTCAGCGCGGCCGCGAGATCCCCGGGGCCGACGCCGATCCGCGGCCCGCGGTGCCCCGCTTCGTCGAGCAGCCACGCCCCCACGGTGTGCGCCAGCGGGGTGCGCCGTCCCCCCGGCCGGGCCGGGCCGCAGAAGGGCACCTCGAGGTCGACCCCGTGGCCGCGCAGGTCACCGGCGTCCCCGGCCCCGTAGCGGCCCCGCCCACCCCCGCCGACCACGACCACCACGGCCGGGTCGGGAGCCAGCAGGTCGCCCAGCGCCAGCGTGCACCCGGTGCGCAGACCGGCGGTGTCGGCGGCCGCCCGGCCGGCGACCTGCGGCAGCAGCAGGGGCGGGCCGGGGCAGAAGGCGACGGCCACCGGGACCGCGGGGGCCCGGGCGCCCCGGTCGCCGCCGGGGAGGGAGGTCACCGCAGCAGTCTCCCCGATCCGGCGTGGGACACTCCGGGGCGTGTCGAGCACGGAGAACGTCGGAAGCCCCGCCCCGCAGGACCCCGCGGCCGCGGTCGCCGGGTCCGAGGCGGTCGCCCCCGAGGCCGGGACGCCCGCCGCGCCCGCCCCCGGCGACGCCGCGCTGGCCGACCCGGCGGCCGCCGCCGCGGACGAGCCGGCAGTCCCGGCCGCCGCCGCCGACCAGCCGGCACCCCCGGCCGCCGCCGCGGACGAGCCGGCAGCGCCGGCGCCCCCGGCCGAGGCCGCGCCGCCGGCGCCCGAGCCGCCCGCCGACCCCGCGCACTGGGGCCGGGTCGACGAGGACGGCACGGTGTACGTGCGCACCGCCGCGGGCGAGCGGGCCGTCGGCTCCTGGCAGGCCGGCGACCCGGAGGCCGGCCTCGCGCACTTCGCCCGCCGCTACGACGACCTGGCCACCGAGGTCACGCTGCTGGAGGCGCGGCTGCGGGCGCACACCGGCAACCCGAGCGAGATCAAGGCCAAGGCGCAGGCCCTGGCCGACTCCATCCCGACCGCCGCCGCCGTCGGCGACCTCGACGGCCTGGCCGCCCGGGCGCGGGCCATGGTCGGCACCGCCGACGAGGCCGCCGCCGAGTCCCGCGCGGAGAAGGCCGCGGCCCGGCAGGCCCAGATCGCCCGCAAGGAGGCGCTGGCCGCCGAGGCCGAGCAGATCGCCGCGGAGTCCACCTCCTGGAAGGCGGCCGGCGACCGGCTCAAGGCCATCGTCGAGGAGTGGAAGACCATCCGGGGCATCGACCGCAAGACCGACGAGGCGCTGTGGACCCGGTTCGCCGCGGCCCGCGACGCCTTCGGTCGCCGCCGCGGGGCGCACTTCGCCGCGCTCGACGCGCAGCGCAGCGAGGCACGGGCGCAGAAGCAGGAGCTCATCGCCGAGGCGCAGCGGCTGTCCGGCTCCACCGACTGGGGGCCGACCTCGGCGGCGATGCGCGGCCTGATGGAGCGCTGGAAGGCCGTGCCCCGCACGGGCCGGGACGGCGACGACGACCTGTGGAAGCAGTTCCGGGCCGCCCAGGACGTCTTCTTCTCCGCGCGCGCCGAGAACGACAAGCACCGCAACGCCGAGCAGCTGGCCAACCAGCAGGCCAAGGAGGAGATCCTCGCCGAGGCCGAGAAGCTCGACCCCACGACGGACCTGCGCGGCGCCCAGGCCGTGCTGCGCCGGCTCCAGGAGCGCTACGACGCGATCGGGCACGTCCCCCGCGGCGCGATGCGCCAGCTCGAGGACCGCATGCAGGCCGTCGAGCAGCGGGTCCGCGGCGCCGCCGACTCCACCCGCGCCCGGGTGGCCCCGGAGAACCCGATGGTCGCCTCGATGCGGCAAGCGGTCGCCAAGGCCGAGGAGCAGCTGGCCAAGGCCGAGGCGGCCGGTGACACCCGGCGCGTCGAGGAGGCCCGCGCCAACCTGGCCACCCGGCGGGAGTGGCTGGCCGAGGCGGAGAAGTCGGCGTCCCGCCGCTGAGCCGGTGACCGCGGTCGTCCTGGTCCACGGCGCCTGGGGCGGGGCCCACGGGTTCCGCTCCCTGCGCCGGCTGCTCGCCGCCGCCGGCCAGGAGGTGTCCGCCCCGGCCCTGACCGGCATCGGCGAGCGGGTGCACCTGGTCGGCCCGCAGGTCGGCCTGGGCACCCACGTCACCGACGTGGTCAACCACGTGCGCTACGAGGACCTCACCGACCTCGTGCTGGTCGGCTTCTCCTACGGCGGGATGGTCGTCACCGGAGCCCTGGACGAGATCGGCGACCGGGTGCGGGCGCTGGTCTACCTCGACGCGTTCGTGCCGGACGACGGCGACTCGGTGTACGGGCTGCTCGGCGTCCCGCCGCCGCCGGCCGTCCTCGGCGCACCGTGGCTGGTCGACGGCCCGCGGCGGGTGTACGAGGACCCGGCGGAGGAGGCCTTCTCGGTGCCGCGGCGCACCCCGCAGCCGGTGCGCTGCTTCACCGAGCCGGTGCGCCTCTCCCGGCCCGTGGAGGAGTGGCCGCTGTCGCGCACCTACGTCCGGGCCACCGAGGCCGAGCCCGGCGTGCCGCCCAGCCCTGCCTTCGCCGCGGCGGCCGGGCGCGCCCGGTCGTCGGCGGCGTGGACCTACCGGGAGATCGCCGGCACCCACATGCTCCCGCAGAACCGCCCGCGCGAGGTCGCCGACCTGCTGCTCGAGCTCACCCGCTGAGCGCGGGGGCGCCGATCCGCGGCATGCCCAGGAGCACGCCGGGCGTGGTGGGCCGGGTGCCGGCCTCGCTCGCGTCCCCGGCCCGGGTGCGCCGGTGCGAGAGCAGCGGCCCGTCGGCGACCAGGTGGTGCGGCGCGGCCCGGGTGACCACCGTCTCGACGACGTCGCCGGGCCGGACGCCGTCGGCACCGGTGAAGTGGACCAGCCGGCCGTCGCGCGCCCGGCCCGACATCCGGCCGGTGCGCGCGTCCTTGCTGCCCTCGCCGGCCGCCGCGAGCAGTTCGACGGTCCGCCCCACCTGCGCGCGGTTCTCCGACCAGCTGATGTCGTCCTGCAGCGCGACCAGCCGCTCGTAGCGCTCCTGGACGACCGCCTTGGGCAGCTGGCCGTCCATCTCGGCGGCCGGCGTCCCGGGGCGCGTGGAGTACTGGAAGGTGAAGGCGCCGGCGAACCGGGCGGCCCGCACGACCTCGAGGGTCTGCGCGAAGTCCTCCTCGGTCTCCCCGGGGAACCCCACGATGATGTCGGTGGTGATCGCCGCGTCGGGCATCGCCGCGCGCACCCGGTCGAGGATGCCGAGGTAGCGGTCCTGCCGGTACCCGCGGCGCATCCGGCGCAGCACGTCGTCCGAGCCGCTCTGCAGCGGCATGTGCAGCTGGTGGCACACCGCGGGGGTCTCGGCCATCGCCTCGATCACGTCGTCGGTGAACTCCCGCGGGTGCGGGCTGGTGAACCGGACCCGCTCGAGTCCCTCGATCCGGCCGGTGGCGCGGAGCAGGTCGGCGAAGGCACCCCGGTCCCGGAAGTCCACGCCGTAGGCGTTCACGTTCTGACCGAGGAGGGTCACCTCCAGCACGCCCTGGTCGACCAGCGCCTGCACCTCGGCCAGGACCTCCCCCGGGCGGCGGTCCCGCTCCTTGCCGCGCAGCGCCGGGACGATGCAGAACGTGCAGGTGTTGTTGCAGCCGACGCTGATGGACACCCAGCCGGAGTAGGCGGAGTCCCGCTTGGCCGGCAGCGTCGACGGGAAGACCTCGAGGGCCTCGGCGATCTCCACCTGCGCCTCGGCGTTGTGCCGGGCCCGTTCCAGCAGCGCCGGCAGCGACCCGACGTTGTGCGTGCCGAAGACGACGTCCACCCACGGCGCGCGCCGCACGATCTCGCCGCGGTCCTTCTGCGCCAGGCAGCCGCCGACGGCGATCTGCATGCCCGGGCGGGCGTCCTTGACCGGGCGCAGGTGCCCGAGGTTGCCGTAGAGCCGGTTGTCGGCGTTTTCCCTGACGGCACAGGTGTTGAGGACGACGACGTCGGCGTCGTCCCCCTCGGCCGCGGCGGTGTAGCCGGCCGCCTCCAGCAGCCCGGCCAGCCGCTCGGAGTCGTGCACGTTCATCTGGCACCCGTAGGTGCGCACCCGGTAGGTGCGCGCGGGGCGGAGCTCGGTACCCATGTCGTCTGCGAGGGTACGGCGGACCCCCGATCGGGCGAGGCCGCTCCCGTGAGCAGCGGCTTCGTTACGTCTTCGTGATCGGCGGGTGCGGTCCTCGTCGCCGCGTCGCCCTACTGTCTCCGGGGTGACCAGCCTCGCGAAGGGCGAGACCCGCGCCGCGGGAGGACCTCTCGTCCACCTGTCCGGCGTCAACAAGTGGTTCGGCGACCTGCACGTGCTGCAGGACATCGACCTCTCCGTCGAGCGCGGTGAGGTCGTCGTGGTCATCGGGCCCTCGGGGTCCGGCAAGTCCACGCTCTGCCGCACGATCAACCGGCTGGAGTCCATCCAGCAGGGGGAGATCACCATCGACGGCGAGCGGCTGCCCGAGGAGGGCAAGGCCCTGGCCCGCCTGCGCAGCGACGTCGGCATGGTGTTCCAGAGCTTCAACCTCTTCGCCCACAAGACGATCCTCGAGAACGTCACCCTCGGGCCGACCCGGGTCCGCCGGAAGTCGCGGGCGGACGCCGAGCGCCGGGCACGGGAGCTGCTGGAGCGGGTCGGGGTCGCCGCCCAGGCCGACAAGTACCCCGCCCAGCTCTCCGGCGGGCAGCAGCAGCGCGTGGCCATCGCCCGGGCGCTGGCCATGGAGCCCAAGGTCATGCTCTTCGACGAGCCGACCTCGGCCCTCGACCCCGAGATGATCAACGAGGTCCTCGAGGTCATGACGTCGCTGGCCCGCGAGGGGATGACGATGATCGTCGTCACCCACGAGATGGGCTTCGCCCGCCGGGCGGCCAACCGGGTCGTCTTCATGGACGGCGGCCGGGTCGTCGAGTCCGCCGACCCCGAGAGCTTCTTCACCAACCCGCAGTCCGACCGGGCCAAGGACTTCCTCTCGAAGATCCTGAACCACTGAGCCCACCTGAGAGAGGGGAACTGATGCGCACCACCCGCTACGCCGCCACTCTGGCGGTCGCCGGCCTGGCCCTGGCCGCGTGCTCCAGCGAGGCCGGCCAGCAGGCCGAGGACGAGGCGGCCTCGGCGCCCACCGTCGCCGAGGACGTCCAGTTCGAGGAGGGCACCACGATGGCCGAGCTCGCCGAGGCGGGCTCGATCACCGTGGGCACCAAGTACGACCAGCCGGGCTTCGGCCTGCTGAACCCCGACGGGGAGCCGGAGGGCTTCGACGTCGAGATCGCGAAGATCGTCGCCGGTGAGCTCGGCATCGCGCCCGAGGACATCGAGTGGACCGAGACGGTGTCGGCCAACCGGGAGCCGTTCCTGCAGAACGGCCAGGTCGACATGGTGGTGGCCACCTACACGATCAACGACCAGCGCAAGCAGGTCGTCGACTTCGCGGGGCCGTACTACGTCGCCGGCCAGGACATCATGGTCGCCGCCGGCAACCCGGAGGGCATCCAGGGCCCCGAGGACCTCGCCGGCAAGACCGTGTGCTCGGTCGAGGGCTCCACGCCGGCGCAGAACATCCGGGACAACTACCCCGAGGCCAACCTGGTCACCTACGACGTCTACTCCAAGTGCGCCGACGACCTCGCCAACGGCAACGTGCAGGCGGTCACGACCGACAACGTCATCCTCACCGGCCTGGTGGCGGGCAACCCCGAGGGCTTCGAGCTGGTGGGCAACCCGTTCACCGAGGAGCCCTACGGCATCGGCGTCCCCAAGGGTGACGACGAGTTCCGCTCCTTCATCAACGACGTCCTCGAGGAGGCCTACGAGGACGGCCGCTGGGCCGAGGCCTGGGAGCGCACCGCCGGTGCCATCACCGGCGAGCCCGCCCCCGAGCCGCCGTCGGTCGACCGGTACTGAGTCCCCCGGGCGCCGCCGGGCGGTCCACCGCCCGGCGGCGCCCTCCCCCTGACCTGGCGAGGGCACGGTGCAGTTCCTCCGAGACAACGCCGACCTGCTGTGGAGCGCCTTCCTGACGACGCTGTCCCTGGCGGTCGTCAGCGGCCTGTGCGCCCTGGTGCTGGGCACCGTGCTGGCCGGGATGCGGGTCAGCCCCGTCCCGCCGCTGCGCGCGCTGGCCACCTTCTACGTCGAGGTGTTCCGCAACACCCCGCTGACGGTGGTCTTCTTCTTCCTGTTCTTCGGCATCGTGCAGATCGACCTGCAGTTCCCCAGCCGATTCATCACCGCCGTGGCCGCGCTGTCCCTCTACACCGCGTCCTTCGTCGCCGAGGCGCTGCGCTCTGGCATCAACGCGGTCCCCCCGGGTCAGGCCGAGGCCGCCCGTGCGCTGGGCCTGGACTTCGGCCAGACACTGCGCACGGTCGTGCTCCCCCAGGCGTTCCGGACGGTGGTGCCCCCGCTGGGCAACGTGTGGATCGCCCTGGCGAAGAACACCTCCATCGCGGCCGGGTTCGCCGTCACCGACCTCACCGCCGCCCTGCAGCGGCTGTCCAACGCCAACGCCGACCGGCTGCTGCTGGTGTTCGCCGCCATCGTGGCCGGCTACCTGGTCATCACGCTGTCCTCGGCGCTGGCGATCCGCGTCATCGAGAAGAGGGTGGCGATCGTCCGATGAGCGCGCAGACCGTCCTCTTCGACCTGCCCGGTCCGCGGGCCCGCCGGCGGCAGCGGATCGGCACCGTCGTCGGTGTCCTGCTGATCCTCGGGCTGGTCGGGCTGGCGCTGTGGCGGCTCGGCGCGAACGGGCAGTTGGACCCCTCCCGCTGGGCCGTGCTGTTCGACCCGGCGGCGGGCGTCCCGCAGGCGCTGTGGGAGGCGCTGCTCAACACCCTCGCGGTCGCCGCGGTCGGCATGGTGGCCGCCACCGTGCTCGGCGCGCTGCTGGCCGTCGGCCGGCTCTCCGACCACGCCTGGGTGCGGGCACCGGTGACGCTGGTCGTCGAGTTCTTCCGCGCGGTGCCGCTGCTGGTGCTGATCCTGTTCTGCCTGCTGTTCCTGCCCAGCGTCGGGGTCCCGATGACGGCGTTCCGCGCGCTGGCGCTCGGGCTGACCCTCTACAACATGGCGGTGCTGGCCGAGATCTTCCGCGCCGGCATCCTGTCGGTCGACCGCGGCCAACGCGAGGCCGCCTTCGCCCTCGGCATGCGCAAGACCCAGGTGATGACGCTGGTGCTGCTGCCCCAGGCAGTGCGGCGCATGCTCCCGGTGCTGGTGGCCCAGCTCGTCGTGCTGCTCAAGGACAGCTCGCTGGGCTTCATCGTCGGCTACGTGGAGCTGCTGCGTCAGGCGCGCAGCCTGGTGGAGTTCTTCAACTTCCAGTTCGGCAACATCTACACGTTCCAGCTCTACACGGCCGCCGCGCTGATCTACATCGTCGTCAACGTCCTGCTGTCCCAGCTGGCGCGCTGGGTCGAGTCGCGCACCCGCCGCGACACCAGGACCGCGGCCGCCGGGGAGACCAAGCTGCCGGCGGACGTGCAGATGGGCGGGGGCGGCGGGGTCTGACCCCGTCCCCGGGACGGCGGCGGTGCCACCCGGGACCCGGACTGCCGATGAGGGACCCGTGGACACCGCACTGCGCCCCGTCGTCCCCCCGCTGCCGGCCCTCGTGCGCCGGTCCGACGGGCCGTCCGACGCCGCGCAGGAGTTCGTGACCCGCCTGCGCGCGGCCGGCCCGGACTTCGCCGTCGCCGCCGGCGCCGACACCGCCGTGGTGCGGGAGGTGGTGCCGCCCGCGCGGCACCGCCGGGCCCGCTGCCGGGTGGTGCTGCGGTTCGCCGACGGCGACGAGCGCGACGTGACGCTGCTCGGTCCGGTCAGCCGTCCCACCGCCCGGGGCGAGCGCGCCTTCGACCTGCAGGTGCAGGCCTACCTGGCGCACTCGCTGGGCGCGGACGGCCCGTGGCTGGTGCCCGACGACGAGGCCGAGGACGGCGTGGCCGTCGACGTCCCCGCCTGGACCGCCCGCGCGGCCACGGCCCGGCCCGAGCCCACCGCCGTGCCCGAGACCACGGCCCGGCCCGAGCCCACCGCCGTGCCCGAGCCCACCGCCGTGCCCGAGCCCACCGCCGTGCCCGAGCCCACCGCCCTTCCCCAGACCACCGCCGTGCCGGACGCCACTGCCCTGCTGGAGGCCGGCGCGGGCTGACACCCCCACGACGGACGAGGCCCGCCCCACCCGGGAGCGGGCCTCGTCGTCTGCCGCCTGGGGGCGTCCGGCACCGGGCCGGGCCGGGTCGCCCGGGAGTTCAGCAGGTAGGCGAGATCAGGGGAGGTAGGCGTCCAGACCGACGTCGCCCTCGGCCACCTCGTCGGAGGTGTCGTCCCCGCCGCGGTCGGCGTCGAGGGCCTCGCGCACCACCCAGCCGGCCAGGCCGCCGCCGTAGCCCCGGCGGGCCAGCATCCCGACCAGCCGCCGCTCGGCGGTGGCCCGGTCGACCCGGCGCAGGCCGGGTACCCGGCGGGCGACCAGCCGCCGGGCGGCGTCCCACTCGTCCTGGTCCTCGACCTGGCCGAGGGCCTCCTCGGCCACCTCGCCGTCGACGCCCTTGGCGCGCAGCTCGGCCTTGAGCGCCCGGCGGGCCAGGCCCCGCCCGGCCTGGCGGGAGGTGACCCAGGCGCGGGCGAAGGCGGCGTCGTCGATGAGCCCGACCTCGGTGAAGCGGTCGAGCACCCGCTCGGCGACGTCCTCCGGGACGCCGCGGCTGCCGAGCAGGTCGGCCAGCTGCCGCCGGGTCTTCGGCGCGCCGGTCAGGGCCCGCAGGCAGATCGACCGGGCGACCTGCTCGGGGTCGCCCGGGTCGTCGCCGGGCTGCACCGGGTCAGCGCCGCCGACGTCGCCACCAGGGGCGCCGGGGGCGCCGGGGGTGTCGCCGTGGCGGTCGGTGCGGTGGTCGCCGCGCCGTGCGGCCCGGCCGGATCGGGTGGGCGCCGGGCCCGGCCCGTCCGGGTCAGGGGACGAGCCGGGCCCGCGCCGCTGCCGGCGCCCGGGGCCGGCGGAGCCGCGGGCGCCGAAGCCAGCAGTAGCCACCGGGCTCAGAAGTCAGGAGCGTCGGCCGGCGCCGGCGTGTCGACCTGCGGGCCGATGCCCAGCTTCTCCTTGACCTTCTTCTCGATCTCGTCGGCGAGGTCGGGGTTGTCCCGCAGGAAGCTGCGGACGTTTTCCTTGCCCTGGCCGAGCTGGTCGCCCTCGTACGTGTACCACGCGCCGGACTTGCGGATGAAGCCCTGCTCGACGCCGGCGTCGATGAGACCGCCCTCGCGGCTGAAGCCCTGCCCCCAGAGCAGGTCGAGCTCGGCCTGCTTGAACGGGGCGGCGACCTTGTTCTTGACGACCTTGACGCGCACCCGGCTGCCGACCGCCTCGGTGCCCTGCTTGAGGGTCTCGATGCGCCGGACGTCGAGCCGCACGGAGGAGTAGAACTTCAGCGCGCGGCCACCGGTGGTGACCTCCGGGGAGCCGTAGACGACGCCCACCTTCTCGCGCAGCTGGTTGATGAAGATCGCGGTGGTGCCCGAGCTGTTGAGCGCACCGGTGATCTTCCGCAGCGCCTGGCTCATCAGCCGGGCCTGCAGACCGACGTGGCTGTCGCCCATCTCGCCCTCGATCTCGGCGCGGGGCACGAGCGCGGCGACCGAGTCGATGACGATGATGTCGAGGGCGCCGGACCGGATCAGCATGTCGGCGATCTCGAGCGCCTGCTCACCGGTGTCGGGCTGGCTGACCAGCAACGCGTCGGTGTCGACGCCGATCGACCGGGCGTACTCCGGGTCGAGGGCGTGCTCGGCGTCGATGAACGCCGCGATGCCGCCGGCGGCCTGGGCGTTGGCCACCGCCTGCAGGGCGACCGTCGTCTTGCCGGAGGCCTCGGGGCCGTACACCTCGATGACGCGTCCGCGCGGGAGCCCACCGATGCCGAGGGCGATGTCCAGGGCGATGGAACCGGTCGGGATGACCTTGATCGCCTGCGCGGCGTTGTCGCCCAGCCGCATCACCGAGCCCTTGCCGAACTGCTTGTCGATCTGGGCCAGGGCCATGTCGAGGGCCTTGTCGCGGTCGAGCGTTGCTGCCATGGGGCTCACCTTCGGGAAGTCGCGTGGAGCGGTCGGGTCCGACGCTAGGGCGGGGGTCCGACAGTTCCGGGGATCCGGCGGCCCTGTGGAGAGCCGACTCGCCTGTGGAGGCGAGGATAGGCCGAACACACGTTCGATGCGAGCGACACGCTCGCCCCGGCCGGGCCGGTGGTCAGTCCAGGCCGTGCCGGTGGGCGAAGACCGCCGCCTGGGTGCGGTCCCGGAGCCCCAGCTTGCCCAGGATCCGGGCGACGTGGGTCTTCACCGTCAGCTCCGACAGCACCAGGTCCCCGGCGATCTCCGCGTTGGACCGGCCCTGCGCCAGGGCGCGGAGCACCTCCCGCTCCCGGTCGGTGAGCGAGGTCACCCGCGGATCCGGTGGCGTCCCGTCCGGCAGCCGGTGCGCCAGGGTCTCGAGCAGCCGCCGGGTGACCCGGGGCGAGACGACCGCGTCGCCCCGGGCCACGGCCCGGACGGCGGCGAGCAGCGCCGCGGGCTCGCTGTTCTTGAGCAGGAAACCGCTGGCACCCGCCCGCAGCGCGGCGAAGGCGTGGTCGTCCCGGTCGAACGTGGTCAGCACGAGCACGCGCGCGGGCAGGCCCTCGGCGACGATCCGGCGGGTCGCGGCCACGCCGTCCACCCCCGGCATCCGGACGTCCATCAGCACGACGTCGGGCCGCAGCCGGCGGGCCAGCTCCACCGCCCGCTCGCCGTCCCCCGCCTCCCCGACCACCTCCAGGTCCTCCTGGGCGCCGAGGACCATCGACATGCCCAGCCGGACCAGGGGTTCGTCGTCCACGAGCAGCACCGTGGTGCTCACGTCGCGCCCACGGGTGACCTCCCGGCGGGTGCCCGCGCCGCTGCGAGGGGCAGCATCCCGGTCACCCGCCACCCGCCACCGGGGCGGGAACCGGCCGCCACGGCGCCGCCGAAGGCGCCGAGACGCTCGCGCATCCCGACCAGCCCGTGCCCCGGCACCGCGGTGCCCGCCGTCCCACGGCCGTCGTCGCGGACCTCCACCGTGAGGGCGTCCCCGCCCCACGCGAGGTGGACCTCCACCCGCCCGGCGCCCTCGGCGTGCCGCAGGGTGTTGGTCAGGGCCTCCTGGACCAGCCGGTACACGGCCAGCTGCGCCCCGGCGGCGAGGGGCACCGGCGCGCCCGTGACCGTGAGCGTGGCCGGCAGCCCGGCCGCCCGCACCTGCTCCACGAGGCCGCCGAGCCCGGCCAGCCCCGGGGCGGGAGCGAGGCCGCCGGCCGGGTCGGGGTCCTCGTCGTCGGCCCGCAGGACGCCGACCAGCCGGTGCATCTCGCCGAGCGCCTGGCGCCCCGTGGCCGCGATCTGCGCGACCGCCCGCCGCGCCTGCTCCGTCCCCGGGGCGAACCCGGCGCCGTCGGCGAGCGCGGTCATCACGGACACGTCGTGGGCGAGGACGTCGTGCAGGTCCCGGGCGATGCGCGCCCGCTCCTCCGCCACCGCGATGCGGGCCAGCTGGTCGCGCTCCCGCTCGGCCCGGGCCGCCCGGTCCTCGAGCGCCTGCAGGTAGGCCCGGCGGGTGCGCCGGTCACGCCCGACGACCGCCGCCGTGACCGTCACCGTCACGAACGGCACGAGGGCCTCGATCCCCGGCCGGCCCGCCGCCGCGCCCACGGCCACCACCAGCGGCGGGACCGCGCAGATCCCGAGCGCCAGCGCCACCCGCCGGGGCCCGCACCGGTCGGCCACCGCGACCAGCAGCCACCAGACGACCACGCCGGCGGGCAGCAGGCCCCGCAACGCGAAGCCGTGGAGGGCCCACCACCCGAGCACTACCGCGGCCGCGGCGAGGAACGCCGCGAACGGTGCCCGGCGGCGGGCGAGCGCCGGGGCCCAGGCCAGCGCCGAGACGGCGACGTCGGCCACCGTCGGGCCGCCGAGGCGGGTCATCGGCCCGAGGCTCAGGACGAAGCCCGCGAGCACCGGTCCACCGGTTCGCAGCACCGCCCGCACGACAGGGATCCTGCCCCCCGTGCGGCCCGGGCGGGACCTCACGCGTCCCGGCGCCGCACCACGACCACCGCCGCCGCGAGCAGGAGGACGACGTAGCCGCACAGGACCGCGAACCCCGTCCAGGGCGCGAACCCGTCCGGTCCGGGGAGCACCTGGGTCACGCCGGCACCGGCCTGGCCGGGCAGCCAGCGCACGACGTCCGGACCCCAGCTCGACGGCAGCAGCCCCCCGAGGACCGGGAGGAGGAAGACCACACCGAACAGCGTGCCCACCGCACCGGCCGTGGAGCGCAGCAGCCAGCCGAGGGCGGCTCCCAGCAGGCCGATCGCGGTCACGTACAGGGCCGTGCCCACGGTCGCACGCAGGACACCGGCATCGCCGAGGGAGACGCCCCGGTCGCCGAGGGCGGCCTGCCCGGCCAGCAGTGCGGCCAGCGAGGCGGGCAGGAGGACCGCGAGCGACACGGCCGCGGTCACCGCGGACCGGGCCAGCACCAGCGGCCAGCGGGCGGGGACGGCCGCGAAGAGGACGCGCAGCGCGCCGCTGGTGTGCTCACCGGTGACGAGGAGGACCCCGAGGACCCCGACCGCGAGGGCGGCCGGCCGGTACCCGCCGAGGCTGAGGGCGACCGGGTCGGAGCTGTCCAGCCCCGGCGGCCCGCCCTGCCCGCCCGGTCCGCCGCTGCCGGCCGTGGCGCTGAACAGCAGCCCGAACAGGACCATCGCCGCGGCCGCACCGCCGAGCACCCACCAGGTCGTCCGCAGCGACCGGACGGCCAACCACTGGCCGGCGAGCAGGCCGGTGGCCCCGCCGCCGGCCGGGCGCCCGGGGGTCCGGGTCACCGTCAGGGCGCTCACGCCGCCACCTCCGCCGGGCCGGTCCGGTACTCGCGGTCCTCGCGGGTCAGGTCCATGAACGCCGTCTCGAGCGTGGGGGCGACGGGGCTCAGCTCGTGCAGCGTGATCCCGGCCCGGGCGGCGCGGTCGCCGATCGCGGCGGCGTCGAGCCCGGCCACCTCCACCAGCCCGCGCTCGGGCGAGGTCAGCGTGACGCCGTCCCCGGCGAGCAGGGCCGCCAGCCGGTCGGCCTGCGGGCTGCGCACCCGCACCGACCCACCGCCGGCACGGCGCAGGAAGGAGTCGGTGGGCTCGTCGGCGACGAGCCGGCCGCGGCCCAGGACGACGAGGTGATCGGCCGTGACCGCCACCTCGCCCATGAGGTGCGAGGACACCAGCACCGTCCGCCCCTCGGCGGCCAGCTCGCGGGCGAGGGTGCGGATCCAGAGGACGCCGTCGGGGTCCAGCCCGTTGACCGGCTCGTCCAGGACCACCGTGGCCGGGTCGCCGAGCAGGGCCGTGGCGACGCCGAGCCGCTGGCCCATCCCGAGCGAGAAGCCCCCGACGCGCCGGTCGGCCACCGACGACAGCCCGGCGAGGCCGAGGGCCTCGTCGACCCGCCGGCGCGGTAGCCCCGCGGTGGCGGCGAGGACCCGCAGGTGGTCCCGCGCGGTCCGGCCGGGGTGGGCGGCCCGGGCCTCGAGGAGCGCGCCGACCTCGCGCAGCGGGACGGGGAGGTCGGCGTAGCGCCGGCCGTTGACCCGGACGCTGCCGGACGTCGGCCGGTCGAGGCCGACGACCACCCGCATGGTGGTGGACTTCCCGGCCCCGTTCGGGCCCAGGAAACCGGTCACGCGGCCGGGCAGGACGGTGACCGTCAGGTCGTCGACGGCGGTGCGCTCGCCGTAGCGCTTGGTGAGGGAACGGATCTCGATCACGCCGACGATGCTCGCGGCGCCGACCCGGCTCCCGCGTCCGCCGCCCGGACGGACCTCCCACACCCCGGGCTACTCCCTCCGGAGTACCCCGGTCGTCCGCGCCGCCCCGGTCGTCCCGGGCGCCTCAGCGGTCCTTGCGGGGGACGTCGAAGGCCTCGCACACGGCCAGCCACACCTTCCGCACCGGCAGGCCCGCCTCGAGCGCGTCGACGGCGGTGCGCCCGCCGAGGGACGCGAAGACCTGGTCGCGGGCGACGCTCTGGGCGCGCACCGGCCCGAACTGGTCGTCGAGGCGGGACCAGAACTCCTGCAGACGCACGACTGCGACGCTAGCGCGCCGGCGCCACCCCGCCGGCCGGGGCCAGCCCCGCGCGCACCCGTCGCACGAGGGCCGCGGGATCGTCGGCGTGCACGCGCACCACGTCCACAGGGCGGTCGTCGCCGCGGTCGGCGAGCAGCGGCAGGGGCCGGCGCAGGACCAGGTCCACCGTGGTCTGGTTGCCGACCTGCAGGGTGAGGACGCGCCCGGCGGCCTCCTCGGTCACCCGGAGGGCACGCACGCCCTCGGTGGCGCGCCGCCGGGCCCCGACCCGCTCGACGGCTGCCCACGGGACGTCGAGGAGCAGCGTCGCGCCGTGCCGCAGCCGGATCCCGCGCTCGTCGACCAGGTGAGGGTGCACCCGCAGGCTCGCGAGCATCCCCACCATCCAGAGCAGGCCGTAGACCCCGACGACCAGCAGGGCGTCCCGCACCGCCGGCCACGGTACGAGCAGGTGCACGGCGACGACCTCCACCGCCGACACCCCGACGAACGTCCAGATCACCGGCGTCACCACCTGGGCGTAGCCGAACCGGTCGCCCGCGCCGTCCCCGGCCGGACGCCGGCGCAGCACCCACCGGGTCAGGCTGCGCCACATCCCCCACTCGTAGCGGAGGGCGCGGCGCAGGGGCCCGGCCGGGCGGGCGCTCACCGCCCACCCCCGCCGGCGTCCGCGGCCAGCCGGGCGCGCAGCCGCGCGACGACCTCGCCGAGCGTCCCGGTCAGATCCCGCAGGCGCCCGGCGGACAGCCCGCCGAAGAGGACACCGGCCAGGTCCTGCTGCCCCGCCTCCATCGCCTCCACCAGGGAGCGCCCGCGTTCGGTGAACTGCACCAGCGTGGCCCGGCGGTCGGTGGGGTGCGGCGCCCGGACGACGAGCCCCGCCCCCTCCAGGCCGTCCACCAGGCCGGTCACGGCCCGCGGGCTGACCCGGAGGGCCGCGGCGAGCACCCGCTGGGTCGAGGGCCCCTGCCGGCGCACCTCCCAGAGGAGGTGGGCGCGCGGCACGGTGAGCCCGTCGCGGGCCAGGCCCGTGGCCATGTCCTCGCCGAGGAGCACCACCAGCTCGAGGACCAGGTCTAGGGCCTCGATCCGTTCGTCCGGCACGGCATCAGTGTACTGGCTTCACCGTGAAGTGAGGTATCGATCTGGCGGTTACCGTGGAGCCATGTTCCCCGGTACCGGCTCGGCCACGTGGGACCTCGTCCTGGAGATCGGCATCGCGGTGGTGCTGCTGGTCACCCTGGTGCTGCTCTGGCGCAACTACCGGGGCCGCTGAGCCGCAGCCGGCGTCCGCGCCCAGACGACGAGCAGCGGCGCCACCAGCGCCGCCGACACCGACGCCACCAGCCCGTAGCCGCCCAGGGCCAGCAGCGGGCCGCCGACCACTCCGGCCAGCGCCGCGCCCAGCCCCATGAGCAGGTCGGTGCCGCCCTGCGCCGTCGGGCGCTGCCCCTCCCCCACCGACTCGGTGACCAGCGTGGAGCCGGCGATCAGGCCGCAGGACCAGCCGAGCCCGAGCAGCAGCAGGCCCGCACCGAGCTGCCAGGCCGCACCGGGGGCGGCGGTCCCCGCCAGGGCGGCGGCGGCCAGCAGCAGGACGGCGGCGAGGGCCACGGTCGCGCGGCGGCCGGCCCGGTCGGCGAGCAGGCCGACCAGCGGCGAGAACAGGTACATCCCGGCCACGTGGACGCTGATGACCAGGCCGATCACCCGCAGCGTCGTCCCCTCGTCCCCGCCGGCGTGCCCCATGTGCACCGGGGTCATGACCATCACGCCGACCATGACCGCGTGCGAGACCACGACCGCGGTCAGCCCGAGGCGGCCGCCGGGGTCGGCCCACACCGCGCGGACCGCGGTGGTCGTCGCCCGGCGCGGGCGGGCCGGTGCCGCGGCGCCGTCGCCACGCAGCCGGCGGGCCAGCAGCAGCGGGTCCGGCCGCAGCCCGGCGAGCAGCCCCAGGGCCACGACGGCGAACACGGCCACCGCGACGACGAAGGCGCCGCCCAGCGGTGGCAGGCCGAGCGCGTCCCCGAGGTCGGCGCCCGGACCGGCCAGGTTGGGCCCGAGCACGGAGCCCACCGTCGTGGCCCAGACCACCAGGGACAGCGCCCGGCCGCGGTGGGCGGGCTCGGCGAGGTCGGCGGCCGCGTAGCGGGCCTGGAGCCCGCAGGCGGTCGCGGCGCCGAAGGCGAAGAGCCCGACGAGCAGCAGCGTCAGGGACGACACGACGGCCGCGACGACGGTGAGCACGGACCCGGCGACGGCGACCGCGTAGCCGGCCGCCAGCCCCGCGCGCCGGCCGGCCCGGTCGCTGATCCGGGCCAGCGGGACGGCCAGGACGGCGGCACCCAGCACCCCGGCGGTCTGGCCGAGCCCGGCCGCGGTGTCGGTCCCGGCCACGTCGCGGGCGAGCAACCCGCCGACCGTGATGCCGACGGTCACCCCCAGCCCTCCGAGGGCGACACCGCCGCCGAGGACGCCGAGGGTGCGGCGCTGGACCCGGGCGACGTCCGGCGCGGTCGTGGTGCTCACGCGGCGGCCCTCACAGCCCCATCGAGCGGCCGATGATCTCCCGCATGATCTCGTTGGTGCCGCCGTAGATGGGCTGGATGCGGGCGTCGCGCCAGGCCTTGGAGACGGGGTACTCGTCCATGTAGCCGTAGCCGCCGTGCAGCTGCAGGCAGCGGTCGGCGACCTTGTTCTGCAGCTCGGTGGTCCAGTACTTGGCCATGGCCGCGTCCACCGGGGTCAGGTCGCCGGCGTTGAGCTGCCGGACGCACTCGTCGACGAAGGTGCGCGCGACCGTGACCTCGGTCTGCAGCTCGGCGAGGACGAACCGGCTGTTCTGGAAGCTGCCCACCGGGCGGCCGAAGGCGGTGCGGGAGGTGACGTACTCGACGGTCTGCGCGAGCACCGTCTCGGCCGCCGCCACCGCGCTGACGGCGATCGACAGGCGCTCCTGCGGCAGGTTCTCCATCAGGTGGGCGAAGCCCCGGTTCTCGGTGCCCAGCAGGTTCTCGGCCGGGACCCGGACGTCGTCGAAGAACAGCTCGGCGGTGTCCTGGGCCTTGAGGCCCACCTTGGCGAGGTTGCGGCCGCGGGTGAAGCCCGGGGTGTCGCGCTCCACCACGAGCAGGCTGGTGCCCTTGGCGCCCGGGGCGTCGGGGTCGGTGCGGGCGACCACGATGACGAGGTCGGCGTTTATGCCGTTGGTGATGAAGGTCTTGGCGCCGTCGAGCACCCAGCCCTCGCCGTCCCGGCGGGCCGTCGTCCGGATGCCCTGCAGGTCGCTGCCGGCGGCCGGCTCGGTCATGGCGATGGCGGTGATCAGCTCGCCGCTGCAGAACCGCGGCAGCCAGCGCTGCTTCTGCTCCTCGGTGCCGAGGTCGCGCAGGTAGGGGCCGACGACGTCGTTGTGCAGCGAGAACCCCACCCCGGTGGCGCCCACGCGCATGAGCTCCTCGTCGACCACCGCGAGGTAGCGGAAGTCGCGCACCCCGCCGCCGCCGAAGCGCTCCTCCTGGTCCATGCCGAGCAGCCCCTGCGCGCCGGCGGAGGTCCACACGTCGCGGGGCACGATGCCGTCGGCCTCCCACCTGTCGTGGAAGGGGACGACGGTCTTCTCCGCCCACGCCCGGACCGCGGCCCGGAAGTCCTCGTGCTCGGCCTCGTACAGCGAACGGCGCATACCCGGGAGTGTGCCGCAGGGCACCGACCTCCCGGGACCCGTCCGCCGGACGGGGGACCCGTGGCGCGGCGGAACGTCGTACCCCGGGGCGACACTGGCGGCGTGCCGACCCGCCCGAGCCCGCTGGAGCGCTTCTCCGAGCCCACCCGCGCGTGGTTCACCGGGGCGTTCGCGGAGCCGACGGCCGCGCAGGAGGGGGCCTGGCGGGCGATCAGCGGCGGCGGGCACGCGCTGGTGGTGGCACCCACCGGCTCGGGGAAGACGCTCGCGGCGTTCCTGTGGTCGCTCGACCGGCTCGCGTCGTCCCCGCCGCCGGCCGACGAGCAGGCGCGCTGCCGCGTCCTCTACGTCTCCCCCCTCAAGGCGCTGGCGGTCGACGTCGAGCGCAACCTGCGCGCCCCGCTGGCCGGCATCGGCCAGGCCGCCCTGCGGCTCGGGCTGGAGCGGCCCGACATCCGGGTCGCGATCCGCTCCGGCGACACCCCGGCCGACGAGCGCCGCGCCTTCACGCGCCGACCGAGCGACATCCTCATCACCACGCCCGAGTCGCTGTTCCTCATGCTGACCAGCTCGGCCCGCGAGGCGCTGCGCGGCGTGGAGACGGTGGTCGTCGACGAGGTGCACGCCGTCGCCGACACCAAGCGCGGCGCCCACCTGGCGGTCTCCCTCGACCGGCTCGACGAGCTGCTGGAGCGGCCGGCCCAGCGGATCGGCCTGTCGGCGACGGTGCGCCCGGTCGAGGAGGTGGCCACCTTCCTCGCCGGGGGCCGCCCGGTGGAGGTCGTCGCCCCCGGGTCGGCCAAGGAGTGGGACCTCTCGGTCGTCGTCCCGGTCGAGGACATGAGCACGCTCGGCCAGCCCACCGGCGAGCTCGAGGGCTCGGCGGCCGGCGCGCAGCCGCGCGCCTCGATCTGGCCGGCGGTCGAGGAGCGCGTGCTGGACCTGGTCCAGGCCTCCCGCAGCACCATCGTGTTCGCCAACTCCCGCCGCCTGGCCGAGCGGCTGACCAGCCGGCTCAACGAGCTGGCCTACGAGCGGGCCACCGGGGAGACCGCCCCGCCCGGCACCAACGCCGCCGCCCTCATGGCCCAGGCCGGTTCCGGCGGCGGGGTGCCCGAGGGGGTGGCGCCGGTGGCCGCGGCCCACCACGGCTCGGTGTCCCGCGAGCAGCGGGCGGTGGTCGAGGAGGCGCTGAAGTCCGGCCGGCTGCCGGCGGTGGTGGCCACGTCCTCCCTCGAGCTCGGCATCGACATGGGCGCGGTCGACCTCGTGGTCCAGGTGGAGGCCCCCCCGACGGTCGCCTCGGGGCTGCAGCGGGTCGGCCGCGCCGGGCACCAGGTCGGGGCGGTCAGCCGCGGGGTGCTGTTCCCCAAGTACCGCGGCGACCTGGTGCAGTGCGCGCTGGTCGCCGAGCGGATGCGCGCCGGGGCCATCGAGTCGGTGCGCTACCTGCGCAACCCGCTCGACGTGCTGGCCCAGCAGGTGGTGGCGATCGTCAGCGAGCGGCCGCGCACCGTCGACGAGGTCGCCGCGCTGGTGCGCCGCTCGGCGCCGTTCGCCGCGCTGCCCGACTCCGCGCTGCACGCGGTCCTGGACATGCTGGCCGGCCGCTACCCCTCCGACGCCTTCGCCGAGCTGCGGCCCCGGCTGACCTGGGACCGCGTCACCGACACCCTCACCGCCCGCGGCGGCGCCCAGCGGCTGGCGGTCACCAGCGGCGGCACCATCCCCGACCGCGGGCTCTTCGGCGTCTTCCTCGTCGGCGGCGAGGGGGCCGGCGGGCGACGGGTCGGCGAGCTCGACGAGGAGATGGTCTACGAGTCCCGGGTCGGCGACGTCTTCCTGCTCGGCTCCTCCTCCTGGCGGATCGAGGAGATCACCCACGACCGGGTGCTGGTCTCCCCCGCGCCCGGCCAGCCCGGGAAGATGCCGTTCTGGCACGGCGACGCCCCCGGCCGCCCGCTCGAGCTGGGCCGCGCCCTGGGCGCCTTCCTCCGCGAGGTGGGGGCGGCGACGCCCGAGGCCGGGCTGGAGCGGGCGCGGGCGGCGGGCCTGGACGAGTGGGGCGCGGCCAACCTGCTCGCCTACCTCGCCGAGCAGAAGCAGGCCACCGGGCACCTGCCCGACGACCGCACGCTGCTGGTCGAGCGGTTCCGCGACGAGCTGGGCGACTGGCGGCTGGTCGTGCACTCCCCCTTCGGCGCGCAGGTCAACGCGCCCTGGGCGCTGGTGCTGGCCGCGCGGCTGCGGGAGCGCTACGGGGTGGACGTGGCCGCCATGCACTCCGACGACGGCATCGTCCTGCGGTTGCCCGACACCACCGGCGAGCCGCCGGAGGCCGACCTCGCCGTCCTCGATCCGGACGACGTCGAGCGGGAGGTGACCGCCGAGGTCGGCAACTCCGCGCTGTTCGCCAGCCGGTTCCGCGAGTGCGCCGCGCGCGCCCTGCTGCTGCCCCGCCGCGACCCGCGCCGGCGCACCCCGCTGTGGCAGCAGCGGCAGCGGGCCGCCCAGCTGCTGTCGGTGGCCGCCGAGTTCCCCGGCTTCCCCATCACGCTGGAGGCCGCCCGCGAGGTGCTGCAGGACGTCTACGACGTGCCCGGTCTGGTCGAGCTGATGCGCGACGTGCGGGCCCGCCGGGTCCGGGTCGCCGACGTCCAGACCCAGACCGCCTCGCCGTTCGCCCAGTCGCTGCTGTTCGGCTACGTCGGCCAGTACCTCTACGAGGGCGACGCCCCGCTGGCCGAGCGGCGGGCGCAGGCCCTGGCGCTGGACTCCGGCCTGCTCGCCGAGCTGCTCGGCCGCTCGGAGCTGCGCGAGCTGCTCGACGCCGAGGCGATGGCCGAGATCGAGCGGGAGCTGCAGCGGCTGCCCCCCGGGCGCCACCCCCGCGACGTCGACGGTGCCGCGGACCTGCTGCGCGTGCTCGGCGACCTCGCACCCGCCGAGGCGGCGGCGCGCGGGGTGCCGCGGGAGTGGCTCGACGAGCTGGTCGCCTCCCGGCGGGCGCTGCAGGTGCGCCTCGCCGGTGAGGAACGCTTCGTCGCCATCGAGGACGCCGGCCGGCTGCGCGACGCCCTGGGGACGGCGCTGCCGGTCGGGGTCCCGGAGGTCTTCACCGAACCGGTGGCCGACCCGCTGGGCGACGTCGTGGGCCGCTACGCCCGCACCCACGGCCCGTTCCTCCCCGGCGAGGTGGCGCAGCGACTGGGCCTCGGGGTCGCGGTGGTCACCGCCACCCTGCAGCGGCTCACCGGCACCGGCCGGCTGGTCACCGGCGAGTTCCGGCCCGGCGGCACCGGCCAGGAGTGGTGCGACGCCGAGGTGCTGCGGTCGGTGCGCCGGCGCAGCCTGGCCCGGCTGCGCCAGGAGGTGGAGCCCGTCCCGGTCGACGCGCTGGCCCGGTTCACGCCGTCCTGGCAGTCGGTCGGCAGCCGGCTGCGCGGTCCGGACGGCGTCCTGGCGGTCGTGGAGCAGCTCGCCGGTGCCCTCGTCCCGGCCAGCGCCCTGGAGACGCTCGTGCTGCCGTCCCGGGTGCGCGACTACGCACCGGCGATGCTCGACGAGCTGACCAGCGCCGGGGAGGTGCTGTGGTGCGGCGCCGGGGGGCTGCCCGGCGGTGACGGCTGGGTGAGCCTGGTGCCCGCCGACCTCGCCCCGCTGCTGCTACCGGACCCCCTGGAGCTGCCCGAGGCCGGCGGCCCGGTGCTCGACCTGCTGGCCGGCGGGCAGGCGCTGTTCTTCCGCGGGCTCTCGGACCTGCTGGGCGCGACCGACGACGCGGCGCTGGCCGACCTGGTCTGGGACCTCGTGTGGGCCGGGCAGCTCACCAACGACACCCTGGCGCCGCTGCGGACCCGGCTCTCCGGCGGCGGCACGCACCGCAGCAGGCCCGCCGCGCCCCGCGCTCGGCTGGACCGCACCCGGTACGGCCGGGCCCGGGTGGGCCGGCCGGCCATGCCGACCCGCACCGGGCCGCCCACGGTGGCCGGGCGCTGGTCCCGGCTGCCCGACCGCGAGACCGAGCCGACCCGCCGCGCCACCGCCCGCGCGGAGGCGCTGCTGGAGCGGCACGGCGTGCTGACCCGCGGCGCGGTCATGGCCGAGCAGGTGCCCGGCGGGTTCTCCGCGGTGTACCCGGTGCTGCGGGCCTTCGAGGACAACGGCCGGGCCCGGCGCGGGTACTTCGTCGAGACGCTCGGCGCCGCCCAGTTCGGCACTCCCGGGTCGGTGGACCGGCTGCGCGGGTTCGCCTCGCCGGACCGCCCGCCGCAGGGGGCCGTGGTGCTGGCCGCCACGGACCCGGCCAACGTCTACGGGGCGGCGCTGCCGTGGCCCGAGCGCGGTGGCGCGGCCGACGGGGAGGGCGCCACGCAGGTCGCCGTGGACGTCGCGGTGGACGTCGGTGAGGGCGCCGGCGGGCAGCGGTCGGGCAGCGGGCGGCGCAGCGGCAGCGGGCACCGGGCCGGGCGCAAGGCCGGGTCGCTGGTGGTCCTGGTCGACGGGGAGCTGGTGCTCTACGTCGAGCGGGGCGGCAAGAGCCTGCTGTCCTGGACCGAGGAGGAGACCGTGCTCAAGGAGGCGGCCACCGCGCTGTCCGGTGCGGTCGCCGCCGGCGCGCTGGGCCGGATGGTGGTGCAGAAGGCCGACGGCACGTCGGTGCACGAGTCGACGCCGCTGTCGGCCGCGCTCCAGGCGGCCGGGTTCGCCGCCACCCCGCGCGGGCTCCGGCTGCGCGGCTGACCCTCGCGCCGGTGACGCTCGGCCACCGCGATCACCGGGTGACAGGCGGCGGCGCAGGTAGCGCCGTCTCCGTCGTCCCGGCCGGAGGACCGATCAGGCCAGACCGAGGGACCGGTTCGCCGCGAAGGCCTGTGCGTTGTAGTGGCCGAGACGCTGGTTCATCCGTACCGCGTCGACGATCCAGAGCACGAACAGCGCGGCCAGGCCCAGGAATCCGATCAGGACGACGGACAGCAGCCAGCTGAGGACGAATCCGATGGCGTAGGCCACTCCCCACCCCGTCCGGCCCAGGTAGAAGTGGTGGGCCCCGAAACCACCGAGGAAGAACCACAACAGCCACGCGGCCGTGCCGTCCTTGTAGGGCATCGGCAGGACCGGATGGGGCGTCCCGCCGAAGGGCTGCGCCGCGGGCAGTGCGTAGGGCTGGGCGGGGAGGCCGCCCGGGTGACCCGGATGAGGCCGAGCCGGCGGCGGACCCGTCTGCACCCAGTTCTGCGGAGGCTGGGGCGGCGCGCCCCAGCCCTGCGGCGGGGTCGGTCGTCCCGAGGGAGTCGGCGGCGGCTGGTCGGCGCCGGGCACGGGCGGGTACGTCACGTCGACTCCTCGGTGCGGTGTGCAGGTGGGCGACTGCCCGTTCCTGCGTGTGTCATCGGCAGCCGTCCCCCCGGCCTCCAGGTGAACCGGGACACCGAGCACCAGCGGGCTCGCGCTGCCGAGAGGGGGCGCGCTGCCGAGAAGGGGCGCTGACCCACCCCGTCCCGTCAGCGCTCCGGCCAGCGCCAGCTCGGCCGGGCCAGCAGGGTCTGACCCTCGACGACCGTCTCGCCGTGCTCCTTGAGCAGGTGCACCGCCCGGTGGCCGCCCTCGGAGATCCCGTCGTCCTGGGGCCCGCCTGCCACGGCTGCGGCCAGCGCCTCGCGCAGCACCGCCGAGTGGGTCACCACCACGACCTGGGTGCGCGCCGCGGCGCGGGCCACCATGCCGGCCAGGGGCCCAGCAGCTCGGGGTGCAGGCTGGTCTCCGGCTCGTTGAGGACGAACAGCTCCGGCGGGCGCGGGGTGAGCAGGGCGGCGGCCCACAGCAGGAAGCGCAGGGTGCCGTCGGAGAGCTCGGCGGCGTCCAGGGGGCGCAGCAGGCCGGGCTGCCGCAACCGCACGCGGAACAGCCCGTCGGCGTCGACGACCTGCACCGAACTGCCCGGGAAGGCGCCGTCCACCGCGGCGTCCAGGTCCTCGCCGTGACCGAGCTCGCGCAGCGTCTGGAGGGCGGAGGCCAGGTCCCCGCCGTCGTCGGCGACCACGGGGGTGAACGTGCCCGGCCGGGCGGCCCGGGCCGGTGCGGCGGGGTCGGTGCGGAACGCGTCGTAGAAGCGCCAGCCCCGGACCCGGGTGCGCAGGGTGAGCACCTCCGGCGCGGCCACCGGGTCGGCGACCTCCGCCAGCAGGCTCTCCTGCCGCTCCAGGCGCCGGCCGGTGTCGGCCCAGCGGCGGCCCTCGCGCGTCATCACCGCCGGCCCGTGCCGCTCGACGAGCAGCCCCGCCGGCCGCATCACCGGCCCGGCCCAGACGACCTCGCGCTTGACCTCCGGGTCGCGGGTGAACATCGAGGTGAGGTCGGGCCGGGGCAGCCCGAGGTCGAGGGAGTAGCCGAGGTCGTCCCCGCCCAACCCGACCCGCACGGCGACCGGGCCGCGGCGCACCGTGCCGGTGGTCTCCGCGCGGCCGGAGCGCACCGCCGCACCGACCACCTCGGGGCCGGCCCAGAGCACCGACTGCAAACCCGCCCTCGGCCGCCAGCGCCGCGACCGCCTCGCCGCGGGCCGCGGCGGCCAGGAGCCGGAGCACCCGGTAGAGGCTGGTCTTGCCGGACCCGTTGGCGCCGGTGACCACCGTGAGCCGGCCCAGGGGCACCACGACGTCCCGCAGCGACCGGTAACCCTGCACCGCCAGCGTCTGCAGCACCGGCGGCCTACCCGGCCCGGCGGGGGGCGGTGGATGCCCGCGGGTGCCCGCCGGCGCCTGCCGGGTGCGGATCCGTCACACCCTGGTGTCTACGCCGCGGTACCGGCACCGGCCGGCCGGGTCAGCGACGCCCGCGCAACCAGGGGGCGAACCACCGGGTGAGCCGGGGCATGACGACCTGACCGAGCAGGACGACGACGACCGTGGCCGACAGCAGCAGCCGCGCCGGCAGCGGCCAGGAGCCCACCAGCGGCCCCAGCAGCAGCTGGAACGCCAGGGTGATGGCGAAGACCGCGGCGATGGTGAGCAGGGTGAGACGCCAGCGCGGGCCCGGCCGCGGCGGGGTGAGCGCGGTGAAGAAGCTGTCCAGGCCCGCCACGCGGGCGTAGTCGGCGCCCTCGGCGAGCTGCTCGACCCGCTCGAGGGCGGCCTGCCGCTCGGGCGAGCGCTCCCAGCGGGCCAACGACTCGCCGTCGGCGAAGCGGTACACCAGGTGGTACCGGTCGGAGCCCGGCCCGGGCCGCAGCAGGCTGGTGCCCAGGTTGCCGGGGAAGCCGCCGGCCACCGCGAGGACGTCGGCAGCCCACTGCTCGAACGCCGCTCGCTGGTCGGGGCGCACGTCGCGGGCCACGGTCACCGTGACCGGCTCGGCGACCTCGGCGACGTGGGCGGGGGCGATGGCGCCGGAGACGGCACCGGGAACGGCGCCGGCCGGGGTGCTGGGCTCGGGACGTCGGGGCACGCAGGGTCCAGCGCCGCGACCGGCCCGGCCCTTCCCGCCCACCGGGTGACCTGGCTCGCCTCCCGGCCGCGGGGGTCCTCCGCCCGCCGGTTCGCGGCGCTGCCCCGCCGGCCACGGGGGACACTGGCCCCGTGCCCGAGGGAGACACCGTCTGGCTGGCCGCGAAGCGGATGAACACCGCGCTCGCGGGTGCCCGGCTGCGCCGCGGCGAGCTGCGGGTCCCCCGGCTGGCCGCGACCGACCTGGCCGGGCGGACGGTCGCGGAGGTGGTGCCGCGCGGCAAGCACATGCTCACCCGGTTCACCGACGGCTGGACGCTGCGCACCCACTACCGGATGGACGGCAGCTGGCACATCTACCGGAGGGGCGCCCGGTGGCGTGGCGGCCCGGCGTTCTCCATCCGCGCGATCCTGGCCACCGACCGGTGGGACTGCGTCGGCTACCGGCTGCACGACGTCGCGATGGTGCGGACCACCCAGGAGGACACCGTCGTCGGGCACCTCGGCCCCGACGTCCTCGGCCCCGACTGGGACCTCGACGAGGCGCTGCGCCGGCTGCGCTCCCAGCCGGACGAGCAGGTCGGCGTCGCGATCCTCGACCAGCGGAACCTGTGCGGCCCGGGGAACCTCTACAAGGTCGAGGGGTTGTTCGTCTGCGGCGTCCACCCGTGGATGCGGGTGGCCGACGTCGCGGACCTCCCCGGGCTGGTCGAGCGCACCCGGGCGCTGATGCTGGCCAACCGCGACCGCCCGGAGCAGAGCACCACCGGCGACCTGCGCCGCGGCCGCGACCACTGGGTCTACGGCCGCAAGGACAGGCCCTGCTACCGCTGCGGGACGCCGGTCCTGCGCGGCGACCAGGGCCCCGACCTGCAGGAGCGGATCACCTACTGGTGCCCGACCTGCCAGGCCACCGACGCACCCGTCGACCCGCGGGCCCGCACCGGGGCGCCGGACCACCCGCCCCCGCTCGCCGGCGCCCACTGACGGGGACCCCGCTGCCCCACCGCTCGCCCGCCCGCGGCCGGCTCCCTGCCGCCCCCGGGCGCCGCCGCGGTCGCGGCGCCCGGCTGCGGTGGGTGCGGGGGTGCGGGTCGGGCTCGACGTCACGGGTCCTCCTCGGCGGGTCGTCCGGTGGGGTCGTCCGTGGC
>NZ_JBJGYK010000046.1:0-33002 GCF_054049955.1 Geodermatophilus sp. SYSU D00758
CCCCGCCCCCCACCCGCCCCCCCCCCCCCCCCCCCCCCCCCCCCCCCCCCCCCCCCCCCCCCCCCCCCCCCCCCCCCCCCCCCCCCCCCCCCCCCCCCCCCCCCCCCCCCTGCGTGGTGGGGTCAGCGGTCAGGCCGAACCGTCCGCACCGCCGTCGGCGCCGCCGTCGGCGCCACCGTCGGCACCCCCGTCCGCGGGGCCGTGCCCGGCCGAACCGTCCGCGCCGCCGTCCGCACCCCCGTCCGCGCCACCGTCCGCGCCACCGTCGGCGCCGCCGCCGACCGCACCACCGTCGGCCGGGCCGTGGCCCGCGCCGCCGTCCGCGCCACCGTCGGCGCCGCCGTCGGCACCCTCACCCGCGGCACCGCCGTCGGCCGGGCCGTGGCCCGCGGTGGTCATGTCGTCGTCGTCGAGCGCCATGCTGCTCCCATCAGGTCGTGGACCACCGGGTGGTGGCCCTCCGGTCGCTGCAGTACCTCCCCCATCGTGCTCTCACACACCCCGGGCGACCAGCGGGGACGCCGTGCGCGCGGGGCGCCACGTGACGATCCGGTTGCGGTCCTGCCGTGGCCCGTGACGGGGCCGGTCCCGGGGGAACCCCAGGAGGGTCTGGACCGACGATCGAGGCAAGGGGAAGACATGACCGAGGGTCGTACGCGCACCGGCGCGGAGTTCCGGGAGAACGTCGCGCAGACCACCCCGGTGGACACCGGGGAAGGAGCGACGCGGGCCGCGCACGAGGTGCCGGTCGAGCACGCGGTACCCGCCGAGCACGGCGGGCCGGTGCAGGTGGCGGTGGCCCCGCCGCGGCGGGACCGCGTCCGATGGGGCCCGGTGTGGGCCGGGCTGATCGTCGCGGTGCCCACGTTCCTGCTGCTCCAGGTGGCCACGCTGGCGCTGGGGTGGTGGGACGTCGGACCCGGGGCGGGCGGTAACAACGCCGACTGGTTCAGCGGCATCAACGGGCTGATCGCCCTCTTCCTCGGCGGGCTGACCGCCGGGGCCACCGCGCTGTGGCGCGGCATGGCCGAGGGGCTGCTGCACGGGATCCTCGTGTGGGCGCTGAGCGTGGTGACGCTGGTGCTGCTCACGCTGTTCGGCGGGGGCGCCCTGCTCGGGTCGGTGGCCGGCGTGGTCTCCGACGTGGCGAACATCCAGCAGTCCGACCTGCCGGACGTCGCCGCCGGCCAGGTCTCCGACATCGCCTCCTCCAGCGCCGCCTGGGCGAGCCTGGGGCTGGGGCTGTCCGTCGCGGCCGCGGCGCTGGGCGGGGTGCTCGGCGCCAAGATGTGGCCCGGGAAGCGGGAGCGCGAGGCCGACCGGGTGGGCGTGGTCACGGACCGGTGACACCCGCCCGTCGGGAGGCCGCTCCCGCCCGGCGCCCGCTATCGTCCCTGCAGGTCGAACACACGTTCGACCTGCAGGGGCGCGGCGGGAGGTCGGGGTGGCACGGGGACGGGCGGCGGGGTGCACGGTGCTGCACGTCGACATGGACGCGTTCTTCGCCAGCGTCGAGGTGCGCCGCCACCCCGAGCTGGCCGGGACGCCGGTCATCGTCGGCGGGGCGGGCACCCGCGGGGTGGTCACCTCGGCCACCTACGAGGCCCGCCGCCACGGCGTGCACGCCGCGATGCCGACCTCCCGCGCCCTGCGGCTGTGCCCGACGGCCACCGTCCTGCCGGGGGACATGGCGCTCTACGCCGACGTCTCCCGCGCGGTCATGGCCCTGTTCCGCTCGGTCACCCCGCTGGTGGAGCCGGTGAGCATGGACGAGGCCTTCCTCGACGTCGCGGGCGCCGGGCGCCGGCTCGGGGACGCCGCCGAGGTCGGCGAGTACCTGCGCGGCCGGGTGTACGACGAGCAGGGCATCACCTGCTCGGTCGGGGTGGCGCCGACCAAGTTCGTCGCCAAGCTGGCCTCGACCTCCGCCAAGCCCGACGGCCTGCGCGTCGTCCGCCCGCCCGAGGTCATGGCCTTCCTGCACCCCCTGCCGGTCGGTGCCCTGTGGGGCGTGGGGGCCAAGACCGAGGAGGTGCTCCTGCGGCTGGGGCTGCGCACGGTCGGTGACCTCGCGCACGTCCCGGTGCGCACCCTCCAGCGGGCGGTGGGCCCGGCGGCCGGCGCCCACCTGCACGAGCTGGCCTGGGGCCGGGACCCGCGGCGGGTGGTCCCCGACGAGCCCGAGCGGTCCACCGGTCACGAGGAGACCTTCGGCACCGACGTCGACGACCCGGTGGTGGTCCACCGGGAGCTGCTGCGGCTGGCCGAGCGGACGGCGGGCCGGCTGCGCTCGGGCGGCTGGCTGGCGCGCACGGTGACCCTCAAGGTCCGCTTCGCCGACTTCACCACGATCACCCGCAGCCGCACCCTCGGCGTCCCCACCGACGTCGGGCAGGAGCTCTACGAGACCGCCCGCGCGCTCTTCGACGCCCTCGGCCTGGACCGGGCGCGGATCCGGCTGGTCGGCGTCCGCGCCGAACGGCTGGTCGAGGCCGGTTCCGCGCCCCGGCAGCTCGAGCTCGGCGCCCGGGAGCACGGCCGGCGGGACGCCGAGCTGGCCGCCGACCGGGCCGCCCGCCGGTTCGGGGCGGGGGCGGTGCGCCCGGCGACCCTGCTGCAGCGGGGAGCCCCCCGGTGAGCGGCGGCGCCACGCGCCCGGGACCGCGCCCGGGACCGCGCCCGGGAACCCCGTGCCGGGCCCGTTCGTCGTCCTCCCCGGAGTCGCGGGCCACCCGCGAGGGTGATCGCCTCGTGATCCCCGGCGGGTCGGCGCCGGCTCGCCTTTCGCGCCCTGCGAAGGGCTCGTATCCTCGAAGTCACCGTCGGCGAACACTCCGACGGGTACTGGCTCAGGCCCAAGTGGAGGTCGACGTGCCGCTCTCCGAGCACGAACAGCGCCTGCTGGAGCAGATCGAGCGCGCCCTCGTCGATGACGACCCCAAGTTCGCCTCGTCGGTCCGCAGCGGCGACCGCCGCCTCAAGGCCCGGCGCAGGTTCCAGCTCGGTGCCCTGCTCGTCGTCGGGGGCCTGGCCCTCCTCGTGGGCGGCGCGGTCATCCCCTCCGTGCCCCTCGGCGTGCTGGGCTTCCTGGTGATGTTCGGCGGCGCCGCGCTCGCCGTCCTCAACTACCGCACGGCGACAGGCGCGGTCGAGGCCGGCCCCGGAGGCGCGCCGGCCGGGCGCGGCCGCGGTGGCAAGGCCCGCCGCCAGCCCATGAAGAACCGGCTCGAGGAGCGCTTCCGCCGCCGCTACGACCAGTAGCCCGGGCCCGGGCCTCGCGCCCGAGCCCCGGGTCCAGCCCCCACCGAGGCCGCCCCGACAGCCGCCGTCCCGCTCCGGGCCGGCGGCTGTCGTCGTTCCCGGGCCCGTCAGGAGGACACCGTGCCGCAGCAGCCGGAGGACCGGGCCGCCCCCGCCGACACCCCGGCCGACGCCGGCACCGCCGCCGTCTGGGACCGGCTCGGCGCCGACGGCGGCCTGTGGGCGTGGGGCGACGCCGACGGCGTCGTCCCCTGGACCCGGGACGACGGCACCGACCTCGTGCCGCTGTGGACCAGCGCGGACGACGCCGAGGCCGAGTGCCGGGCCGACGCCGAGCCGGGGGAGCGGCCGGTCTTCCTCGCCGTCGACGAGCTGCTGGCCGAGGTCCCCGACTGGGTGGCCGCCGGCGTCGCCGCGGCGGTCCTGCAGCCGGCGGACGGCCGGGCCGCCGGCACCGTCGCCCTCGACGAGCTGACCGAGCGGCTGCTCCGGACCCAGGTGGACGGGCGCGGCTGAGCAGCCCGCGCGACCGGCCACCCGCGGCCGATCTCAGCCGGCGGTGGCCCGCCGCCGCGCCGGCCGGGGCAGCCCGGCGGGCAGCCCGTCGCGCACGTCGGCCAGCAGGGACGGCGGCCACAGCAGCGCCCGCAGCCGAGCGCCCCGCGGCGCGGCCGCCAGGAGCCCGTGCCGGGCGCCGGCCAGGGCCTCCCGCAGCTCGTCGCCGCCGGGTGCCGAGCCCGGCGCCGCGTAGGACGCCGCCTCCTCGGCCCGGGCCAGCCGGCGGACCGCCTCGGCGGCCGACGCGGTCCGCGGCCCGGCCCGGTGCACCCCGCCGGCGGGGGACCCGAGCGCGCCGACCAGGTGCTCCCCGGTCTGCCGCGGGGTCCAGGCGGGGTCCGAGGGCAGGTCCAGGTCCCGCGCGGTCGCGGTGAGCTCGTCCCACAGCGCCCCCGGCTCGCCGGAGGCGACGCGGCGGCGGCGCTGGAGCGCCCGCAGCCCCGCCGGCGTCCCCCCGAGCGCGGCGACCCCGAGCACCGCGCCCCCGGCCAGCAGCACCGGCCCGACCGGCGTGCCGGTCTCCGCCGACGGCGGGGCGGTCAGGTCCGGCTCGGCGAGCGGGTCGACCTGCGGGGCGGGGGCGACGGGCCCCGGGAGGGGCGCGGCCGGCGCGTCGGTGCGCTCGGCCGCCTCCTCCTCCTGGGGGCGCGGGGCCCACGGCAGCTCGACGGCGCGGGTGGCGTCGATCGGCGTGGGGTCGAACGGGATCCAGCCCAGGTCGTCGAAGTAGACCTCCACCCAGGCGTGCGCGTCGTCGCTGGTGACCAGCCGGCTGCCGTCGGGGCGCTCGGTCCCGGGGGTGTAGCCCAGCACCACCCGGGCCGGCAGCCCCGCGGCGCGGGCCAGCACGGCCATGGCGCCGGCGTACTGCTCGCAGTAGCCCCGCCGGCCGGCGAGGAAGTCGACCAGGTCGTCCCCGCTGGTGCCCGCCGGGGTGGCGAGGGAGTAGCTGAACCCGTTGGCGGGGTCGGTGAAGTACGCGTACAGGGCCTGCGCCCGCTCGTACGGGGTCGTCGCCCCGGCGGTGACCGCGGCCACGAGGTCGGTGACCGACGGGTCCAGCGGGGGCAGGGCGGTGTAGCGCTGCACCAGCGGCAGGGCGGGGGCCAGCTCCCCGGCCTCGGACAGCTCCACCAGGCCCGGCCGTGGCTCGACGGCCACGACCGACCACGTCTGCCCCGCCGTGGAGGCGTCCCGGCCGAACACCGTCGCGGTGCTCGGGTCGAAACGCCAGCGCTCCCCGCCGGCCACGCCCACCGCCAGGGGGGAGAACAGCACCGGCAGGAACCGGTCCTGGTGCCCCAGCGCGGTGATCAGCGCCTCCACCTGCCGGCCGGGCCGCCGGCCGGGCAGGGGCGCCAGCGCGGCGTCCCCCTCCACCGCCTGCTCGCCGTCGAGGTTGCCCACCGTCCACCCGTCCTCGGCGGTGTAGACGTCGAGGGCCACGACCCTCAGGTAGCCGGGGTCCTCGACGTCGGTCTCCAGGCGCAGCAGCTCGATCGGCTCGTCGAGGGTGAGCTGACCCTGCAGCGCCGCGGCGGGGTCGAGGGAGGTGCCCGTCGACCCCCCGCCACCGCCGGGGCCCAGGCTCCGGGCGAAGGCCCCCTCGGTCAGCGTCGGGACCAGCGCGCCCAGCACGACCCCGAGCGCCACGGCGACCGCGCCGGTGCGCAGCGCCGGGACCGCACCGGCCGCCCGCCGCGGCCGGCGTCCCTCGCGCGGGGCGGCGCCCAGCCGGCGCCGCTGGTCGGCCCACAGCAGCAGGGCCAGACCCGCCGAGGGAGCGGCCACGGGGAGCACGCCGACGCCGCCGGTGACCGTGCTGACCGGCACGCAGACCAGCACGAGCAGCCCGAGCCCGGCCAGGGCCGGCTGCCGGCCGCCGACGGCCACCAGGTCGACGACGACGGCGACCACCCCGACGAGCAGCACGGTGAGCGCCAGCAGGCCGGTCAGCGGCAGCGCCGGTGTGGACTGCTCGCGCATCTCGGCCGATCCGTCGGTCAGCACCCGCCCCAGGGCGGCGAGGCTGTCCCCGGTGGGCAGCACCCCGCCCGTGGCCTCGCCGGGCGCGTACAGGGCGGTCAGCACGCAGAGCAGCAGCCCCAGCTGCAGGAGCGGCACCAGCGGGACCCCGAGGGCGGTCCCCAGCGGGGACGCCGACCACCGGGGGAGGGCGTCGCGCAGGGCGGCCCCGGCCAGCCGCAGCAGCAGCCCCCCGGCGGCCACCACCACGACCCCGGCCAGGGCCGGCGGCAGCCAGGACCGGTCGGTGAAGACGGGCAGGAGGGCCAGCGTGCCGAGGACGGTGGCGACGGCGGCGGCCACCGTGGTCCCGGCCTCGTCCAGGGCGGCGCGGCCGGCCGGCGCGCGGTGGCCGCTCACCCCGGCACCCCCTGGGGCACCGGTGCGGCGGCCGGTCCGAGCTGCGCCCAGACGGCGGCCAGGGGCACGCCCGCCCCGGCGACGGCGACCCGCCACCCCGCGCCCCGGAGCAGGTCGGCCGCCGCCGCCACCTGGCGGGACAGCTCGTCGCGCGCGGCGCCCCCGCCGCCGCGGCGGCCCCGGCCGGCGGCCGCGGCCCAGCTCCCCAGGTCGGTGAGGACGGCGGCGTCGGTGCCGGGGCCGGCGCGGACCCGCGCCAGCTCCGCGGCCTCGTCCGGGCCGACCGCCCCCAGCAGCGCCACCACGGGGCCGTCGCCGGCCGCACGGCCCAGCAGCTCCACCCCCGGGCCGAGCCCCGACAGCCGGGAGGGGCCGAGGCCGGCGAGCCGGTCGAGCAGCTCCTCCTCGCCCAGGCCCGGGCGCCCCGGTTCGCGGGACAGCTCGCCGGCGTCGGTCACCACCCGCAGGGTCGAGCCGCGGCGGAGCAGTGCCGCGCCGATGCCGGCGGCGGCCTCCACCAGCCACTCGAGGCTGTCCTGCGGCGGGGCGGGGTCACCCGGGACCGGCGGGGGCGCCGGCGCGGCGTGCCCGCGGGCCAGGAGGTGGGCCCGCGTGCGGGTGTCGAGCAGCAGCGTGGCCTGGGCCCGCCACGGCCGCTCCTCCAGCCGGACCATGAGCTCCCCGGTCCGGGCGGTCGCCCGCCAGTGGACCTTGCGCAGGTCGTCGCCCTGGCGGTACGCGCGCGTGCTGACGTCGTCCTCCCCGTGCACCGCGATGGCCCGCCGGGTCCCCTCGCCGCCCCGGCCGGAGCTGCCCGCGGGCCCGGCCGGGCCCAGGGGCAGCACCCGGGGGACGACGGTCAGCGGCGCGGTGTCGGTGCCGGAGACGGTGCGCAGGACCAGGCCGAAGGGGTCCACCAGCCGCAGCCGCAGCGGCCCGAGCCGGTAGCGACCCCGGCGGCCGCCGTGCACCCGGTAGTGCAGCACCGCCGACCCGCCACCGGGCAGCCCCTCGACGGTGAACTGGGGCGAGGGTCCGAGGTCGGCGGGGACGGTCTCGGCGAGCAGCCAGAGCCCCCCGCGGCCCCGGCCGGCGTTGCCGACCTCGAGCCGGACGCCGGCGTCCGAGCCGCGCGGCAACCGGGCCGGGGTGACCGTGCGCCGCGAGGTGGCGCGGAAGCGGTGCCGGGCGACCGCCGCCGCCGACACCAGCGGCAGGGCGAGGACGAAGACGGCGACCTGCACCAGCGCCGTCTCGCCGAGCAGCACGCCCAGGGCCAGGAGGGTGGCCCCGCCGGTGACCAGGCAGCGACCCCGGAGGGTGAGGGAGGCCAGCGCCGTGGCGACCGGTCCGCGCACGGTCAGCGCCCGCGCAGGACCGGGACGTGCGCGAGCAGGTCGGTGACCACCTGCTCGGCGGTACGGCGCCCGGCGGCCGCGTCGGGGGCGAGCAGCAGGCGGTGGGCCAGCACCGGGACGGCCATGGCCTGCACGTCGTCGGGCAGCACGTGGTCGCGGCCGGACAGCGCGGCCGACGCCCGGGCGGTCCGCAGCAGCTGCAGCCCGGCCCGCGGCGAGGCGCCGAGCCGCAGCTCGGGTGCCCGGCGGGTCGCCTCCACGAGCGCCACGACGTACCGGCGGACGGCCTCGGAGACGTGCACCCGCCCCACCCCCGCGACGAGCTCCCGCACGGTCGCGGCGTCGGCGACCGGCGTCAGCGCGGCCAGCGGGTCACCGGTGGTGGTGAGGTCGTCGAGCATGGCCAGCTCGGCCTCGCGGTCGGGGTAGCCCATGGAGACCCGCGCGGTGAAGCGGTCGCGCTGCGCCTCCGGGAGGGGGTAGGTGCCCTCCATCTCGATCGGGTTCTGGGTGGCCATCACCAGGAACGGGCGGGCCAGCTCGTAGCTGACGCCGTCCACGGTGACCTGGCGCTCCTCCATGCACTCGAGCAGCGCCGACTGCGTCTTGGGCGAGGCGCGGTTGATCTCGTCGGCGACCACGATGTTGGCGAACACCGCGCCGGGCTTGAACTCGAACTCCCGGCTCTCCTGGTCGTACACCGAGACGCCGGTGACGTCGCTCGGCAGCAGGTCGGGCGTGAACTGGATGCGGTGCACCGTCGCGTCGATCGAGGCGGCCAGCGACTTGGCCAGGGTGGTCTTGCCGACGCCGGGCACGTCCTCCAGGAGCAGGTGCCCCTCGGCCAGGAGCACCACCAGGGCCAGGTGCACGACCTCCGGCTTGCCGTGGACGACGCGGGACATGCTCGCCGCGATGCGCCGCCCCTCGGTCTCGACGTCGAGCGGCGCGCCGGCCGTCCCCCCCGGAGTCCGGGCCAGCTCCGTCACATCTCCTCCTCGTCGGCGACCGCCGGCGCGTCCGGCCCCCGGCCCCGGCGGGCCCGCGCTCCGGTTCACGGTACGTCGCCGACCGGTTCCCCGGGCCGTTCGCGCGACCTGCGCCCCGGCGGCCGCGGTCGCGGTCCCACCGGCGGGCCCCCGGGCGGGCTCGCGGGCGCGGGAGGGGGGCCCGGGACGGGCCGCCGTCCCACCCCGGCCCCACCGCGCCCCACCCGCGGCCGGCGAGGCGCCGAACTGCGCGCTGACCTGCGCGGTGACCGGTGGGGAAGGCCGGTCACGACATGGTGTCGAGTGGTGTCTGGTGGGGCTCAGTGGGTTAGGGTGTGGCGCGGTGGGGGAGCAGGGCCCGCTCCGGGGTCCCCGGAGAGCCATGGGAGGTCCAGTGCGGGAGGTGATCCGGTGTTCGTCGGCAGCTACCCGCTCCGCCTCGACGAGAAGGGCCGGCTCGCCCTCCCCGTGCGCTTCCGCGAGCAGGTGGCCGGCGGCATGGTGATCAAGAAGGGGCAGGAGCGCTGCATCTACGGCCTGACCATGGCCCGCGTCGCCGAGCAGAGCGCCGCGGTCGCCTCCATGGCCCCGGCCGACACCGCCGCCGCCCGCATGCGCGCGCGCATGAGCTTCGGCTCGATGGTCGAGGTGGAGCCGGACAAGACCGGTCGCATCACGATCCCCGCGAACCTGCGCGAGTACGCCGGCCTCGACCGCGACGTGGTCGTCGTCGGCGTCGACACCCGCTTCGAGATCTGGGACAGCGGCACCTGGGAGGCCTACGTCGCCGAGCAGGAGGCCGCCTTCGCCGACATGGAGAGCGAGGGGATGCCCACCCTCTCCTGACCGTCCCCGTGCCCCGCCCGGGCCCCCGACCGAGCCGACTTCCCCGCGGCTCGACCGGGTGGGTGACCCCGAGCCGCCTTCCCCGCGACTCGGTGCACCCCGGGCGCCGGCCGCCCCCGCGGGCGGCCGCCGGCAGGAGCCGGCCCCGCGGCACGGACGTCCCGGTCCCCGCGGGGCCCACCTGACGCACTTCCCCGGCGCCAGGCGGGCCCCGCGGGGCGCCGGCCTCCCACCCACCCGCTCCCGGTGCCCCACCGCGCCCCACCCGCCCCACCGCACCCCACCGGCCCCACCGCTGCCCACCCGTCCCGTCCGCACCGCGCGCCGGCGCTCCCGGCTCGTGCGAAACGCCTCCTGCCTCCACCCGCCGACCCCCGTCCGGCCCCACCATGGACGGGCCCGTCCGACCCGCCGCCCACGCCGGCCGGCGCGGCCGGCACCGACCCGCCCGAGGAGCGCACCGACGATGAGCAGCACCGAGCCCGTGCGGCCCGCGGTGCACGTGCCCGTCCTCCTCGAGCGGGTCGCCGAGCTGCTCGGCCCCGCCTGCGCCGGGGACGGCGCCGTCCTCGTCGACGCCACCCTCGGCCTGGCCGGGCACGCGCTCGCGCTGCTGCGCGCCCACCCCCGCCTGCGCCTGGTCGGCCTGGACCGCGACCCCGACGCCCGCGCCGAGGCCGCCCGGCGCATCGCCGCCGCCGGCTGCACCGAGCGCGCCACCCTGGTCCCCGCGGTCTTCGACGAGCTGCCCGACGTCCTCGACCGGCTGGGGCTGCCGGAGGTCTCCGCGGTGCTGTTCGACCTCGGCGTCTCCTCCCTGCAGCTCGACCGGCCCGACCGCGGGTTCAGCTACGCCGTCGACGCGCCCCTCGACATGCGGATGGACCCCGCGGCACCGCGGACGGCCGCCGACGTGGTGAACACCTACCCGGCCGCGGAGCTGGCCCGCGTGCTGCGCGTCCACGGCGAGGAGCGCTTCGCCACCCGCATCGCGGCCGCGATCGAGCGGGAGCGCGCCCGGGAGCCGATCACCCGCACCGGCCGGCTGGCCGAGCTGGTGCGGACGTCGATCCCCGCCGCCACCCGCCGCACCGGTGGCCACCCGGCCAAGCGGACCTTCCAGGCCCTGCGCATCGAGGTGAACGACGAGCTCGGCGTCCTGGAGCGGGCGCTGCCGGCGGCGCTGGCCGCGCTCGCGGTGGGCGGCCGGCTGGCGGTCATCACCTTCCACTCCCTCGAGGACCGCATGGTCAAGCGGGTCCTCGCCGCGGGCGCCGCGGACCGCACCCCGCCGGGCCTGCCGGTGCCGCTGCCCGGGCACGGGCCGACGCTGCGGCTGCTCACCCGGGGCGGCGAGGCGCCGTCGGAGGCCGAGGTCGCGGCCAACCCCCGCGCCGCCTCGGCCCGGGTCCGGGCCGCGGAGCGGATCCGCCGCGAGGTGGCCGCGTGAGCGCCGCCGCCCGCACCGCGGGGGTGCCCGAGGAGCCCCCCCCGCGGACCCCGCCGGCCGCCCGCCGGCCCCGCCCGGTGCCCCACCCCGGGACGGCGGACGCCGCGACCGGCGCACCGGCCGCCGGCGCCGCCCGCACCCGCACCACCCGCCCTGCCGGCGCCGCCACCGCCGACGCAGCGCCGCGGGCCGAGGGGCCGCGGACCCCGGCGCCGCGCACGGACCCCGGCGCCGCGGCCGGGCGCACCGCCGCCCGCCCGGACCGCTCGCCCGCCCCGTCCCGCGCCGACCGGCCCTCCCGGACCCCCGCGCCCCGGTCGGCGACCGGGGCACGGGCTGCCGGCGGCGCGGTACCCCCGGCCGGCCCCGTCCGCGGCCGGGCCCGCAGCGTGCCGATGCGCACCGGCGCCCTCCGCACCCGGACCGCCCGCGCCGGCAGCCGGCCCGCCCGGGCCGCCTCCCCGGCACCGGCCGCACCGGCCGCCCGCGGCCGGCACGGCCTCGCCGTCCGGCGCGCCCCGTTCGCCCTGCTCGTGGTCGCCCTGCTCGCCGCGACCACCGTCGGCCTGCTGGTGCTCAACACCTCGATCGCCGTGAACTCGCTGCGGGCCACCGAGCTGGAGAGCGCCAACGCCGAGCGCGCCCAGGAGGTCCAGCGGCTCGAGCAGCAGGTCGTCGCGGGCGGCACCCCCGACCGGCTGGCCGACGCGGCGGGCGACGCGGGGCTGGTCCCGGCCGGGACGGCGGCGTACCTGGTCCTCGGCCCCGACGGCTCGGTGGTCCTGCGCGGCCGGCCGGAGCCGGCTCCCGAGCCCGAGCCCGCGGCGCAGCCGCCGGGCACGCCGGCCGTGGCGGGGGGCTGAGGGTGGCGAGCACCGTCCGCCACCCCGCTCCCGGGCGCCGCGGCGGCGAGCGCGGCGCCGGGCGTCCCGGGGCCTTCGCGCCGCGCCGCCCGCCGGGCAGCCGCCGCGTCCGCCGCCCGCTGCGCCCGGGCACCCGCCGGACCACCCCGGGGCTGGTCCTCCTCCTCGTCCCCCTGCTGCTGGTCACCGGCAAGCTGGTGCTGCTGCAGGGCGTGGACGGCCGGGCCTACGCCAACGCCGCGGAGGCCGACCGGCTCAGCTCCTACCCGATCGCCGCGCTGCGCGGGCAGATCACCGACCGCGACGGCAACCCGCTGGCCTACACGGTGGCGGCCTCGCGCGTGGTGGCCGACCCGACCGTCGTCGGCGACCCCGCCCGCACCGCCCTCGCGCTGACCACGCTGCTCGACGTCCCCGTCGCCGAGCTCACCGAGCGGCTGTCCCGCGACAGCCGGTACGTCGTGCTCGCCGCGCAGGTCCCGCCGGAGACCGTGGACGCCGTCGTCGAGCTGGGGCTGGCCGGCGTCTCCTTCGAGGACGACCCCGTGCGGCTGTACCCGGCCGGCAGCACCGCCGGCCAGGTCGTCGGGTTCGTCGGGCGGGAGGGCGCCGGCCTGGCGGGCGTGGAGCGGACCCTCGACGAGCAGCTGGCCGGCACCCCGGGGCAGCGGCGGGTCGAGGTCGGCAGCGGCGGCAACCCGATCCCCTCGGGCATCGACGAGTCCACGCCCGCCGTCGACGGCGACGACGTGCGGCTCACCCTCGACGAGGACGTCCAGTACGCCACCGAGCAGCGGCTCGCCCGGGCGTGCGACGACGGCGCGACCACCCGGGCGTCGGCCGTCGTCCTCGACGTGCACACCGGCGAGGTCGTCGCGATGGGCTCCTGCCCCGGCTACGACCCCGGCGCGGTGTCCCGGACCGACCCGGCGCTGCTGGGCAACCCCGTGGTCTCCGACGTGTTCGAGCCCGGGTCGGTCATGAAGGCCGTGACCCTGGCCGCCGCCCTGGAGGAGGGCGCGGCCGAGCCGGACACCGTGCTGACCGTCGACGGGCACATCCAGGCCGGTGACGTCGTGGTCACCGACGCCCACGACCACGAGCCCATCGACTGGACGGTCACCGGCATCCTCGCCAAGTCCAGCAACGTCGGCACGATCATGCTCGCCCGGGAGGTCGGCGACGCCACCCTCGAGCGCTACCTGCGCGCCTTCGGCCTCGGCAGCCGCACCGGCGTGGAGCTGCCCGGCGAGAGCGGAGGCATCCTCGAGGCCTCCGACCGGTGGACCGAGAGCCGGGCGGCCAACGTGCCCATCGGCCAGGGGGTCTCGGTCACCACCCTGCAGATGGCCTCCGTCTACCAGGCCCTGGCCAACGACGGGGTCCGCATCGAGCCGCGCGTGGTGGCCTCGGTCGGTGGCGAGCCGACGCCGCGCCCGGAGGGCACCCGCGTGGTGAGCGAGGAGACCGCCGAGCAGATGGCCGGCATGCTCGAGGCCGTGGTCGGCCCCGGGGGGACCGCACCGCTGGCCCAGGTCGACGGCTACCGGGTCGCGGGCAAGACCGGCACGGCCCAGCGCGCCAACCCCGAGTGCGGCTGCTACGACGGCGGCGGGTACGTGACCACCTTCGTGGGCTTCGCCCCCGCCGACGACCCGCAGTACGTGGTGGCCGTCGACCTGGAGCGCCCGACCAGCGACGCCGAGGGTGGCCAGGTGGCCGCCCCCGTGTTCGCCGACATCATGCGGCAGGTGCTGGTGGCCGACGCCATCGTCCCCTCGGGGACGCCGCGACCGGACTTCGTCCTCACCGGCCCGGACCGGTAGGAGACCCCCGGCCCTCCCGCCCCCGGCCCTCCCGCCCCCGGCTCGGGGCGCGGCCGGTCCTGCCCGCCGTCCGCGTGTGGTCGGCGGACGGCGACCGACCCGCCGGTAGATTGGAGCCCCGTGAACCAGCCCCCTGGCGGGTCGGCGCCCCGTCCGGAGGGGAGCAGCCCCGCGCCGCCGCACCCGTCCCTCGCCGACCTCGCCGACCTCGTGGGCGCCCCGGTGCAGGGCGACCCGGCCACGCGGCCCGCCGGTGTCACGCTGGCCTCCGGGGAGGTCGCCGCCGGGGACCTCTACGCGGCGCTGCCCGGCGCCCGCACGCACGGTGCGCGGTACGCCGCGGACGCCGCCGCCCGCGGGGCCGTCGCCGTCCTCACCGACCCGGCCGGGCGCGAGCAGGCCTGCGCCACCGGCCTGCCGGTCTGCGTCACCGAGGACCCGCGCGCGGTCCTCGGCGCGGTCGCCGCCCGGGTGTACGGCGAGCCCGCCCGGCGGCTGCAGGTCGTCGGGATCACCGGCACCAACGGCAAGACCACCACCGCCTACCTGGTCGAGGCCGGGCTCGCCGCGGCCGGCCGGTCCACGGGCCTGATCGGCACGGTCGAGACCCGCACCCGGGGCCGGGCCGCGAACGGCCGCCCCACCGTCACCACGCTGCCGAGCGTCCGCACGACCCCCGAGGCGCCGGCGCTGCACCGGCTGCTGGCCACGATGGCCGGCGCGGGGGTGCAGACCGTCGTCATGGAGGTCAGCAGCCACGCCCTGGTGCTCGGCCGGGTCGGCGGCATCCCGTTCGCCGCCGCCGGGTTCACCAACCTCGGCCGCGACCACCTGGACTTCCACGCCGACCTGGAGGACTACTTCCTCGCCAAGGCGCGGCTGTTCGACGGCCGGGCGGCGGTCGAGGTGGTCGACGTCGACGACCCCCACGGGCGGCGGCTGACCGGGATGCTCGGCGGGCGCCGGGCGGTCACCGTCTCCGGCCGCGGGTCGGCCGCGGACTGGCGGGCCACCGGGGTCACCGCCGACCCCGCCGGCGGCTCCTCCTTCACCCTGCACGGGCCGGGAGGGCGCACCTGGCCGGCGCGGGTGCGGCTGCCCGGCCCGTTCAACGTGGCCAACGCCGTCCTGGCCGTGGCGCTCCTGGACGCCGTGGGCGTCGCGGTGGAGGACGCCCTGCGCGGGGTGGCCGGCACGGTCGTGCCCGGCCGCATGGAGCCGGTGGACGCCGGCCAGCCGTTCGTCGCCGTCGTCGACTACGCGCACACCCCCGACGCGGTCACCACCGCCCTGGGCGCGCTGCGGTCGGCCACCACCGGGCGGGTGATCACCGTGCTCGGCTGCGGTGGCGACCGCGACCCCGGCAAGCGCCCGGCCATGGGGGAGGCCGCCGCCCGGGGCAGCGACCTGCTCGTGGTCACCGACGACAACCCGCGCTCCGAGGACCCCGCCGCCGTCCGCGCCGCGATGCTGGCCGGCGTGCCCGCCGGCGCCGAGGTGCTCGAGATCGGGGACCGCCGGGCCGCCATCGCCGCGGCCGTGGCCCGGGCCCGGCCCGGCGACGCCGTGCTCGTCGCCGGCAAGGGGCACGAGACCGGCCAGGAGGTGGGCGGCACCGTCCACCCCTTCGACGACCGCGCCGTGCTGCGCGAGGCCCTGGAGCGGCGCGCCCGGGCCGGAGGAGAGACCCGACCGTGATCAGCCTGACCCTCGCCGAGGTGGCCGCGGCGGTCGACGGGCGGCTGCCCGACGGCGCGGCCGGCACCGTGACCGGCGCGGTCACCGTCGACAGCCGCACCGTCGCACCCGGCGACCTGTTCGTCGCCCTGCCCGGGGAGCGGGTCGACGGCCACGACTTCCTGCCGGCCGCGGCGGCCGCGGGCGCGGTGGCCGCGCTGGCCACCCGGCCCGACGCCGCGCTGCCCTGCGTCCTCGTCGACGACCCGGTCGCCGCCCTGGGCCGGCTGGCGCACGCCGTCCACACCCGGCTGGCCGCCGGCGGGCTGCGGACCCTGGCGATCACCGGCTCGGCGGGCAAGACCTCCACCAAGGACCTGCTCGGCCAGGTGCTGGCCACCGCCGGGCCGACCGTCAGCCCGCCGGGGTCGTACAACAACGACATCGGGCTGCCGCTCACCGTCCTCGCGGCCGACGCGGGCACCCGCTCGCTCGTGCTGGAGATGGGCGCCCGCGGTCGCGGGCACATCGCCCGGCTCTGCGAGGTGGCCCGCCCCGGCACCGGCATCGTGCTCAACGTCGGCTCGGCGCACCTCGGCGAGTTCGGGTCCGCCGACGCGATCGCCGAGGCCAAGGGGGAGCTCGTGGCGGCGCTGCCGGCCGGGGGCACGGCCGTCCTCAACGCCGACGACCCGCGGGTGCTGGCCATGGCCGCCCGGACCGCGGCCCGCGTGGTGACCACCGGCCGCGGTCCCGACGCCGACGTGCGCGCCTCGGGCGTGACCCTCGACGAGGGGGGCCGGGCGCGGTTCACCCTCACCGCCGCGGGCCGGTCGCTGCCGGTCGCCCTGCAGGTGGTGGGGGAGCACCAGGTCGCCAACGCGCTCGCCGCGGCCGCCGGCGCCCTGGCCACGGGCATGACGCCGGAGGCCGTGGCCGCCGCGCTGTCGGCGGCCACCCCGCGCAGCCGCTGGCGCATGGAGGTCACCCGCCGCCCGGACGGCGTGACCGTGGTGAACGACGCCTACAACGCCAACCCGGAGTCGATGCGCGCCGCGCTGGCCGCGCTGGCCGGGCTGCCGGCCCGGCGGCGGGTCGCGGTCCTGGGCGGGATGGCCGAGCTGGGGCCGGCCGCGACCGGGGAGCACACCCGGCTGGGCCGCGACGCGGTCGCCGCGGGGGTCGACCTCGTCATCGCCGTGGGGCCCGATGCGGTAGGGATAGCCGAGGGCGCGGCTGCCGCCGGTGCCCGCGAGGGGGAGAGGGTGGCCGCGGTGCCCGACCGCGCCGCTGCCCGTCGACTGCTGACGGAGGTCCTGGTGCCCGGTGACGTGGTGCTGGTCAAGGCCAGTCGCGCCCACGGGCTCGAGCTGCTCGCCATGGAACTGCTGGGCGGGGACCGGCAGGGCGCGGACCCGCTGGGCGCGGGGGCGGGCGACGCCGGGGCAGGCGCGTGAGATCCGTCCTCGTCGCGGCCGCGTTCGGCCTGATGATCTCCATCCTGGCCACACCCGTGGCGGTGCACCTGTTCCGCCGCAAGGGCTTCGGCCAGGAGATCCGGGACGACGGCCCCGAGAGCCACCTGTCCAAGAAGGGCACGCCCACCATGGGCGGCACGGTGATCGTCGGCGCCACCGTCGGCGGCTACCTGATCGCCCACCTGTTCCTGATCAACCAGCCCGGGCGCGGCGTCACCGCCAGCGGCCTGCTCGTGCTCTTCCTCATGGTGGGCCTGGGCACCGTCGGTTTCCTCGACGACTACCTCAAGATCCGCTACCGGCGCAGCCTCGGCCTGAACAAGACCGCCAAGCTGGTCGGCCAGCTGGTCATCGGTGTCGCCTTCGCGGTGCTGGCGATCAACTTCCCCGACCCGGAGGGCACCACCCCGGCCTCGACGTTCGTCTCCTACGTCCGCGACATCGAGCCGCTCGCGCTCGGGTCCGTCGGGTTCGTCGTCCTGGCCTACCTCTACATCGCCGGCTTCTCCAACGCCGTGAACCTCACCGACGGCCTCGACGGGCTGGCCGCGGGCTGCTCGGCGATGGTCTGCGGCGCCTACACGATCATCAGCTTCTGGCAGTTCACTCACGACTGCACCACCCAGCTGATCGACGGCTGCTACACCGTGCGCGACCCGCTCGACGTGACCCTGGTGGCGGCCGCCGGGATGGGGGCCTGCCTGGGCTTCCTGTGGTGGAACACCAGCCCGGCGCGGATCTTCATGGGCGACACCGGCTCGCTGGCCCTCGGCGGGCTGCTCGCCGGGCTGGCCGTCGTCACCCGCACCGAGCTGCTGCTCGTCGTCCTCGGCGGGCTGTTCGTCGCCGTCACCCTCTCGGTCGTCATCCAGGTCGCCTTCTTCCGGGCCACCCGCCGACGGGTGTTCCGGATGGCGCCGCTGCACCACCACTTCGAGCTGGCCGGGTGGGCGGAGAACACCGTCATCGTGCGGTTCTGGCTGGTGACCGGCATGGCGGTGGCCTTCGGCCTGGGGCTCTTCTACGCCGACTGGCTGGCGATCACCGGCCTGTGAGGCCGGTGCCTGCGCGACACGCCCGGTCGCTGCCCCGGCTCCTGCCCGGCGTGGCAGCCGTGAGCGGCGACGATGGACCGATGCAGTCCACCGGAGTCGATCGCGCCCCCGGGGGAGGCCGCGGCGCGCGCCCCGCGGGCCCGGGCCGCCGCCTGGCCTGGCTCGACGGCCCGATGTCGAGCTGCCACCTCGTGGTGGGCGCCGCCGGGCTGCTGCTCGCGATCGGCCTGGTCATGGTCTTCTCGGCCTCGGCGATGAAGGCCGCCCTCGCCGACCAGCCCGCCTGGCGGCCCGGCGTCGACCAGCTCGTGTTCGCCCTGATCGGGCTGGTCGCCCTCCTGGTCGCCGTCCGGCTCCCGATCGGGCTGGTGCGCCGCGCCGCGCCGATCGCCCTGCTCGGCGTGGGCGTGCTGCTCCTGGCCGTGCTCGTCCCCGGCATCGGCGTCGAGTACAACGGCTCCCGGGCCTGGATCGACCTCGGCTTCACCAACTTCCAGCCCTCCGAGCTGGGCAAGCTCGTCTTCGCGCTGTGGGGCGCGCACGTCCTCGCGCTCCGGGACCGCTTCCTGACCGTCAAGACGCTGCTGGTGCCGCTGCTGCCGGTCTACGCGGTGATGGCGGGGCTGTTCCTCCTGGAGAACGACTTCGGCGCGGTGGTCACCCTCGGCCTGGTGCTGGTCGGGCTGCTCTGGGCCGGCGGGCTGCCGCTGCGCCACTTCGGCTGGTTCGTCCTCGCCGGGGCGCTGGCGATCGCGGTGATGATCCGTGTCGCCCCGTACCGGATGGCGCGGATCACCTCGTTCCTCGACCCGTTCGCCGACCCCACCGACAGCGGCTTCCAGGCCATCCGCGGGTTCTACGCGCTGGCCACCGGCGGCCTGTGGGGCGTGGGGCTGGGCAACAGCGCGATGAAGTGGAACCTGCTGCCCGAGGCCGAGAGCGACTACATCTTCGCGATCATCGGGGAGGAGCTGGGCTTCCTCGGCTGCCTGGTGGTGATCGTCCTCTACGGCGTGCTGGCCTACGCCGGCACCCGGATCGCCCGGCGCAGCGCCGACCGGTTCGTGCAGCTGGCCAGCATGGCGATCACCGTGTGGCTGATCGGCCAGGCGGCCATGAACATGGGCTACGTGGTCGGCCTGCTCCCGGTCACCGGCGTGACCCTCCCGCTCATCTCGGCCGGGGGCACCTCGCTGGTGCTCACCCTGTTCATCGTCGGCCTGCTCATCCGGTTCGCCCGTGCCGAGCCCGCGGCCGTGGAGCACCAGCGCACCCACCCGCGCGGGCGGCTGGCGCGGCTGCTGCTGCCCGTCCCCGCGGCGGCGGTCGAGCCGGTGCGCCCGCGCCGCCGCGCGACCGGCCGTCCCGAGGCGCGTCCCGGCCGCGACGACGACCGCCCGGCCCGCCGTCCCGTGGTGCCCGGTGGCGCCCGCACCGTCGCCCGGGTCACCCCCGGGGCGGTCCGCGAGCGGGGCCCGGCGCCGCGCGAGCGCCGGGCCGACGGCCGCGGCCGGACCGGCGACACCCGCCGCCAGCCGCCGCCGCGGGCCCGGTCCGGTGCCGAGGCCCCGAGGCGGCCCCGGTGACCGGCGCACCGTCGGTCGTCCTGGCCGGCGGCGGGACCGGGGGGCACATCGAGCCGATGCTCGCCCTCGCCGACGCGCTCACCCGCCGGCCGGGGCCCCGGGTGACCTGCCTGGGCACCGCCCGGGGTCTGGAGACCCGGCTGGTGCCGGCCCGCGGCTACGACCTGCGGCTCATCCCGCCGGTGCCGCTGCCGCGCCGGCCCACCCCCGACCTGCTGAGGGTCCCCGGGCGCGTGCGCCGCGCCGTGGCCGAGACCCGCGCCCTGCTGCGCGAGCTGGACGCCGACGTGGTGGTGGGCTTCGGCGGCTACGTGGCCCTGCCGGCCTACCTGGCCGCCCGCCGGGAGCGGGTGCCGGTCGTGGTGCACGAGCAGAACGCCCTGCCCGGGCTGGCCAACCGGATCGGGGCGCGCCTGGCCGCCCGGGTCGCGGTGACCTCCCCGGGCACGCCGCTGCGCGGCGGCGTGCACGTCGGCATGCCCCTGCGGACGGCGATCAGCCGGCTGGACCGGGCCGCCGCCCGGGCGGAGGCCCGGGCGGCGTTCGGCCTGGACGCCGACCGGCCGACGCTGCTGGTCTTCGGCGGGTCCCAGGGCGCCGCCTCGCTCAACCGGGCCGCGACCGGCGCCGCCGGCGCGCTCACCGCCGCGGGTGTGCAGGTGCTGCACGCCCGCGGGCCCAAGAACTCCGACGTCACCGTGCCCCCGCGGCCCGCCGGGACCGCGCCCTACGTCGTCGTCGACTACCTCGACCGCATGGACCTCGCCTACGCCGCGGCGGACCTGGCACTCTGCCGGGCGGGCGCGGTCACCGTGGCCGAGCTCTCGGCGGTCGGGCTGCCGGCGGCGTTCGTGCCGCTGCCGATCGGGAACGGGGAGCAGCGGCGCAACGCGCTCCCGGTCGTGGACGCCGGGGGCGGCCTGCTGGTGGACGACGCCGACCTGTCGCCGTCCTGGATCGAGGAGAACGTGGTCCCGCTGGTCACCGACCCCGCCGCGCTGGCCGGGTACGCCGCGCACGCCGCGGCGGCCGGGGTGCCGGACGCCGACGAGCGCCTGGCCGACATGGTGCTCGAGGTGGTCCGTGAGCGCTGACGACGTCGCCGCCTGGTCGGGCCCCGTGCCCTCGCTCGGGGAGCTGGGCGCGGTCCACTTCGTGGGCATCGGGGGGGCCGGGATGAGCGGCATCGCCCGGATCCTGCTGGCCCGGGGGGTGACCGTCTCCGGCAGCGACCGCCGCGACACCCCGACGCTGCTGGCGCTGCGCGCCCTCGGCGCCCGGGTGGAGCTCGGTCACGACCCGGCGCACCTGGGGGAGGCCGACACCGTCGTGGTGTCCACCGCGATCCGGGACGACAACCCCGAGCTCGCCGCGGCGCGGGAGCGGGGCCTGCGGGTGCTGCCCCGGGCCGTGGCGCTGGCCGCCGTCATGGCCGGGCGGCGCAGCGTGGCCGTGGCCGGCACGCACGGCAAGACCTCGACCACCTCGATGCTCACCGTCGCGGTGCAGGCCTGCGGCGCCGACCCCTCGTTCGCCATCGGCGGCGACCTCAACGAGTCCGGCAGCAACGCCCACGCCGGCGAGGGCGACGTCTTCGTGGCCGAGGCCGACGAGAGCGACCGCTCCTTCCTGCTGCTGTCGCCGTTCGGCGCCGTGGTCACCAACGTCGAGGCCGACCACCTGGACAACTACGGCGACCTGGCCGCCGTCGAGCGGGCCTTCGACCGGTTCGTGGGCACCGTCGACCCGGCCGGCTTCGTCGTGGTGTGCACCGACGACCCCGGGGCGGCGCGGCTGGCCGGCGTCCCCACCCCGGCGCGGGTGCGCACCTACGGCACCGCCCCGGACGCCGACCTGCGGATGCTCGACGTCGAGGTCGGCCCCGAGGCCACCGCGTGGACCGCCGTCCTGGACGGGCAGGTGCTCGGCCGGGTGCAGATCCGGGTGCCGGGGGAGCACATGGCGCGCAACAGCGCCGCCGCGCTGCTGGCCGGGCTGGAGCTGGGGCTGCCCGCCGACGGTCTGGTCGCCGGCCTCGGGCGCTTCGGCGGCGTGCACCGGCGCTTCGAGCTCAAGGGCACCGTCGGCGGGGTCCGCGTCTACGACGACTACGCCCACCACCCGACCGAGGTCGAGGCCCAGCTGCGGGCGGCCCGGGCGGTCGCCGGCGCCGGTCGCGTGGTGGTGGCCTTCCAGCCGCACCTGTACAGCCGCACCCGGCAGTTCGCGGCCGGCTTCGGCGCCGCGCTCGGCCTGGCCGACGAGGTCGTGGTGATGGACGTCTACGGGGCCCGCGAGGACCCCGTGCCCGGGGTGACCGGCGCGATGGTGGCCGAGGCGGTGCCGCTGCCGGCCGAGCGGGTCCGCTTCGAGCCGTCGTGGTCGGCGGCAGCGCCGGCGCTGGCGGCGCGGGCCCGCCCGGGCGACCTGGTGATCACCATGGGGGCCGGCAACGTGTCCATGGTCGGGCCCGAGGTGCTCGAGGCGCTGCGCGGGCGGTCGGCCGAGCCGGCGGACCCCGAGCGGTGAACCGCGCCGGGACGACCACCCGGGACCGCGCCGACGACCCGGCCGCGGCCCGGCGCCGGCCGGCCCGCCGTCGGGAGACCCCCGCCGACCGGCGCCGCCGGTTCTGGCTCCGGGGCGGTGTCGGCGTGGCCGTGCTGGCCACGCTGGCCTGGCTGCTGTGGGCCAGCCCGCTGCTGGCGGTGCACGAGGTCCGCGTCGACGGGGCCGCCACGCTGGCCACCGCCGAGGTGGTCGAGGTGGCCGGCGTCGCGCAGGGGACCCCGCTGCTGCGGGTCGACGTGGCCGCCGCCGAGCGGCGGGTCTCCCGGCTGCCGCAGGTGGCCTCGGTCGAGGTGACCCGCGGGTGGCCGCGCAGCGTGGTGGTGACCGTGGTCGAGCGCGTACCGGTCGCCGTCGTCGAGCAGGCCGGCACGCGGACGCTCGTCGACGCCGGGGGCGTGCTCTTCGGCACGGTCACCGGCGCGGCGCCGGCCGGGGCGGTGGATCTCGACGTCCGCACGCCGGGGCCGGACGACCCGGCCACCCGGGCCGCGCTCGCCGCGCTCGTCGCCCTCCCGGGCGGGCTGCGCGAGGAGGTCGCCGCGGCCTCGGCCCGCACCGGGGAGGACGTGACCCTCGAGCTCGCCGACGGCACCACCGTGCTGTGGGGCGGCGCGGAGCGGGCCGGCGACAAGGCCGCCGCGCTGGTGGCGCTGCTGGACCAGGTGGCCGCCGGCGCGCTGGACCCCGCCGGGACGATCGACGTCAGCGCGCCCTCGGCGGTGGTCCTGCGCTGAGCGCGGGGGCAGGCTGTCGGGGTGTCCGACACCCCCGCCAGCCGGTTCCCCGTCCCCGCGCCCGACGAGCTCGCCCCCGAGCTGGAGGAGCGCTACGCCGCCGTCGAGGAGCGCTCCGGCTTCCTCCCGAACATCTTCGCCGCCCTCGCCTGGCGCCCGGCCGAGGCCTCGGCCTTCTTCGCGCTGCACGACGCGCTCATGGACAAGGAGACGCCGGGCCTGTCCAAGGCCGACCGCGAGCTCGTCGTGGTGGCGACCAGCGCGGCCAACGACTGCCTCTACTGCGTGGTGGCGCACGGGGCGATCGCCCGGATCCGGGCCCGGGACCCGCACATCGCCGACCAGGTCGCCGTCGACTGGCGCAAGGCGCCGCTGCCGCCGCGGATGCACGCGGTGCTCGACGTGGCGGTGCGGCTGGCCGTCGATCCGGCCGCGGTGACCGCGGCCGACCTCGACCGGCTGCGCGGGCACGGGCTCACCGAGGACGACGTCTGGGACGTCGGCGCGATCGTGGCCCTGTTCGCGCTGTCCAACCGGCTGGCGCACTGGGCGGCCATCCCGCCGAACGAGGAGTTCTACCTGATGGGCCGGCTCCCGCGCAGTTGACGACCGGGGGCGACGGGGTGACCGCGCTCCGTCGCCGGCCGCTCCGGCCGGGCGACACGCGCGGCCGCGCGACACGCCCGGGTGGCTCATCGACTTCGCCGGTTCCGAAGTCGCGGCGTGTCGACGCCGTCGACCTCGACTCGAGACGTTCCTGCCGCGGGTCGTCACCGATCGTGATGCCAGCGTGACTTCCGGGTCGCATGCGGGCCCTGTGATCCGCCGACAGCGACACGCCGGGTCGTTGCGGGTGTTTGTCGCACCTGTCGGGCCCACCTAACTTCGTCCGCGTCGACCCAGTTGACATAACTATAAGGCTTTACCTGAGGATGAGGGTCGAGGTCGGGAGCCCCACATGACACCTCCGCACAACTACCTCGCGGTCATCAAGGTCGTCGGCATCGGCGGCGGCGGGGTGAACGCGGTCAACCGGATGATCGAAGTCGGCCTGAAGGGGGTCGAGTTCATCGCCATCAACACCGACGCCCAGGCGCTGCTGATGAGCGACGCCGACGTCAAGCTCGACGTCGGCCGCGAGCTCACCCGCGGGCTGGGCGCCGGCGCGCAGCCCGACGTCGGGCGGCAGGCCGCCGAGGACCACCGCGAGGAGATCGAGGAGGTGCTCAAGGGCGCCGACATGGTCTTCGTGACAGCGGGGGAGGGCGGCGGCACCGGCACCGGCGGCGCGCCCGTCGTCGCCTCGATCGCCCGCAAGCTGGGCGCGCTGACCATCGGCGTGGTCACCCGCCCGTTCTCCTTCGAGGGGAAGCGGCGGGCGGTCCAGGCCGAGTCGGGGATCGAGGAGCTGCGCAACGAGTGCGACACGCTCATCGTCATCCCCAACGACCGGCTGCTGCAGCTCGGTGACCGCAACGTCAGCGTGATGGACGCCTTCCGCACCGCCGACCAGGTGCTGCTCTCCGGTGTCCAGGGCATCACCGACCTGATCACCACGCCCGGTCTGATCAACCTGGACTTCGCCGACGTCAAGTCGGTCATGTCCGGGGCCGGCTCGGCGCTGATGGGCATCGGCAGCGCCCGCGGTGACAACCGCGCCCTGCTCGCCGCCGAGCAGGCGATCGCCAGCCCGCTGCTGGAGGCCTCCATGGAGGGCGCGCACGGCGTGCTGCTCTCCATCTCCGGCGGGTCGGACCTCGGGCTGTTCGAGATCAACGAGGCCGCCTCGCTGGTCTCCGACGCCGCGCACGCCGACGCCAACATCATCTTCGGTGCGGTCATCGACGACGCGCTCGGTGACGAGGTGCGGGTGACCGTCATCGCCGCCGGCTTCGACGGCGGCCGGCCCGCCGGCCGCAAGGACGCCCCGGCGGCCGCCGTCCCGGCCGCGCCGCCGGCGCCCTCCCGGCTGCCCGGCGGGCCGCAGCCGGTCGGGTCGGTCCGGCCCGCGCCGACGGGCGAGCGGCTGGTCGGTCAGGCGCCGGCCGCGCCGCAGGCCCAGCGCACCCCGCCGCCGACCTCCCAGGCGCCCTCGCGGCCGGCCACCGGCGGCGGGATCACCGTGCCGCCGCTGCCGCCGGTGCAGGGCGGGGCGCAGGCCGGGGCGCGGCGCCCGCTGACCAACGAGGACTTCGAGGAGGAGCTCGACATCCCGGAGTTCCTCCGCCAGTAGAAGGGCCCCTGTGCCCCCCACCGCTCGCACGCTCGCGGCGGGCCCCTGCACAGGGGCCGCACCCTTCCCCCCACGCCTCGCAGGCTCGGCGCGGGCCCCTGAAGGGTGGCCGTCCCGGCCGGTCACCAGGGCCGGGGATGCCTGGTGACCGCGTCCTCGGCCGCCTCGCCGGCGGTGCGACCCCGCAGGGTCGTCACCGACCGGCGGGGCGGCCGCTCCGCCGCGCCGTACGACACGTTCAACCTCGGCGACCACGTCGGTGACGACCCGGCCGACGTCGCCGCCAACCGCGCCCGCCTCGCCGGCGAGCTCGGTGTGCCGGGGGAGCGGCTGGTGTGGATGGAGCAGGTCCACGGCACCGGCGTGGCGGTGGTCGACGGCCCCGTGACGGAGGTCCTGCCCGGGACCGACGCGGTCGTGACCCGCGCGCCCGGCCTGGTGCTCTGCGTGCTGGTCGCCGACTGCGTCCCGGTGCTGCTGGCCGACGCGACCACGGGTGTGGTCGCCGCGGTGCACGCCGGCCGGGAGGGCGTCCGCGCGGGCGTGGTCCCCGCGACGCTCGCGGCGATGCGCCGGCTGGGCAGCCGCCCCGCCGACGTCACCGCCCTGCTCGGCCCCGCCGTGTGCGGCGCCTGCTACGAGGTCCCCCGCGCGATGCAGGCCGAGGTGGCGCGGGTCGCCCCCTCCGCCGCCGTGCGCACCCGCCGGGGGACGCCCGGCCTCGACCTGCGTGCCGGGGTGGCCGAGCTGCTGGGGGCCGCCGGCGTCGGCCAGGTGGTGCACGACCCGCGCTGCACCGTCGAGGACCGGCGGCTGTTCTCCCACCGCCGCGACGGCGTGACCGGGCGCCAGGCCGGGGTGGCCTGGCTCGGCTGAGGGAAGCCGCGCGGCCGTCCGGGGTGGGCTCCTGCACGAGGAGCGGGCGGGGGCCATGATCGCGGATGTGCAGAGCACTCCGGCCCGACGACTGGCCGCCGTCCGGGCCCGGGTCGACGCCGCGGCCCGGGCGGCCGGGCGCGACCCCGGCGCGGTGGGCCTCGTGGCGATCAGCAAGACCTGGCCGGCTCCCGCCGTCCGGGAGCTGGCCGCGCTGGGCCTGGCCGACTTCGGCGAGAACCGCGCCCAGGAGCTCACCGCCAAGGCGGCCGAGCTGGACGATCTCGACCTGCGCTGGCACTTCGTCGGCCAGCTGCAGCGCAACAAGGCCGCCGCCGTCGCCCGGCTGGGAGCGGTCGTCCACTCGGTCGACCGGGCCTCCCTGGCCCGCGCGCTGGGCCGCGCGGGAGCCGACGCCGGCCGGCCGGTCGAGGTCCTCGTGCAGGTCGACCTCGGCGGCCCGGAGGGCGAGCTGGCCGCCCGGGGCGGCGCGGCGCCCGCGGACGTGCCGGCCCTCGCCGACGCCGTCGCCGCCGACCCCGGCCTGCGGCTGCGCGGCCTCATGGCGGTCGCCCCGCGCGGCGCCGACCCCGCACCCGCGTTCGCCCGGCTGGCCGCCCTGGCCGAGCGGGTCCGCGTCGACCACCCCGGGGCCACGGAGGTGTCGGCGGGCATGAGCGCCGACCTCGAGGCGGCGGTGGCAGCGGGCAGCACCCTCGTGCGTGTCGGAACCGCGCTCTTCGGGAAGCGGCCCCTACCCTCGCCGGAAGACGAGTCACACCAGTCACACGGGTCCCAGCGGTCCGGGTGACCGACGCGCTGCACCCGGAGGGGAAGGGCTGATGGCCGGAGCCATGCGGAAGATGGGCATCTACCTCGGTCTGGTCGAGGACGACGACGCCCGCGCCTACGGCCGGTACGACGCCCGCCAGGCCGAGTACGCCGACCGGCACGACCGGCTGGACGAGCGGGGCGTGGACGAGCGCCGCTACGCCCGGTACGCCGACGACGAGGCCTACGGCTCCTACAAGGGCGACCGGTACGAGGACCCGTACAAGGACGACCACTACGGGGACCCCGGCTACGCCGACCACGACTTCGAGGCCGAGGCCGACCCCTCGCCCGCCCCGGACCCCGAGCCCGTCGCGCTGCCGCGCCGTCCCGCCCCCGCCCGCCGGCTGGACCTCGCCCCCTCCGCCGACCGTCCCGAGCGCCCCCTCCGCGCCGCCGGGCTGGCCCCCGCCGGGGCCACGGCGTCCGCCGCGGCGTCCTCGCCCGGCGCCGGTGCCGGTGTGGGTGCCGCGGGTCTCGCCGTGCGCGAGCCGGCGGTCGCCCCCGTCGCCGCCGCGCCGGAGCCGGCGCCCGCCCCGGCCCCCGCTCCGAAGCCCTACCGGATCACCACCCTCCACCCGCGGACGTACAACGAGGCGCGCCAGATCGGGGAGAGCTTCCGCGACGGCATGCCGGTGATCATGAACCTCACCGAGATGGACGACGCCGACGCGAAGCGGCTCGTGGACTTCGCTGCGGGCCTCTCCTTCGGCCTGCGCGGTAGTATCGAGCGCGTCACGAACAAGGTGTTCCTCCTCAGCCCGAGGGACGTCGACGTGACGGCCGAGGACAAGGCGCGGATCCGCGAGGGCGGCTTCTTCAACCAGTCCTGAGGCCCGACGACTGGCCGGCACGCGAGGTGCCCTGACCGAACGAGGACCGTGGCTCTCTTCTGGCAGATCGTGTCGTCGGTCCTGCTCGTCTTCCTCGTGCTGCTGTTCGCGCGATTCGTGGTGGACTGGGTGATGGTCCTGGCCCGCAGCTGGCGGCCCTCCGGGCTCGTCGCCGCCGGCCTGGAGGTCGTCTACGCCACCACGGACCCGCCCCTCAAGGCCATCCGCAAGGTGATCCCCCCCTTGAACCTGGGGTCGATCCGGCTGGACCTCGCGTTTATGGTGCTCCTGATCGCCGTGTACATCCTGCGGAGCATCACGACCCAGCTGGCCCTCACCGCGTGACCAACACACGCGGACGATCCGGCCGGACCGGTCCTCGGCCCGGGGCTCACACCCCGTCGCGGACCTCCCTGTGCCCGCTGCCCGACCCGAGGTGAGCCCGATGCCACTCACGCCTGCCGACGTGCACAACGTCGTCTTCAAGAAGCCGCCGATCGGCAAGCGGGGCTACGACGAGGACGAGGTCGACGCCTTCCTCGACGTCGTCGAGGCCGAGCTGGCCCGGCTCATCGAGGAGAACAACGAGCTGCGGTCGGGGTCGGCCACCGGCCGCACCCGGCCGGCCGAGGCCGAGCCGACGCCCGCTCCCGCGCCGCCGCCCCCGCCGGCCCCGCGCGAGGACGACAGCGCCCGCGCCTCGCGGATGCTGGCGCTGGCCACCGAGACCGCCGACAAGTACGTCAACGAGGCCAAGGCCCAGGCCGACCAGATGGTCGCCACGGCCAAGACCAACAGCGAGCGCATGGTCGCCGACGCCCGCGCCAAGAGCGAGCAGCTGGTCTCCGAGGCCAAGATGCGGGCCGACTCGATGGTCGGCGACGCGCGCACCCGGGCCGAGACGATGGAGCGGGAGTCCCGCGCCAAGGCCGCCGCCCTCGAGCAGGACGCCGAGCGCCGGCACGGCGAGGTGATGGGGTCGCTGGAGGAGAAGCGCAGCAGCCTCGAGCGCAAGATCGAGGAGCTGCGCACCTTCGAGCGCGAGTACCGCACCCGGCTGCGGTCCTACCTCGAGTCGCACCTGCGCGACCTCGACAGCCGGGGCTCGGCCGAGCCCGCGTCCAACAGCCGCCAGGCCACGCACGCCGGCGCCTGACCTCACCAGCACGCCAGAGGGCCCCCGGACCGTCCGGTCCGGGGGCCCTCTCGCGTCCGGCCCCGGGCTCGCGAGGGGTGGGGAGGACGGGGTCCTTCAGCCCTTGACGCTGCCGGCGAGCAGCCCGCGGACGAAGTAGCGCTGCAGGGCGAGGAAGACCACCAGCGGCAGCACGATCGACACGAAGGCGCCCGCGGAGAGCAGGTACCAGTCGGACCCGCGGGTCCCGGCGAGCTCCGCGACCCGGACGGTGAGCGGGACGACGTCCGGCGCGCCGCCGGCGAAGGTCAGCGCCACGAGCAGGTCGTTCCACACCCACAGGAACTGGAACACGCCGAACGCGGCGATGGCCGGCGTGAGCAGCGGCAGCAGCACCTGGAAGAAGATCTTCACGTGCCCGGCGCCGTCCATGCGCGCCGCCTCCACCAGGGAGGCGGGGATCTCCTTCATGAAGTTGTGCAGCAGGAAGATCGCCAGGGGCAGCGCGAAGATCGAGTGCGACAGCCAGATCGTCCAGAAGGACCCGGCCAGGCCCGTGTCGACGTAGAGGGTCAGCAGCGGGATGAGCGTGACCTGGATCGGCACGACCTGGAGGGCGAAGACGGCGACGAACAGGAGGTTGCGGCCGGGGAACTTGATCCAGGCGAACGCGTAGGCGGCCAGCAGCGCCAGGGTGATCGGGATGACGACCGCCGGCAGGGTGATGACCAGCGAGTTGATGAACAGCGTCGCGAAGTCGTTCCCGCCGCCGAACAGCACCTCCTGGTAGTTCCGCAGCGTGAACAGCGGGTCGGTGACCACCGTCCACCAGCCCGAGCGGCGGATGTCCCGCTCGGTGCGGAAGGAGGTGATGAACAGGCCGAGGGTCGGCACCGTCCACAGGACGGCGATGACGATCGCGATCGCGGAGGCGGCCGGGGAGCTGAGCTTGGTCTTGGCGGCCACCGCCCGGCGCTCGGCCCGGGAGAGCTTGCGCTCCTGCGGGGGGACCGGGGCGGCGACGGGGGTCGTCGTGGTCATCGGATCTCCTCGGCCAGGCGCAGCTGGCGGACGTTGTAGGCGATGATCGGGACGACGAGGACGAACAGCAGCACCGCGAGCGCCGCGCCGAGGCCGAAGTTGAACTGCCGGAAGGCCTGCACGTAGAACTCGTTGGCCACCACGCTGGTCCCGAACTGGCCACCGGTCATGGTCCGGACGACGTCGAAGACCTTGAGCGTGACGATGGCGACCGTGGTGAGGACGACGACCAGGGCCGGGCGGATGCTCGGCACGGTGACGTAGCGGAACATCTGCAGCCCGCTCACGCCGTCGAGCCGGGCCGCCTCGACGATGTCGTCGGGGATGGCCTTGATCGCCGCCGAGAGCACGGTCATGGCGAAGCCGGCCTGGATCCAGACCATGACGACGATCAGGTAGAAGGTGTTGGACGGCGCGGTGAGCAGGAACTGCTGGGGTTCCAGGCCGACCAGGACCAGCAGCTGGTTGAGCAGGCCGATCTGGTTCACGCCGGGCTGGTCGGGCCGGAACTCGTAGACGAACTTCCAGATGACCGAGGCGCCGACCATCGAGATGGCCATCGGCAGGAACACGAGGGCCTTGGCGAGCGACTCGAAGCGGGTGCGGTCGACCAGGTAGGCGTAGACCAGGCCGAGCCCGGTCGTCACCAGCGGGACCAGCACCACCCACAGGACGGTGTTGCGCAGCACGGTCTGGAAGTTGTCCTCGGTGAAGACCGTGGCGTAGTTGTCGAACCCGACGAACGCCGACCCGTCCCGGTCGTAGAACGACCCGCGGATCGTGGCCAGGGCCGGGTACACCAGGCCGACCAGGAGCAGCAGGAGCGTCGGGCCGAGGAAGCCGGCCGCCACGACCCACGTGGGGACCCGCCTGGGGCGGTCGACCGCGAAGAGGATCGCGCCCATCACCACCGCGAACAGCAGGATGGCGAAGGCCATCAGGGCGAACTTGTGCCCGGTGGAGTTCGCGTCGAGGAACCACTGCACCGCTGGAGACCTCTTCTCGGGGAACGGGACGCCGGGGGGACCGGGGCAGCGCCGCGGTCCCCCCGGCTCCGGAGGGGTGGCCGGGACCGCACCGGCCGAGGGCCGGTGCGGTCCCGCCCGGTCAGGACGTCGGCCAGGCGTTCTCGACGTCGGTGAGGACGGCCTCGCTGGACTTGTCGTTGGCGATCCAGTTGGTCAGCTCGGTCCACAGCGCGCCGGCACCGATCTCACCGGGCATGAGGTCCGACCCGTCGAACCGGAAGACCGCCTCGGGGTCCTGGAACAGCTCGGCGGAGAGCTGGTCGATCGGCGAGACGAGGTTGTCGACCTCCAGGCCGGTGTTCGCGCTGACCCAGCCCGGGCCGGAGACCTGGGCCTTGATGTTGGCCCACTCCGGGGAGGAGAGGTAGGTCTGGAACGCCTGGGTGGCCGGGTCGTCGTTGAACGCCGCGGTGAACTCGCCACCGCCGAGGACCGGCGGGGTGCCCGCGTCGCCGATGGGCGGCAGCGGGAAGGCGAAGACGTCGCCGTCCTCGGCGACCTCGGTGCCCTCCGGCCAGTTGGCCTGGTAGAAGGACGCCTGCCGGTGCATGAAGCAGCTGCCGTCCAGGATGGGCAGGCCGGCGTCACCGAACTCGGTCGACGCGATGGACTGCACCTCGCCGAGGCCGCCGTTGACGTACTCGGGGTTCTTGAGGATCTCCCCGACGGTGTTCAGCGCCTCGACGATCTGCGGGTCGTTGAACGGGATCTCGTGGTTGACCCACTGGTCGTAGACCTCGGGGCCGGCGGTGCGCAGGACGACGTCCTCGAGCCAGTCGGTCGCGGGCCAGCCGGTGGCGTCACCGGAGCCGATGCCGGCGCACCACGGCTTGGCGCCGGTGGCCGCGATCTCGTCGGAGAGGGCGATCATCTCGTCCCAGGTCTGCGGGATCTCGTAGCCGGCCTCCTCGAAGGCCGCCGGCGAGTACCAGACGAAGGACTTGGCGTTGGCGCCGAGCGGTGCGGCGTAGAACTCGCCGTCGACCGAGCCGTACTCCTTCCAGCTCTCGTCCCAGTACTCGTCGACGTTGGCCTCGACCTGCGCCGGGGCCGGGACGACGTCGCCGGAGCGGACGAGGTTGGCCAGCAGGCCCGGCTGCGGGATGAAGGCGATGTCGGGCGCGTTGCCGCTCTGCGTGCGGACGACGAGCTGTGCCTCGAACTCGCGGGACCCCTCGTACTGCACGTCGACGCCCGTGCACTCCTCGAACGGCACGTAGGAGTCGATGTGCGGCTGGTCCTCCGGGTCGACGATGGAGGTGTAGACGCTGACCGTCTCGCCCTCCAGGTCGCCGAACTCCTCGTAGGGCGCGCAGTCGATCTCCAGCTCGGAGGCGTTCGCGGTGCCGCCGCCGGTCGTGGCGCCGTCACCGCTGTCGGCGGTGTCGGCGCAGCCGGCCAGCGCCAGCACGACGCCCAGGCCACCGGCCAGGGCAGCCGTGCGCCGGCCTCTCGCGCGCATGGTCATTCGTCCTCCCGTTTCGTGGTGCGTGCGCAGGAAGTGCGCAGACGGCGGCCACGCGGGTCCGCGCTGACCGCCAGGGTGGCCGGACGATAACCGGGTGCGGCGGCTCCACGGGTGACCCGCGACGCAACCGTTATGAAGCACGCCCGTCATCCGGCCGTGCCCCACCCGGTCGGGGGAGACCCGGGCGCGCCGCCGGCCGCGACCGGCCCCGAACGGGTGACGGGGCTAGAGTCGCCGGGTGTTCCCGGCCGCCGTCGTCCTCGTCCTGGCCGGTCTCGGGCTGTTCGTCGCGGGGCTGGTGACCGGCACCGCCGTGCTCTTCTGGTCCGCCGCGGCCGCGGCCGTGCTCGCCGGCGTCCTGCTCGTGCTCGTCGGTCGCCGCTCCGCCCGGGAGGCCGACCGGGACGCCGCCGTCGGCACCGGCCCGGTGCAGCCGACCGGGGCCGCGGAGCCGGACGTGCCGCGGCGGATGCGGCCGGCCGACCGCCCGCCGCCCCCGCCGCCCGGTCGCGCGGCCGGGCCGGCCCCGCAGGCCGAGCTGCACCCGCCGGCCGGATCGTCCCCGCCGGCCCGGCCGGCGACGGCCGCGCCGGTACCGGCGGAGGAGGACGCCGAGTTCACCGACCTGCTGGCGGTCATGGACAGCCGCGAGGAGGTCCTCGTGGTGCCGGGGGAGCCGCGCTACCACCTGGCGGGGTGCCCCCACGTGGACGGGCGGCCCTCCGAGGGCCGGGCCCTGGCCGACGCGCGCACCGAGGGGCTCACCCCCTGCGCCGTGTGCCGGCCGGTCTCCTCGCTGGCCGCGCGCAGCCGCCGCGGGGGGGGGGGGGGGGGGGGGGGGGGGGGGGGGGGGGGGGGGGGGGGGGGGGGCGGGGGGGGGGGGGGGGGCGGGGGCGGGGCGACGCGCCCGCGGCGTCCGG
>NZ_JBJGYK010000047.1:0-31809 GCF_054049955.1 Geodermatophilus sp. SYSU D00758
GGTCGCCCGGGTGGTGTGGGGGTACGCGTGACGGGGGGTGTGCGTGACGAACTGGACACGGGGTGGTCGCCGGTCCTGGCACACCCCCGGGGGTGAGCCTGGACCGGCAACGGTGATCCCAGCTGATCGTCGGCCGGCCCGGGTCAGCCGCGCAGGGCCGGGAACTGGTCGTCGCGCCACTCGCCGGGGTGGGCGTCGCCGCCGGCCAGCTCCTCCTCCCGGCCGCGCAGCTCGACCCGGCGGATCTTGCCCGAGATGGTCTTCGGCAGCTCCGCGAACTCCAGCCGGCGCACCCGCTGGAACGGGGCCAGGTGCTCCCGGGCGTAGCGGAGGATGTCGAAGGCCGTCTGCTCGCTCGGCTCGTGCCCGGGTGCGAGCGCGACGTAGGCCTTGGGTACGGCCAGGCGCACCGGGTCCGGCGCGGGGACGACGGCGGCCTCGGCGACCGCCGGGTGCTCGATCAGCACCGACTCCAGCTCGAACGGGCTGATCTTGTAGTCGGAGGCCTTGAACACGTCGTCGGTGCGCCCGACGTAGGTGATGTACCCGTCCGCGTCCCGGGAGGCGATGTCGCCGGTGTGGTAGTACCCGCCGGCCATCGCCTCCGCGTTGCGCTCCGGGTCGTCCCGGTACCCGGTCATGAGCGGCAGCGGCCGCTCGGCCAGGTCCAGGCAGATCTCGCCCTCGCCCGGCCCCTCGACGAGGGTGCCGGTGAGCGGGTCGACGAGCACCACGGGGACGCCGGGCAGCGGGCGGCCCATCGACCCGGGCCGCACCTGCGACCCGGGGGTGTTCCCGACCTGGGCGGTGGTCTCGGTCTGCCCGTAGCCGTCGCGGACGGTGAGCCCCCAGGCCCGGCGCACCTGCTCGATCACCTCGGGGTTGAGCGGCTCCCCGGCCCCGATCACCTCGCGCAGCGCACCGGGCCCGCCGGACAGGTCGGCGTTGACCAGCATCCGCCACACCGTGGGCGGCGCGCAGAACGACGTCACCCCGTGCTCGCGGATGCGGTCGAGCAGCACGGCGGGGTCCAGCCGGGTGTAGGCGTACTGGAAGACCGTGGCCTCGGCGATCCAGGGGGCGAAGAAGCAGGACCAGGCGTGCTTGGCCCATCCGGGCGAGGAGACGTTGAGGTGCACGTCGCCGGGCTGCAGCCCCAGCCAGTACGCCGTCGTCAGGTGGCCGACGGGGTAGGAGACCTGGGTGTGCTCGACCAGCTTGGGCCGCGACGTCGTCCCGGAGGTGAAGTAGAGCAGCAGCGGGTCGTCCGGTGCGGTGCCCGGGTGCGGCGCGGGGCCGGCCTCGAGGGCGTAGCCCTCGTGCAGGTCGGCCCAGCCCTCGACCGGCCCGACGCTGATCCGGTCGTAGTCGCCGGGCACGTCGGCGAACTTCGCCGTGTCGGCGGGGTTGCAGACGACGTACCCGGCGCCGCCGCGGGCGACCCGGTCGGTGAGGTCGGCCGGGCCCAGCGCGGTCGTGGTCGGCAGGATCACCGCGCCGAGCTTCACGACCGCCAGCATCGACTCCCACAGCTCGACCTGGTTGCCGAGCATGAGCAGCACCCGGTCGCCGCGGCCGACGCCCCGGCCGGCCAGCCACGCGGCCAGCCGGTCGGAGCGCCGGCACATCTCGGCGTAGGTGCGGGTGGTGGTGCCGCCGTCCTCGTCGACGAGCACGAGGGCCGGCCGGTCGCTGTCCCGGCCGACGGCGTCGACCCAGTCGACGGCCCAGTTGAAGGTCGTCCCCAGGTCGGGCCAGCGGAACCCGGTCACCGCCCGTCCGTGCTGCCCGCGCAGGGCGAGCAGCTGGTCGCGGGCGGCACGGTAGGCGTCTGTGGCGGTGGTCACGGACCGAGAGCCTCCCGGGTCGCGGCCCGGTCCGCACCCCGTCCGCGCGCGAGGACGGCGAGCCCGACCAGCAGGGATGCGGTGACGAGGACCAGGCCGGGCCAGGGCGAGGTGGCGCCGTGGTGGTGGTGGGTGCCGGCGGCCATCGGCGCGTGCACGGCGAGCATCCCGAGGTCCACGGCGACGGTCACCCCCCACACCGACCGGGTCGGTGCCCGCCACAGGTGCCAGGCGCACGGCAGGCAGGCCAGCGCCATCGCGGCCATGGCCAGCGAGGCCAGCGACGCGGCGTCCACGGCGACGACGTGCGCGACCGCCGAGCCCAGCGCCAGCACCGCCGCGACCCGGCCGGTGGCCCGCGCGGCCACCGGCCCGGTCGCGACCCCCGCGGGGAGGGCGGCGCTGGTCATCCCTCGTGCGAGGAGCAGTGGGACGACGCCGACGGCGGCACCCCGAGGGCCGGGTTGCGGTCGAAGAAGCCGACCGGCTTGAGGGTGAAGCCGGTGTAGTCGGTCGGCATGACCGGCCAGTCCTCCGGGCGCGGGAAGTGGGTGAGCCCGAAGGTGTGCCACACGACGACGTCGGTGTCCTCGATCGGGGCGTCGTCGGCCACGAAGGCCGGCAGCCCGCCCGAGCCGGGGTGCTGGTTGACGAAGTCACCGGCCGCGTAGCGCTCCGTGGGGTCGTACGCGGTGACCCACAGGCTCTTGGTGGAGAAGGTCGCCCGCTGGTGGATCGAGGACCCCGGGTCGGCGAGCAGCAGCGGTGCGTTCTGCGGGTGCAGGGCGTAGCCGACCGGCTGGCCGAGCCGGTTGGTCTTCGACGGGTTGACCACGTGCCAGGTCCGCCCCACGGTCGCGTCGGCCACGCGGGCGGCCTCGGACTCCCGGGTGAGCGGGGTGCTGCTGCGGCGGAAGGAGTTCCCGTAGGGGTTCTGCGGGCCCATGGGCTCCCGGACGGCCTCCACCTCGTGCACGGTGTTGCCGATCCCGTCGACGGCCATGTCCAGCCGCGCGGAGAACAGGTGCTGGTGGAACGGCGCGCCGAGGCCGGGGGCGATCTCGGTGGCGTAGGGGTGCTCGTCGCCCCGGTAGGCCGAGGTGAAGACGATGCCGGTCGCCTTGGACTCCAGCTCGATGGTGCCGTCGAGGTAGAGGTACCAGTAGAAGCCGTAGTCGTAGTTGCCGATCGTGGTGAAGAAGCTGATCACCAGCCGGCGGGAGCGGCGCGTCTCGGCCATGCCGTTGAACAGGTCGGTGTGCTTCCACCCCACGCCGTAGTCCTCCTCGTGGAGGCAGATGGCGTTGCGGATGCCGCGCGGGTTGCCGTCCTCGTCGGCGATGGTGGCGTCGAAGTAGTGGATCTCGCCGAGGCAGTCGCAGCCCAGCTCGAGGGAGTTGGTGTAGCGGGCGAAGAGGTACTCGCCGGTGTCGAAGTAGTTCTGCCAGAACCGCACCGGCGAGGGGTCGGCGTAGGGGACGACCATCTCGGAGATCGAGGCCCGGTAGACGACCGAGCGGCCGTCGACGGAGACCTGGTGCAGGGTGAGGCCCTCGCGCATGTCGAAGCCGACCCGCACCTCCCAGCCGGCCCAGCGGACGACGTCGTCCTCCACCGTGAAGGTCGGCCCCTCGGGCTGGGTGATCTCCAGGGGCTTGAGGTCGCGGACCGGGTGCGGGTGGGTGGCCTGGTCGAGGTCGGCCCGCTCGGCGGGCACCGGCAGGTCGTAGTGGTCGTGGACCGCGGTCACCACGCCGCGGGTGATGTCGACGTAGGCCACGACGCCGTCCACCGGGTGCGCCCAGGGGAGGTCGGCCTCGTCGGCCTGGTGGAAGCCGAGCACGCGGACCACCCGGTGCCCGAACTCCTCCGGGAAGTAGGAGCCGGCCGACAGCGGCACGGCCCGCACGGTCGCGACGTCCAGCCCGCGCTTGGCCATCGCGGCGACCCAGCGCTCGTCGACGGCCAGGATCGGCTCGATCGCCTCGAACTCGGCGTCCAGGATCGGCACCTGCCCGTCGGCGACGCCGTCGATGGCGGCGACGCGGACCACCTCCCGGCCGGTGACCGAGACGGTGAGGTCCTTGCCCTGGCCGGTGGCCTGGTCGAGCAGGAGCACCCGCAGCCGCCGCTCGACCGGGTCGCCGGGCGACCAGGCCAGCACGTCGGCCTTGTGCGGCTCCTCCAGGCCGACGTAGACGAACTTGGTCCGCTCGCCGACCAGGCCGGCGGCGGTGACGACCTCGCGGGCGGTGTCGATCTCCGCGGCCGTCATGCGCGCCAGCGGGTGGGTGACGGTGGTGGTGGGCTCGGTGAGGGTCACGGTTCTCCCTGGGGTCGGAGGTGGTGGATCAGATCTGCGGGGCGGAGTCGGCGGGGGTGGCGGCGGCGAGGTCCCGCGCCGCCTGCGGTCGGGCGGCGGCCAGCGGCCAGCCGGCGGCGAGGGCGACGGCGAGGAGGACCCCGGCACCGACGCCCAGCGCCGTGGAGCCGCCCATGAGCAGCGGCAGGTTCTCGACGAGCAGCACGAGGATCGCGGCCAGCCCGAGCAGGCCGAGGGCGGGCGCGACGAGGGTCTGCCACGGGCGGCGGTCCCGGCCGGTGCGGCGGAAGAAGACGAGGACCGCCAGGCAGGCCAGCAGCATGAGCAGCACGATGCCGACGCTGGCGATGCCGGCCAGCCAGGTGAAGACCTCGAGCACCGGGTCCAGGCCGGCGATCGCGCAGACCGCCATGAGCAGCCCGCCGGCGGCCGACGTCAGCAGGGAGGCGACGTGCGGCGAGGCGTGCCGGGAGTGGCTGCGGCCGCAGACGCCGGGCAGCACGCCGGTGTTGCCGAGGGAGAACACGTACCGGGCGAGCACGTTGTGGAAGGCCAGGATCGCGGCGAACAGGCTGGTCACGAAGAGGACGGTCATGACGTCGGCCGCGACCGTGCCGACGTACTGCTGCGCGGTGGCCACGACGATGCCACCCGGGTCCGCGGCCGCCTCCTCGACGATCCGGCTGTCGCCCCATGCGCTCACGATGGCCCATGCGGAGACGGTGTAGAAGACCCCGATGATGGCCAGCGCCGCGTAGGTCGCGCGGGGGATGGTGCGGTCGGGGTCGCGGGCCTCGTCCCGGAAGATCGCGGTGGCCTCGAACCCGATGAACCCGGCGATGGCGAACATCAGCCCGATGCCCGGCGCGCCGGCGAGCACCTCGCCGGGGGTGAGGAACGCCGTCGAGAGCCCCTCCTCGCCGCCGCCGCGGCCGATCACCGCGGCGTCCAGGACCAGCACGATGCCGACCTCGGCGACCAGCAGGACGGCGAGCACCTTGCTGGAGAGCTCGATGTGCCGGTACCCGAGCACGCCGGTGACCGCCAGCGCGAGCGCGGTCCACAGCCACCAGGGCAGCGCGGGCCCGCCCCACCCGGCCACCAGGTCGCCGAGCAGGAACCCGATGTAGCCGTAGACGGCGCCCTGCACGGTCACGTAGCTGATCAGCGCGACCAGCGCGCTGCCCAGGCCCGGCGCGCGGCCGAGCCCGGTGCCCACGTAGGAGTAGAACGCCCCGGCGTTGGGGACGTGGCGGGTCATGGCGGTGAACCCGACCGCGAAGAACATGAGGACGACGGCGGCGACGACGTACATCGCCGGGTAACCCGGCCCGTTGCCGGCCGCGATGCCGATGGGCACCGAGCCGGCCACGACGGTCAGCGGTGCGGCGGCGGCGACCACCATGAAGACGATCGCGGCCGGGCCGAGGGCGCCGCGGAGCCGGTGGGCTCCCGGCGCGCTGGGGGCTTCGGTCGCGGTCGGTGGCGGGTCGGAGACGGCCATGGGACCTCCCGGGAACGGCGGCGCGGGGCCGCCGGGGACGTGGGTGGGGCCACCCTGGTCGCCGCGCCGACCGGCCCGGTCACCTGCCCGTAACATCTCGGAAACATCCGCGTAACCCCGAATGAGAGCTGGCTCACCCTTTTCTCATTCGACCGTCGCCCCTCCGACACGTCCCCCTGCGGGTCGTCGCAGTGGCTACGCTCGCCGACCATCGGGCAGGCGGGCGGCAGGAGGGCCATGGGGCAGCGCACCGTTCCCACCCGGCTGCCCACCCGGTCCCCGGTGGCCGGGCTGCGCCGCCGCGGGCTGAGCTTCCCCGAGGTGCTGGCCCAGTCGGTCTCGGCGCTGGCGCCCTCGGCGGCCATCGTGGTGGTGCCCTCGATCGTGCTGGTGGAGTCGGGGGCGGCCACGCTGCCGGCGTTCGTCGTGGCCACGCTGCTGGTGCTGCTCGTCGGCTGGTGCCTCACCCAGTTCGGCCGGCGGATGGCCGCGGTCGGCGGGACCTACAGCTACACCGCCAAGGGGCTGGGCCCGGTGGGCGCGCTGGTCGGCGGCTGGGCGCTGCTGGTCGGCTACGCCGCGGTGGGGATGTCGGCCCTCACCGGCGCGGCGGTCTACACCGCCGGGCTGCTGGGGCTGCGCCCCTCGCCGGGGGTCGTCGCCGTCCTGGCCGCGGGGCTGGGGGTCCTGGCCACGCTGTGCACCGTCCGCGGCATCCAGCTCTCCGCCCGGGTGGCCCTCGCCCTCGAGGTGCTCTCCATCGGGGTGGTCCTGGCCGTGCTGGGCGTGCTGCTGCTCGGCGGGCAGGGCGGGCCGGGGACCGCGGCGCCGGTGGTCGACGCGCCGGTGACCTGGGGCGGGGTCGCGGTGGCGGTCGTGCTCGGGGTCACCGGGTTCATGGGCTTCGAGAGCGCCGCCATCCTCGGCGTGGAGGCCCGCCGCCCGCTGGTCGCCGTCCCGCGCGCGGTGCTGTGGACCCCCGCGGTCGCGGGGCTGCTGTTCGTCGCCGCGACCGCCGCCCAGGTGGTGCTGCTGCGGGCCGCGCCGCTGGACGTGCTCACCAGCCCGGTGCCGGTGGCCGAGCTCGCCGACCGCGAGGGGCTCGCGCTGCTGCGCCGCGTCCTCGACCTCGGCATCGCCGCCTCGTTCCTGGCCTGCGTGACCGGGTCGACCAACGCGCTGGGCCGGGTGCTGTTCTCCATGGGCCGCGAGGGGGTCCTGCCCGCGGCGCTCGGCCGCACCCACGCCCGGTTCGAGACGCCGCACGTGGCGCTGGCCGTCGCCCTGCCGGCCGTGGTCGGGGTGCCGGTGGTGGCCCTGCTGGCCGGCGGTGGTCCGCGGGCGGTGCTCACCGCCTCGCTCACCGTCTCGGCCTTCGGCTACGTCGTGGCCTACGTGCTGGCCTGCCTGGCCATGCCGCTGTTCCTGCGCCGCATCGGCGAGCTCACCGGGCCGGCGGCGGTCGGCGGCCTGGTGGCCGGCGGCGGCGGGCTGGTCGTCCTGGTGGGCGCGATGGCCGGCATCACCGTGGCCGGGGACCGCGCGGTGGTCGTCGTCTTCCTCGCCGCCATGCTGCCGGGGCTGGGCTGGACGGCGTGGCTGCGGCTGCGCGACCCGGCGCGGCTGCGGCCGGTCGGCGTCTACGACACCGCGACGGCCAGCAGCGTGCTGCCGGGCAGCGTCCCGGCCGGGCGACGGCGGTGAGCCCGGTCGACCGGGGGATCACCGGGCGGCAGCCCAAGGCCGTGCAGAGCGCGCTGGCCGTCCTCGAGGCGGTGGCGCGGGCCGGTGCCGGTGTCACCGCCAAGGAGGTCTCCGAGGACCTCGGCCTGCCGCCGGCCACCACCTACCGCCTGCTCAACCTGCTGGTGGGGGAGGAGTACCTGGTGCGCCTGCCCGACCTGCACGGGTTCGCGCTCGGCCGCAAGGTGGCCGGGTTGGCGGGGTGGACCAGGCCCGCGCAGGTGCCGACGGCGGCCCGGGAGGTGGTCGCCGACCTGCGCGGCCGGGTCCGGCACGCCGTCCACCTCGTCGTGTACTCCGGGCCGGTGCTGCGCTGCGTGGACGTCGACCCCGACCACCCGATGCGGTCGGTCGAGGCCGTGGAGCGGCACCTGCACGCCTCGGCGGTCGGCAAGCTGCTCCTGGCCGAGCAGCCGGACTGGCGCGAGGTGGTCCACCCCCGCCGGATGCACGCGCTGACCCCGCGCACCGTCACCCGCCCGGCGGACCTCGACGCCGAGCTGCGCGCGGTCCGCACGACCGGGCTGGCGGCCCAGGCCGGGCAGCTGCACGAGGGCGTGTCGTGCGCCGCGGTCGCGGTGCGCTCGCCGTCCGACGTGCTCGTCGGCGCCCTGGCGGTGTCCGTCGCGGGAGAGGACGCCGCGCTGGCCGCAGCCCGCGCCGAGGGCGCCCGGGAGCACGCCCGGCAGCTCGGTCCGCTGCTCGGCTGAGCCGGATCAGGGCCCGCGCCGGTCAGGCCCCGCGCGCCTCCTGCGCGCGGTGCACCGCCCGGCGCACCAGCGGCCGCGGGGCGAACCGGACGGCGCCGGCCATGGCCCGGTTCAGCCCGCCGGTCACCGCCACGGGCCGGCCGGCCAGCATCGCCGCGTACCCCTCCCGGGCCACGTCCGCCGCCGAGGGCAGCCGCCGGCCGGCCACCAGCCGGGAGGTCCCCATCGCGGCGGCCGCCTGGAACCCCGACGCGGTGGGGCCCGGGCACAGCGCCGTCACCGTGACGCCGGTGCCCCGCGTCTCCTCGGCCAGGGCCTCGCTGAACGACAAGACGTAGGCCTTCGTGGCGTAGTAGACGGCCATGAGGGGGCCGGGGGCGAAGGCGGCCGTGGACGCGACGTTGAGGACCCGCCCCTGGCGGCGGGCGAGCATGCCGGGCAGGTGGCGGTGGGTGAGCTCGGTGAGGGCCCGGACGTTGAGGTCCACCATGCCCAGCTGCCGCCCCAGGTCGCTGCGCTCGAACGGCCCGAAGTCGCCGTACCCGGCGTTGTTCACCAGCACGTCGACCTCCGGCGCGGCCGCCACGACCCGCCCCGGCGCGCCGGGCTCGGCCAGGTCGAGGGCGACGACCTCCGCCCCGCCCAGCTCGGCGGCGAGCTGCTCGAGGCGGTCGCGGCTGCGGGCGACGAGGGTGAGGCGGTGACCGTCGGCGGCGAGCAGCCGGGCCAGCTCGAGGCCGATCCCGCCGCTGGCCCCGGTGACGAGGGCGTGCACGGTCGGATCCTGCCACCGGCCTCGCGGGGAGCCGCGGTCAGCGCCCGCCCTCGGTGGGGACGATGCGCAGGTCCCGGCGCCTGCGGGGGCCGGTGGGGCCCTCCCCGCGCAGGTGCAGGCAGAGCACGACGACGTCGTCCTGCACCTGACGGCCGCCGGTGAGCTCGGCCATGACCGCGTCCCGCCAGAGCACGGGGTCGGTACCCTCCAGGCCCTCGACGACCTCGGCGAGGCGCTCCAGCCCCGCGTCGAGGTCGGAGTCCCGGCGCTCGACCAGCCCGTCGGAGTACCAGACCAGCATGGCGCCGGCCGGCGCGGTGAGCTCGGCCTCGGTCCGGGGCAGGTCGAGGACGCCGAGCGGCAGCGAGCGGCCGTCGGGGAGGAACGCGGCCCGGCCGTCGGCGACCAGGAGCGGGGGCGGGTGGCCGGCGCAGGCGTACCGGAGCCGGCAGGTGATCGGGTCGTACTCGCCGTACCCGATGGTGGCGAAGGCCGCGCCCGGGATGTCGGCGGCGGCCCGGTCCAGCGCGTCGAGCACCCGTCGCGGCCCGCCGCCGCGGCCCCCGGCGATCACCCGCAGCGCGGCGTGCAGCCGGCCCATCGCCGCCGCCGCGGGCAGGTCGTGGCCGACGACGTCCCCGACGACGAACCCCACGCGGCCCGGGCCGACGGGGAAGACGTCGTACCAGTCGCCGCCGATGTCGTGCTCCTCGTCGGCCGGGCGGTAGCTCCCGGCGACGTCGACCCCGTGCAACGCCGCGGGCAGCACCGGGAGGAAGGCGCGCTGCAGCTGGTGGGCGGCCTCGTGCTCCTGCTCGTAGAGGCGGGCGCGCAGCAGTGCCTGGGCCATGAGGCCGGCGAGGGTCTCGGCCTGGGCGGCCACCTCGGGGTCCCGGGCGGCCGGGGAGTCGAACGCGAACGCCAGGGCGCCGACCGTCACGTCGCCGATGCGTGCCGGTACCGCCAGCGAGCTGGTCCCGTCGTCCCCGGTCACCAGCGGGGCCCCGGCCCGGCAGGCCCGCGCGACCGGTTCGGCCGACGTGACCGGCACGTCGCGGGCGGACCCCGTCGAGCCGTCGGGCGAGGCCGTCCACGTGCGCAGCCGGCTCCCGTCGGGGGAGAGGACGCCGACGGCGCCGGAGTCGGCCACCGTGCCGATGCCGTGGCGGACCAGGACGCCCGCGATCGCCTCCGAGGTCGCGGCGGTGGCCAGCCCGGCGGTGACCTCCTGCAGCGACTCCACCCGGCGGCGCACCGCCGACTCCTGCGCGGACTCCGAGCGCGCGCGCTGCCGTTCGTCGATCTCGACCGCCAGGAGCCAGGCGCTCAGGACGGCGACGGCCAGGAACAGCTGCAGGGCGGCGCTCTCCAGGTTCGGCGACCGGGCCAGCTCGGACCACGGCCCCCGCCCGGCCGCGGTCACCACGTTGGCCGTCACGGTCACCGCCAGGCCCGCCAGCGACACCATGGCGACGCCGCACCGCGAGGCGACGGCCACCAGCAGCGCCAGCGAGAGGTAGGCGAGCGGGACGGTGACCGGCCAGAACGCCAGCACGGTGACGCCGGTGGTGACCAGCACGAGGGCGGCGCGGACGGCGAGGTCGCGGACCGTCCGGCCGCCGGCCTGCCAGGTCAGCACCGTCCCGGCCACGGTGAGGACGCCGAGGCCGTCGCCGGCCCAGAACGGGAGGAAGGAGTCCCACCAACCCCGCCCGAAGGCGAGGGCGTTCGTGGTCGCGCCGATCAGCGCACCGACGAAGGGGCCGGCCAGGACCCCGCAGCCGATGAACGCGGCGAGGTCGCGCCGGCGGCCGAGGTCGGGGCGGCCGCCGGTCACGCGGAGCAGCAGCGTCGCCCCGACCAGCGGCTCGACGGTGTTGGCCAGGACGAACCCGGGCACCGAGCGGGCCGGCAGCCCGAAGGCGAGGTCCACGCAGACCTCCACGGCCGCCACCGTGGCGAGGACCCACGGCCAGACGGCCGGGCGGGTCAGCACCAGCGTCGCGAACGTGACGCCTGCGGGCGGGAAGAGCACCGCCCCGAGGCTCGAGGCCTCGAACAGGGCGAAGGAGAGCACCGCGCCCGCGGCGTACCCGAGCGCGACGGCGGCGAGCAGGCGCGGGAGGGAACCGGTCCCCGGTCCGGAGCGGCGGTCCGGCTGCGTCATGCACGGCTCCGCGGCTCGGCCTCGGGAGAGGGCACCGGATGCTGGCGCGCCCCATCCTGCCGTTCCGCGGGGACGGCGTCACCGCTGTCCCGAGCGGACCTCCCGGTGCCGGTGGAGGCCGCGGGGGGACGGCCCCGGGTCCCACTCGGGGGACCGGGTCCGGCAGCCCGCGCCTGGACAGTCAGTTCCGCGCACGTGCTCGAGAAGTCGCAGCCTGCGAGCCGGCTGCGCCTTTCGTCACCGTCGGCCGTCGTGGGCCTCCTGCCTCGTCTCCCTTCCGGGAGGTGCCCGCCGAAGCGGGCGGCCGGTCGGGGGTGCGCCCCTCACCGGTCGCGGACGAGCTCGTCGGACGGTGCGCGGCTGGGCTGAGGCCGGGGTCGATGGTCCCGGCCGGACGGGACGGGTGACCGCTGGCAACGGATGGGCCGACGGTCAGGCTGGAACTCAGCGGGGAGCATCGAGATCGCGGGGCGATGCGATCGGATGCGGGCTGATGAGCACGGACGCCGGGTCGGGGTGGGACAGGTCCGAGCAGCTGACGAGGTGCCTCGATGACCGCTGGACAGCTGAGCATCGTGGCCACCGTGCTCGGTGTCGTCGCCGTGATCCTGTTCGTCCTCGGACGGTCGACCCTCGGCGTGGTGTTCATCCTGCTGTCGGGCGGAGCGTGGGCGCTGACGCATACGGCAGGGGTCCCAGCGGACAGGGCAGAGGTCCCAGCGGACGCGACGACAGGCCTTGGTCCCACGGAGTCGCTCGCAGTCCTCGCGCACCCGCGTTCGCGTCGGGAGGCGACCCCGGATCACCGCACCCGGCGCACAGCCGTGGCCGACCGGTCCGTGGACGGCTGCCGTGACCGCGGAGAACCCGGAGCCGCTTCGGGCGGACCGGATCTCGAACTCGTGGTGCTCACCCGGATCGTGGATCGAGGTGGAGAGGCATGGCCGGTGGGGGCTCGCGTCAGCTTCCCCTCGCGGAGCTGCCCGTGGGGTTCGAGCGCTTCCACCGACGCTCGTTCGTGAACTACCAGCTCAACCGGGCGCACGCGCTGGGCTTCGCGGACGCCGACGACCTGCGCCGGGCGGCCGCGGAGGTCCGGTTCCCGACCGACTGCGCGCCGGTGTTCGACGCCCTGTCGGCACAGGCGGCGCGCGCCGGCCGTCCGTGGCAGGCCGCGGGCTACCTTCGGCTGGCGGAGTTCTTCACGTCCGGCCGCTCGCCGGACAAGCTGCCCCGGTACCGGCGCTACCGGGACCTGTTCGACGCGGCCCTCGCCGGGACGGTAATCGTGCGCCACGAGGTCCCCTGCGCCGGAGCGACGTTGCCCGCGTACCGGTACCCCGCACGCGGCGCGCGCCCCACCGGGGCGGTGCTGGTCCACGGGGGCTTCGACTCGCTGATCGAGGAGTTCTTCGCCGTCTGGCAGCGCATCGCCGAAGCCGGCCGGGACGTGATCGCCTTCGACGGACCCGGGCAGGGCGGCGCCCGTCGCCTCGGCGGTCTGACCTTCGACCACGACTGGGAGCGCCCGGTCGGCGCCGTGCTCGACCACTTCGCGTTCGACTCGGCGTCACTGGTCGGGATCTCGATGGGCGGCTACTGGGCGCTCCGGGCCGCGGGCCACGAGCCACGCATCGACCGGGTCGTGTCATGGCCTCCGGTGTACGACTGGCTGCACCGAATCCCGCGGACGGTGCGGCCGGCGGCGCGCGCGATGCTCGCACGACGCGGGTTCATGCGGTGGAGCATCCGTGCTCGCGCCCGGATGGTGCCGACGCTGCGCCTCGTGGTCGACCAGGCGCTGTACGACCTCGGCAGCGACGACCCGCTCGACGTCATGGACTGGTTCCTCGCGATGAACGCCGCGCACCTCGGCAGCGGGCGCGTCACCCAGGACGTGCTGTTGATGCACGGCGAGCACGACGCCTTCCAGCCGCCGGTGCTGCCCCACGCACAAGCCGCGGCGCTGACCTCCGCGCGCTCGGTGACCGTGCGCACCTTCACCGCCGCGGAGCACGCCGATCAGCACTGCCAGATGGGCAATCTCGACCTGGCGTGCCGGGTCCTCACCCGGTGGCTGACGACGACCGAGCCGGGACGAGACGAACGGGCGTGACCTTCCGCAGCGCCTACGAGCGCCAGTCGCCGGCGGCCGGCTCCACGGCCTCGCCGAGCAGCGCGCCCAGCTCTGCTCGGCTGCCGACGCCGAGCTTGGCGAAGACCGCCTTCGCGTAGCCGTGCACGGTGTGCGGCGAGAGCCACAGCCGCCGCGCGATCTGCAGCTCGGGGGAACCCCCCGCCATCAGGCGGGCCACCTGCCGCTCGCGCGCCGTGAGCGCCGCCGAGGCCATCACCAGCGGGGCCAGGTCGCCCCGCCGCGCCGGCTCCAGCAGCACCGCGACGAGCGCACCGACCGCGTCACCCCCGTCGAGCACGCCGCCACGGACGACGAGGTAGCGCCCCGCGCGACCCCTGACCCGCGCCTTCGCAGCCGGCCCCGTTCCGCTCGCGGAGAGCGCGCGTGCGCGGGCGGCCACCTCGTGCACCACCCCGGGGAGCTGCATCCCGTCGTCCGGCAGCTCGGCGAGCAGCAGCCGGGCCGCGTCGCTGCAGCCGGTCACCCGGCCGTCGGCGGTCAGGAGCAGCACCGCGGGAGAACCCGGGTCGCCCGGCTCCGGGCAGGCCTGCGCCAGCGCGTGCGCCTGCCGCAACCCCGCGCCGAGGGCAGCGGACACCCGCGCGAGCGACCGTTCCTCCGCGGTGGAGAACCAGGGCGCCTGAGCGGGCCGGGTCAGGCAGACCCGACCCCAGCAGTCACCGCCGGCGCGGAACACCCCGCGGATCTCGTCACCCAGGCCGAGGGGCCGGTACAGCCGGCGGTGCCGGGCGCTGACCATCAGCCGTCCGCGGGTCTCGGCGGACAAGCGGCCGACCGGTGAACGGCGCTGGGCCAGCGCGGCGAAGGAGTTCAGGTCGGGCACGGTCCGCTCGTGCTCGATCAACCGGCGCTGGACGTCGGGGTCGACCTCCTCGCCGTGCACCGCCGTGGTCAGCCCGGTCGCGGGGTCGCTCAGCATCCACCCGGCGGCCGCATAGGGCAGCGCACCGCGGACGATGCCGGCCACCTCGTCGAGCAGGTCCTCCGGCGGCCGGAAGTGCGCACAACGGCGGGCCACCGCGCGCTCCGCGGCGGCCCGAGCGGCGGCCGGGCCGGTGCCCATCCCTCCACTGTCCGCCTGGTCCGTCGGGCTGTCGAACCCGCCGGACAGGCCGGACAAACCCCCGGGACAGGGGGTGGACGCCGCCGGCAGCTCGGCCGGACGCTCGGGAGCCGACGCGGAAGATCCGACGGGAGGTGTCCGCGATGAGCGACGACACACCTGCTCCGAGTTCCGCCGGGGCGCTGCCGGTCGTGGTGATCGGCGCCGGGCCGACCGGGCTGGCGACCGCGGCGGAGCTCGGCCGCCGCGATGTGCCCGCCGTGGTGCTCGAGAGGGGGGACGCCGTCGGCGCGGCCTGGCGCGGTCGCCACCGCGGGCTGCGGCTCAACAGCGGCCGGGCCTTCTCGGGGCTACCGGGAAGGCGGATCCCGCGGCGTGCCGGCACGTTCCCCGGCCGGGACGACGTGGTGGCCTACCTCGAGGCCTACTCCACCGCCAACGGGCTCGACGTCCGCACCGGCGTGCACGTGCGTCAGGTGACCCAGGACGGAGGTCGGTGGCGGGTCGCCACCGACCACGGCGACCGGCACACCGGTGAGGTCGTCGTGGCGACAGGACTGCTGGCCCGCGGCACCGTGCCGCCGGAGTGGGGCGCCGACCGATCCTCGATCCGCACCGTCCACGCGATCGGGTACACCGAACCGTCCCCGTTCGCCGGGTGTGACGTGCTCGTGGCGGGCGCCGGGTCGTCCGGGCTCGAGATCGCGCACGAACTCGCGCACGGCGGGGCCCGCGACGTGTGGCTGTCGGTACGCACGCCCCCGAACCTCCTGCCCCGGTCGGTGGCGGGGATGCCCGGCGACCCGGCGGTCCACCTGCTGCGCCGGCTGCCTCCGCGGGCGGCCGACGCCGCGGTCCGGCCGCTCCAGCGGCTGGCCATCGGCGATCTCACCGACGTCGGGCTGCCCACGCCGGACGAGGGGCCGTTCACCCGCCAGCGCCGGCCGCACGACGCCGGCCCGGCCATCGTCGACCGCCCCGTCCTGGACGACCTGCGGTCCGGCCGGATCCGGGTGGTCGCGGCGGTCCAGCGGCTGGACCGCGACCGGGTGTGCCTGGCCGACGGGAGCGCCCTGCGGGTGGACGCCGTCGTCGCCGCGACGGGGCTCCGCCCCGCACTCGAGCCGCTCGTGGGCCACCTCGACGTGCTCGACCACGACGGTCTGCCGGTGGCCCACGACGAGACCCCGGCACTGCCCGGGCTGCGGTTCGTCAACTTCGGGATGCGGCCCGGCCTGCTCGCCGCCGCCGGTCAGCGCGCCCGCCGCACGGCGGCCGCGATCGCCCGCGAGTACCGGCAGCGGGAGGAGGAGCCCACCAGGCTTCTGCGCACCGGTCGGTGACCTGGCGGTGGCGAGCCCGGCCCGGGGGGGCCGGCGCGGTCCCCGTGCCGACCGGGGCCGTTGCAGCCCTGCGGCGGTGCGGGCTAGCTTCGGCGGACCGGAGGGGCACGGGCTCCCTGCAGCGGCAGGGGGCGCCAGGAGGCCGGCGAGATGACGGACCAGGGGTCGGCTGCGCGCCCGGCGGATCCGGCGACCCTCGCGGTCGCCACCGCCCTCGCCGTCCCGGTCGGTGGCGGGGGAGGGACCGAGGACGACGACCGGGTGACCTGGCGGCCGCCGCACGGACCACCTCGAGGCACCGCCGAGGTCGTGACATGACCCGTCCCAGGGGGACCGACGGGAGCGTGGCCGCGCGGCTGACCCGTGCGGAGTCCGTCCGGCTCGCCCGGACCGAGTACCAGCGGTTCGCCGGCCTGCTGGCCTCGCTGTCCGACGAGGACTGGACCCGGCCCACGGAGTGCGCACCGTGGGACGTCCGGTTGCTGGTCGCCCACGTGCTGGGGGCCACCGAGGCGAACGCCTCGGCCAGGGAGATGCTCCGGCAGCTCCGCCGGGGGCGCCGGGGGGTGGCCGTCGACGTGGACCCGGTGAGCGCGGTGCAGGTCGACGACCGGCGGGACCTGAGCCCGGCCGACCTCCTGCGGCGGTTCGTCCAGGCCGTGCCACGGGCGGTCAGCCGACGGCGGATGTGGGGCCGGTGGGCCGGCGGCGTGCCGATGCTGGTGGGGGCGCCGGTGCACGAGACGTGGCCGCTGCGCTACCTCGTGGACGTCGTCTACACCCGGGACGTGTGGATGCACCGCGTCGACGTCTGCCGGGCGACCGGCCGGGACCCGGAGTTGACCTCGGCCCACGACGGGCGGCTGGTCGAGGACGTCGTGGCGGACTGGGCGGCCCGGCACGGCCGGGCGTTCGACCTGACCCTGACCGGCGTCGCCGGCGGTCACTACCGGCAGGGCCGCGGCGGGCCGACGATCGCCTGCGACGCCGTCGAGTTCTGCCGGGTCCTGTCGGGCCGCGGCACCGGCGCGGGTCTGCTGGGCACGCCGGTCCCGTTCTGATCGGCCGGGGGCCGCGGAACGGGACCGGCATGCCCCGAGGGCACTCAGCGGGCGGCGCCGGTCTCCTCGTCCGCCCGGTCGGGCTCGGTGAGAGCCGAACCGCGGTAGCCCTCGACGACCAGCTCGCGGGTCGCCATGTCGACCCATCCGAGGTGGACCACCGCGGTGCGGCCGAGCTCGTCGAACGCGGTCGTGCCGGCCCGGTAGACCGCTCCGCACTCGATGGCGAACCGGACGTCGGGCCACCGGAACGCGGGGTCCAGGAAGACCTCCAGCGGGGGCATCGGCATCCCCGCCGGCGGGTGGGCGTAGCCGAGGACCGTGGCGGTGAGCGAGCCGGCGTCGGCGACCACGACCTCGCGGGCGTCGACGACGCCGACGCCGTCGGGACGGATGAGGAACTCGTCGACGCCGTGGACCAGGCCGCCGGCGGGTTCACCGGCCACGATGCGGCCCTCGAAGGTGTTGTGCATGCGCAGGCCCTCGTCGACCAGGCCGACGGTGACCAGCTCGGTCAGCCGCCCCTCCATGCGGAACAGCCGTGCCCGGTGCGGGGTGTCGGGGCGCTGCGACGGGACGGGTGTGGTGTCAACGGACATCGGCGGTCTCCTTGATCGGTCCCATCGAGGTGAGCAGGGCCTCGAGCCCGGCCTGGGTGACGCCCGGGACGGGCGGCGTGGTGGGGGCCGCGCGCAGCGTGTCGGCGGCCCGGTCCAGGCCGGACCGCATGGGCGGGAGGTGGGAGCTCAGCACGGTGCCGGGCCGCAGCCGGCGGAGCTCGTCGAAGGCGCGGCCGAGAGCGACCGGGTCGGCCATCGTGACCCAGCTGCTGTCCACCGAGGCCCAGGCCAGCTGGGCCGGGGCCAGGACGTCCGGGGGGATGTCGTCGGCGGAGGTCGCCGTGGCCAGCTCCACCGCAGGCAGCGGCGCGCCGAAGCAGTCGGAGCTGAACAGCGCCCCGGTCCGGTCGTCGAGCAGGCCGACCGTGGCGGGGCTGTCGAACAGCGGGGGTCGCAGCGCGCGCAGGGTGCGGTCGCCGACGCCGACGGTCTCGCCCGGGTTGACCAGCCGCAGCCGGTCCAGGGGGAACGGGTGCTCGGGCAGGATGCGCCCCACGGCCATGAACGTGGTCAGCACCCGCGCCCGGGGAGCGGCGTCGAGCAGCCGCATGAGGCTGCCGGTGTGGTCGCGGTCCTCGTGCGTGAGCCAGATCCAGCGCAGGTGGGCCGGTCGGACGACCGACTCCAGCGCGGCCAGGAACTGCTCCGCCAGGGCGCCGGTGCCGGTGTCGACCAGGACCGGCTCGGCGGAGTCGATGACGAAGGCGTTCATCGGGATGACCCCGGCCCCCGGGACCGGCCAGTAGGTGGGGATCACGTGCGTGCGGGGGGCAGCCAGGTACGGCTCGCCCACGAACGGTTCCATCGTCTCCTCCTGCGCGCCCGGGTCGGGAGGCGGGCGCACGACCAGGCTCGTCCGGCGGCGCGGTCCGATCGTGGGTGCCGAGCACCCGGTTAGGGCGGGACGCCACCCGCTCAGCGCGGAGGCGGCGCCGCCGACGCGGACGGCAGGTCCCGGGCGAGGGCGGCCAGCTCCTCCCGGCTCGCCGCGCCGGTCTTCAGCAGCAGGCTCGCGACGTGCTTCTCCACCGTGCGCGGGGAGAGCACCAGATGCTCGGCGATCGCCCGGTTCGACCGGCGGCCGGCGAGCAACCGCAGGACGTCGACCTCCCGGCTGCTCACGCCGACCGCCGACAGCTCCGCCGGGACGGCGGACCGCCCGCGCCCGCGGCGCGGGACCTGCTCGCCGGCCGCACGGAGGAGCACGCGGGCGGACGAGGCCAGGCGGGGCCGGTCGTGGTCGGCGAACCACCGCACGGCGGCCTGCAGCCAGCCGGCCGAGTCGCCCCACCCGTCGCGGCGGGCGGCGGGGGCGACGAGCCAGCGCACCAGATGGACCAGCCAGTCGGCGTCCAGGTAGCCGCACAACTCCCTGATCGCCGCCTCGAACCCGGCCTGCGCCGCGCCCGGGTCCGAGGCACCGACCCGGACGGCGCGGGCCGCGTCCGTCAGGCACCGGTTGAAGCGCGTGCCGGACCCGCCCGCGGAGGCGGCCTCGTCCACCGCGCGACCCTCCGGGTCGCCGTCGTCCAGGGCGTGCAGCAGCGCCCACAGCCCCCAGTGCGGGAAGTGGTGGCCGGGCAGCCCGCGGAGCACCTCGACGGCGCGGTCCAGCGCGGCGCGGGCGGCGTCCGGGTCGGCCCGATGCAGCGCGAGCATCGCCCGCGCCCGCCCCCAGGCGCCGGCGGTGACCGACGGATCGCCGGGAGCGGCCTCCACCGCGTCGGCCAGTGCCCGCTCCATCTCGTCGTCCCGCAGCTCGTGCGCGTAGGACCGGGCCAGGGTGACCAGCGCCGGCGCCAGCACCGAGGACCGCAGCCGCCGCGCCAGGCCGACGGCTCGTTCGGCGGCCCGCCGACCGTCCCGGCTCCGGCCGCGGGCGACGAGCGCCTCGGCGAGGTGGAAGTCGACGACGGCGACCGTCGCCGGCATCCCGGCGCGGACGGCGGCCCGGCGGGCGGCCTCCAGGCGGTCGGTGCGCATGGTGTCCAGCAGGTCGATGGTGCCCAACTCGTGCAGCGAGCGGACGCGCCAGGCGTCGAGGCCGTGCCGCTCGGCCTCGGCGAGCGCGGACGCGAAGGAGCGCTCGGCCGCGGCGACGTCGGACAGCCGCTGCGCCTGGCCGAGCGCCTCCCAGGCCTCGCAGGCCACGGCCGGCGTGCGCCCCGGGGCCTCCGCGTCCAGGACCGCCCGCGCGAGCGCCGCGGCCGACGCCGGGCGTCCCCGGGCCATCTCCAGGTGCGCCCCCAGCGCGGTCGCCTCGAGCCGGGCCGCCGGATCCGGCGAGCGGCGGACCCGGTCGACCTCCCGCCGGGCGGCGTCCCACCGCCCGGCCGTGGACAGCGCCCGCGCCAGCGCCAGCCGGAGCCCGGCCTCCCGGGCCGGGTCGTCCCCGCGGGCGCGCCGCTCGGCCAGTGCCGGGCCGCCCAGGTCCAGCGCCAGGTCCACCTCACCGGCGAGCGCGTGGACACCGGCGAGCTCCTCCCGGGCCGGCAGGGTGTCCTCCCCTGCGCTCTCCAGGCACTGCAGGGCACGGGACAGGTGAGCGACCGCGGTGGCCAGACCGCCGCGGCGCCCGGCCCGGCGTCCCAGCTCCAGCAGGTGCTGCGCGGCGGCGCCGGCGTCCCCGGCCAGCTCGGCCAGCCCCGCCGCCTGGGCGCACCGGTCACCGGGCAGGTCGGGGTGCTCGGCTGCGACCACCCGCAGGCACCGCGCCGCCAGCGCCGCCCGTTCCGGCGGGAGCATCCGGGCGGCGACGAAGTCACGGGTCAAGGCGTGCCGGAAGCGCACGCCACCGGGGTAGGCGCCGTCATCGGCCTCCACGAGCTGAGCGTCGGCGGCCTCCCGCAGACCGGCCAGGACCGCGTCGTCGTCCAGGCCGGTGACCCGCCCCACCAGCTGCCAGTCGAACGCCCGGCCGAAGAGGGCCGCGGCTTCGAGGACCCGTCGGGTGTCCGGGTGCAGCCCCCGGATCCGCTCCGCCACCGTCTCCCGGATGGAGGGGGGTACGGCGGGGTGCAGCCGCTCCTCGTGCACGGTCCACACCCCCGCGGCCCGGGCGAGCGCCCCCGAACGGCGCAGCCCCGCCAGCAGCTCTTCGACGACGAACGGGACGCCGTCGGCGTGATCGCGGACGAAGGAGAGCAGCCCGTCGGCGACGGCGTCGACACCCAGGCAGGCCAGGACCATCTGGTCGACCTCGGAACCGGACAGCGGGGCCAGGTCGAGCAGGTGCACCGCCCGGGTGTCGGCGAGGCGGCGCACCGCAGGCAGAGCTCGGCCGGCCGGTCCGGGGCGCAGCGAGACCAGGCATCCGGCGCCGTGGTCGGCGATGTTGGAGAGCAGGTACTCGAGGACCCAGAGGGTGTCCTCGTCGGCCCCGTGCAGGTCCTCGACGACCAGCAGCGCACCGCGGTCGGCGGCCACCACCGCGAGCAGCCGCAGCAGCGCCTCGGCCACGGCCGGGCGGGACAGGCCGCCGAGGGGAGCGGGGACGGCCTCGCCCGCGAGGTGGCCGAGCAGCGCCCGGACCGGCCTCAGCGCCCCACCGGCCGGCCAGCCGTCGGCGCGGAACCCGCTCGCCAGGGCCTCGCCGAGGACCGAGAAGGGGTCTCCCGCGGTCCCCTCCCGGACCCGACCGGCGAAGACGCGGACGCCCCGGTCCCGCGCACGCGCCGTGGCCGACCGCACCAGGCGGGACTTGCCGATCCCCGGTTCACCGAGCACGACGGTGGCCCGGCCTGCTCCGCGCGCGGCCGCCGCCACGCAGCTGAGCACCCACTCGGTCTCGGCACGCCGCCCGACCGTCCGAGGGCAGAGCAGCGGTTCCACGACGTCATCGTCGTCCGCCCCGACCACGGAGCAAAGCCGATCGCCGAGCCCGCGCGGCCGTGGGAGGTGCGTGGCGGGCCGATCGCCCGCCGGGTCGACGGCGGCGAACGCGCCGCGCCGGCTGACCACCCCGCGTCGGCGCGGGAGCGAGGGCTCGTCCGTCACGGCGGGCAGCGGCAGGCGGCCGGACGGACCTAGGGTGAGGCGGTGGACGACGGCGTCCGGTCCGCGCTGGCCGCCTCCCGCTTGGCGCGGCTGCCCGCGTCGGCGACCCAGCGGCTGCTCACGGGGGCTCGCATGGTCGAGGTCCCGACGGGCGCGGTGATGCACCGGGAGGGGGAGACGGCCGAGCACCTCGAGCTGGTGGTCGACGGCCTGGTCCGGGCCTTCGTCACCGCCCCGGACGGTCGCACGCTGACCGTCCGGTACTGCCGCTGCGGAGCGCTGATCGGCGCGGTGTCGCTGTACGCCTCCGGCTTCCGCATGCCGGCCGGCATCCAGGCGATGGTGCACTCGCCGCTGCTGCGGCTCTCCCCGGACGTGGTGCGGCAGGCCGCGCGGGACGATCCGCTGGTGGCCGAGGCGCTGCTGCGTGAGCTGGCCGACCGCACGCTGACCTACATCCACGAGATCGCCGGCAGCGCGTTCTCCAGCGTGCGCGAGCGGGTCGCCCGCCACCTGCTGGACCTGGCCGCGCAGGAGGCGCGGACCCCGGGTCCGGCCCAGCCGGCGCTGCGCGTCGGGGTCAGCCAACGACAGCTGGCCGAGTCCGTCGGCACCGTCCGCGAGGTCGTGGTCCGGGTGCTGCGCGATCTCCGCCGTTCCGGCGTGATCCGCACGCATCCCGACCACATCGACATCGTCGATCCGATCCGGTTGAGCCAGGAGGGTGGAACCTGGGTCCCTGCCGCGGCCGCCCACTGAGCCGAGACTGCCGCGCATGGCCGTCACGATCGATGCGGACAGCGCTCCTCCCCGCCGGATCGGTGCCACGGCTGTCGCCGGGCTGAGGGCCGCTCTGGTCGGGGACGTGATCGCCCCGGGGGACGAGGGGTACGAGGAGCACCGGAGGGTCTGGAACGGCTCGATCGACCGTCGTCCGGCGCTGGTCGCCCGTTGCGCCGGCGTGGACGACGTCCGCGCCGCCCTCCGCTTCGGGCGGGACCACCAGCTGCCGATCGCCGTGCGCAGCGGCGGCCACAGCTTTCCGGGCCTGTCCACCGCCGACGACGCCCTGCTGATCGACCTGCGTCCGATGAACGGTGTCCGTGTCGACCCCGACGCGCGGGTGGCCGGTGCTCAGGCCGGGGTGCTGCTCGGCGAGCTGGACGCGGCGACCCAGGAGCACGGCCTGGTGGTGCCGGCCGGCATCGTGTCGCACACCGGGCTGGCCGGGCTGACCCTGGGCGGCGGGATCGGGTGGGTGATGCGCAGGTGCGGCCTGACCGTCGACTCGTTGCTCTCGGCCGACGTGGTCACCGCCGACGGCGAGTTCCTGCGGGCGAGTGAGGACGAGAACCCGGACCTGTTCTGGGGGCTGCGCGGCGGGGGCGGCAACTTCGGCATCGTCACCGACTTCCGGTTCCGGCTGCACCCGCTCGGGCCGGAGGTGATGGCCGGCGGGACCTTCTGGCTCATGGACGACGCGGTGGCGGTGCTGCGCCGCTACCGGGATTGGCTCGCCGACTGCCCGGACGAGCTCGTGACCATCGTGTCGCAGCGACTGGCCCCGCCGTTGCCCGTCGTCCCGGCCGAGCTCGTCGGCCGGCCGGTGATCGCGGTGCTGGCCTGCTACGCCGGGGACGTGGACGAGGGGCGGCGGGTGCTGCGACCGATGCGCGAGTTCGGTTCCCCGGTCCTGGACCTCTTCGCCCCCAAGCCCTACGTGGCCCACCAGCAGATGCTCGACCCGTCGTTCCGGCGCGGCTGCTGGTACTACGTCCGCTCCTGCGACGTCGCCGAGCTGGGCGACGAGGTCATCGACGTCGTCGCCGAGCACGGCCGGCGGATCAGCTCCCCGCTGAGCAGCATCGCGCTGTGGCAGATGGGTGGCGCGGTGGCTCGGATCGGCGAGGACGAGACGGCGTTCAACGGCCGCGGTGCCGGCTTCACCTTCAACATCAACGGGAACACGGCATCCTCGGACGGCTTCGACGAGCAGCGCCGGTGGGCGCGGGACTACTGGTCGGCGCTGGCCCCCTTCCACATGAGCGTCTACGTCAACTTCCTCATGGAGGAGGGGGACGAGCGCGTCCGCCAGGCCTACGGCGATGCGAAGTACCAGCGCCTCGTCGCGGTGAAGCGCACGTACGATCCCGCGAACGTGTTCCGGCTCAACCAGAACATCCGGCCGGACTGACCGCGCCGGTCGCGCGCGTCGCGGGCGGAGCGGTCGGTCCGATCAGCCGCAGGGACTCCCCGCAGCTCGACCCCGGACGTCCAGCGGTGCCCGTGGCCTCTCCCCGCTGACCGCACCGGCTGCTGCGGGACCGTCCGGCCATCCGAGGCACCGGTGCTGGGCCGACCGAGGACGCCCTGGAGGAAGGGCACGATCTCCCCGGCGACCCGCTCCGGGTGGACCGGGTGACCGAGGTGGCCCAGGCCGTCGAGCTCGTGCACCATCGCCTGGCGCAGCTGCCGGGCGGCCTCGCGGGTGCCGTCGGTGGACCGCGACCGGGCGGTTCTCGACCGTGGAGGAGGAGCACCGGCGCCTCGATCCGTTCGAGCGCCGACGGGACTGTCGGGCTGGCGACGGTGGGGTCGAGGGCCTCACGCGACTCCGCGAGATCGGTCGGCAGGTAGCGGGTCGCCGTCGGTCATGGGTCCGTGGACCCGAGGCGGGCTCCGGTTCCGCGGACGACGGCCGGCCTCCGGGTCCGTCCCGTCCTCCTGGGCTCGATGGGTGGCCCGGTCACCGGTCGGCCCGGGCGGGCGTGAGCCGGGCGGCGAGGAAATCGGCGATCTGCGCGGCGTAGCGGCGCGGGTGGGTGAACCGGAGCATGTGGCCGGTCCTCGGCAGCACGTGCTCGACGGCGCCGGGGATGCCGGTGCGCAGCACGGTGGCCGCGTGCTCGCCGATGAGGGTGTCGTGCTCCGGGGTCAGGATCAGCGTCGGCACGGTGATGCGCCCGAGTTGCTCGGTGTACTCGGCGCGCAGGGCGGCGTCGGCGCGGGCGACGTAGCTGCGCCACGGGGTGTTGTCCAGGAACAGCTGCCGGGTCTGCTGGGTGGACAGCGGCCGCTCGGCGTCGCGGTCGAACGGGGAGGCCAGCGCGGCGGCGTGCATGCGCAGAACCAGCTGCCGGTACAGCGGGCCGGGCAGGAACCGGGCGGCGCGGATCTTCACGCGTCCGGTGAGCGTGGTGACCGGGTCGGCGGCGAAGCCGCCGGAGAGGACCAGCGCGCGCAGGCCGGCGGGCCGGCGGACGGCGAGGGCGAGGGCGACGACGGCGCCGAAGGAGTCGCCGACGAGCACGTAGTCGTCGAGGTCGGCGACCCGGGCGGCGACGAAGTCGGCGTGGTGCTCGACGTCGTCGACCCCGTCGGGCAGCCGCATGGTCCGCAGCGGGTGGTCGGCCAACGGGGTGAGGGAGTCCAGGTCCCAGGGGGCGCCGGAGAAGCAGGGAACGGTGACGACGGTGGGGCGGGGGCTGCTGGTCACGGGAACGTCCTCTCGGGCGGTGCGCCGAGCCGTTCTCGGCGGTGCGCCCACCGTCACCCCGGGGAGGCGGCCGGTCAGTGACACCGGTCGACTGCTCGGTGACTCCGGTCACGCAGGTGGCTCACAGGCCGCCGGGTTCGTGCCACGGTGAGCCGGTGCGGGATCCGGAGCTGATGGCCGCCGTCGAGGCCGGGCCGCTGGGCGACCTGCCCGTACCGGTGGTCGACCGGATCCTGGCCGACGCGACGCTGGTCCGCGCGAGCGCCGGGACGACGCTCTACCACCCCGGCGACCCGGTCGGCCTGCACCTCGTCGTCGCCGGCCTGATCCGGGTGGCGATGACCTCCCCGGAGGGGCGGCAGGTCACCATCCGCTACGCGCGCCACGGCGAGGTGCTCGGCGCGCCGATCGTCGTCGCCGGCAGCGTGCCGGTCACCGCCCACGCGGTCACCGACGCAGCCGTCGCCCGCACCCCACCCGACCTGCTCGCCGCGCTGGCCCGCAACGACTCCCGGGTCGCGCTGTGGCTGGCCGATGAGCTCAGCCGCCGGGTGAGGGGACTGCTCGACGAGCTCGCGCGGAACACCTTCTTCCCGGTCCGCGCCCGGATCGCCCGGCACCTGCTCGACCTGGCCACCGGCACCCAGCGTGGCACGCAGCTGGAGGCGCGGATCAGCCAGCAGGAGCTCGCCGACGCGGTCGGGACCGTGCGGGAGGTCGTCACCCGCACGTTGGCCGGGCTGAGGACCGAGGGTTTGGTCGAGACCGAGCGCGACCGCATCCGGATCACCGACCCGCAAGGCCTGGCGACCGTGGCCGACACCGCACGCTGACGGTGCCGGCCGCTCGGCGCAGTGGCGGCATCGAGCCCGGTGCGGAGGTCGGGATGCCCGTCAGCGGCAGGTCTGCGTGCAGGACCCGCTCGACCTGCGGGAAGAGGCGGGTCGAACAGCGGGGCGGGCAGATCGGTGCGCGATGGGCCGTTCGCCTCGTGAATCGCCAGCCCCGGGCGCGGACAGTTCTCGCATGACCACATCTCTCGATCCGGAGCGGGTCGAACGGTTCGCCAGCACGCTCTTCGACCACTACACCGGGGGCCTGCTCACCTACCTGGTGGACCTGGGTGACCGGACCGGGCTCTTCGAGGCCGCGGCTCAGGCGCCGGGGTCCTCCGCCGAGATCGCCGACCGCGCCGGGGTGCACGAGCGGTACGCGCGTGAATGGCTCGGCGCGATGACGACCGCCGGCGTCGTCGCGTTCGAGCCAGCGACGCGGACCTACACGCTCCCGCCCGAGCACGCCGCCTGCCTCACCGGTGCGGGCTCCGGCAACCTGGCCCGGTTCAGCGGCATGATCACCCACCTCGGGTCCCACCTCGCCGCCGTGGCGGCGGCCTTCCGGACGGGGGGCGGTGTGCCCTACGAGGACTTCCGGCCGGACTTCACCGACGTCATGGACGCCGCCAACCGCAACGCCTTCGACGAGCACCTCGTGGCGGACGTGCTGCCACTCGCTCCGGGGCTGGTCGAGCGGCTGCGCGCCGGGGCCCGCGTCATGGAGCTCGGCTGCGGCACCGGACACGCGACCGTCCTGCTCGCCCAGGCCTTCCCCGCCTCGACATTCGTCGGCTACGACCTGGCAGAGGACGCCCTCGACCGCGGGCGCCAGGAGGCCGCGGACCGCGGCCTGGGGAACGTGACCTTCGAACGGCGCGACGTCACCGCGCTGGCGCCGCCGGACCCCGTCGACCTCGTCCTGACGGTGGACACCATCCACGACCTGCCCGATCCCGAGGCCGTGCTGGTGGCCGCCGGTCGATCGCTCCGGCCGGGCGGCGTGCTGCTGATGATCGACCCCCGGGTGTCGAGCGACCTCGAGGACAACGTCGGCAACCCGTTCGCGCCGATGGTCTACGCCGTCAGCGCCCTGCACTGCCTGCCGGTGGCGCGCGCGGCCGGCGGCGAGGGGCTGGGTACGGCCTACGGTGAGCAGCGCGCCATCGCGCTGCTCACCGCCGCCGGCTTCACCGGCATCTCCGTGCACGCTGCGCCCGGGGATCCGATCGACGCAGTGTTCGTCGCGCGCCGGCCGGCGGCCTGACGGCGGCAGCGACCCGGCGCCCTTGCCCGCGGTGGAGGACCGGCGCCACCTGTGCCTGAGCCGGAGTGCGCGCACCGGTGAGCTGTTCACCTGGTCGCCGCTCCGGAGGGCCGTGACGTGCTGGTGGAGGTGCTCGGCCGCCTGGACACTGCCGCGACTCGGCGGCGATGAACCGATCGACCGCCGTCTGGATCAGCTCGAGGTACCGCAGCCGCGAACGGACGGCGACCGCCCCGCTGACAGTGAGCTTCTCCCGCTTCCGTGTGGCTCGAGGGTGGCCCCGCGTGGATCCGCCCTGGCCGATGGACGCCAGGACGGAGAGCCCCAGCGCCAGGAGGACGAAGAAGCCCCCCACGCAGAGCAGGCCCGGCCCCGGACCGATCGGCGAGCCCCAGCCGTGCCACTGCTGCTGCACCAGGCGGTTCTCGTGTCGGCTGTCGCGTTCGTCCACCACAGCGGGACGTCGACCGCCGCCGTCGGGAGGTGCACACCGACGGCGGCCGCGGCGACGAGCAGTTCCGACGCGGGGCCACCGTCGGACAGCAGACGCACCACGATCGCGATCACCGGCAGGACCGCCGACCCGCCCCACACGGCGATGAAGACCGGCTGTCCGCGCTGGATCACACCCGGGCGGCGTCCACCGAGACGTGGAAGGCGGCCGCGACGTGCTCGATGGTCCGGATGGGGACGGCAGGTCGAGGTTCACCGGACTGCCGGTCCAGGATCCGGCGAGCACGGCAGTCACCCGGGCGGAGCGACTACCTCCCGCCCCGCCCATCACCGTGATGCGCGCGGACGGGGCCGGACCCAGCGCGGCCCCCCGCCAGGGGGAACCCTGGCGGGGGCCGCGTGTACCTGCAGGCCAGGGGCGCTGCCGCCCCCGTCGATCAGATGTCGTAGTACATCGCGAACTCGTGCGGGTGCGGGCGGAGGCGGATCGGGTCGATCTCGTTCTCCCGCTTGTACTCGATCCACGTCTCGATCAGGTCGGGGGTGAACACCCCGCCGTCGACCAGGTACTCGTGGTCGGTCTCGAGGTTGTCGAGGACGGCGTCCAGCGACGCGGGGACCTTCTCGATGCCCAGGGCCTCCTCGGGCGGCAGCTCGTAGAGGTCCTTGTCGACCGGGGCCGGCGGCTCGATCTTGTTCTTGATGCCGTCGAGGCCGGCCATCAGCATCGCCGAGAAGGCGAGGTAGGGGTTGGCCGACGGGTCGGGCACGCGGAACTCGATGCGCTTGGCCTTCGGGCTGTCCCCGGAGATCGGGATGCGGCAGCACGCCGAGCGGTTGCGGGCCGAGTACACGAGGTTGATCGGCGCCTCGTAGCCGGGGACCAGGCGGTGGTAGCTGTTCACCGTCGGGTTGGTGAAGGCCAGCAGCGAGGGGGCGTGCGCCAGCAGGCCGCCGATGTAGTGGCGAGCGGTGTCCGACAGCCCCGCGTACCCGGTCTCGGCGTGGAAGAGCGGCTCGCCGTCCTTCCAGAGGCTCTGGTGGCAGTGCATGCCGGAGCCGTTGTCGCCGTAGAGCGGCTTGGGCATGAAGGTGGCGGTCTTGCCGTGCGCCCAGGCGGTGTTCTTGATGATGTACTTGAACAGCATCAGGCTGTCGGCCGACCGCAGCAGCGTGTCGAACTTGTAGTTGATCTCCGCCTGACCGCCGGTTCCCACCTCGTGGTGGCCCCGCTCCAGCTCCAGGCCCGCCCGGGCCAGGTTGAGCATCATCTCGGCGCGCAGGTCGCTGTAGTGGTCGTAGGGCTCGACCGGGAAGTACCCGCCCTTGGCGCGGGTCTTGTAGCCCAGGTTCGGGCCGCCGTCGGGCATGGTGGCCACGCCCGAGTTCCAGGAGCCCTCGACCGAGTCGATGTGGTAGTAGCCCTCGTTGATGCCGGTCGAGTGCCGGATCGAGTCGAAGATGTAGAACTCCGCCTCGGGCCCGAAGTAGGCGGTGTCGGCGATGCCGCTGCTGGCCAGGTACGCCTCGGCCTTCTTCGCCACGTTGCGCGGGTCGCGGCTGTAGGCCTCCCGCGTGATCGGGTCGTGGATGAAGAAGTTGACGTTGAGCGTCTTGTGCCTGCGGAACGGGTCCACGAAAGCGCTGTTGGCGTCCGGCAGCAGCAGCATGTCGGACTCGTTGATCGCCTGGAACCCGCGGATCGAGGAGCCGTCGAAGCCGAGCCCGTCGGAGAAGGTGTCCTCGCCGAAGCTCGACGCCGGGACCGTGAAGTGCTGCATGACGCCGGGCAGGTCGCAGAAGCGGACGTCGACGAACTCGACGTCGTTGTCGCGGATGTAGGCGGCGACCTCGTCGGGACTGGTGAACATCGATCCTCCGGGAGTGGGCGGACAGCCGACCGGGAACCTACGAGCGGGGTTTTGCCCCGCGGTGTCCCGGTTGTTTCGGGGCGGTAAACAGGGCTGCGGCGTGTCGCGGGCCCGGCGCCGTCCCGGCCGGGCGGGCGGGCTGCGGACGGGTCATACGCTGGCTGGCATGGTCAGGGACGTGCCGTCACCCTCTCAGGAACGCCCGCGCGGTGCCGCGCTGGGGTTGCCCGCCGAGGGGCCGGGATCGCTGGCCTCGTTCTCCGGCCGGGTCGCGGCCTTCGCCGTCGACGCGCTGGCCTCGGCGCTGGTCGCCGGGCTGTTCACCGCACCCGAGCTGCCGGGCAACTGGAGCCTGGTGGCCTTCGCGGCGGTCACCGTCGTGAGCCTGGCCCTCTTCGGGCAGACCCCCGGCATGCGGCTGCTCGGCCTCCGGCTGGCGCACCCGAGGGAGGGGGCCCGGCTGGCACCGTGGCGGGCCGTCGTCCGGACGGCGCTGCTGTGCCTGCTCGTGCCCGCGCTGGTGGTCGACTCCGACGGCCGCGGGCTGCACGACCGGGTGACCGGGACCGCCGTCGTCCGCGCGTAGCGCGTGAGCGGAGTACCCGGGACGAGGTTCTCCCGCCCCCTGCACTCCGCTCGGCCCCGGTGGGTCAGCGCCGGCGGACCTGGCGCTGGCTGACCGACATCTGCCGGCCGCCCGGGAGCGGGCCGCCGGGGACGGGCATGCGCGGGCCCCCCAGCGCCGACAGCCGCTTGCGCAGCGCGTTGAGCTCCGCGCCGGAGAGGTTGCGCGGCAGCTTCATCACGTGCGGGGACAGCTTGCGCAGCGGGACCTGGCCCTGCTCGTCCCCGACCAGCAGGTCGTAGATCGGGGCGTCGCCGGCGATCCGCGCGATCCTCTTCTTCTCCTGGGCCACCAGCGGCCGCACCCGGGAGGGGACGCCCTCCCCGACGAGGATGATGCCGGGCCGGCCGGTGACCCGGTGGACGGCGTCCATCTGCGTGGTCGCGGCGACCCCGGAGGAGACCTGCCAGTCGCCGCGCATGCCCTCGAGCACCCAGGCCGCCGCGCCCGCCTGGCCCTCGACCTGGCGGTAGGCCGATCCCTGCGCCCGGCGGCCGAAGACGACCATGGCCGCCAGCAGGCCGAACAGGACGGCGATCGGCAGGAAGAGGAACGGCGCCCCGAACAGGATGGCGACCAGCTCGATGACGGCGGCCACCGCCACGAACGCGATGAGCATGACCCAGGGCAGCTTCGGGTCGTTCTTGCGCGTCAGCGAGTAGGCCTGCTTGATCATGCGGGCCTGGTTGCCGATCCGCTTCAGCCGGCCGCCGCGGGCCTTCTTCGGCTTGCCGGCGCCGGCCTTGCCGCCGGCCGCAGTCGCCCCCGACCGGCCGCGGGCGCCGGCGCCCGGCCCCCGTCCGGCCTTGCCGGTGGGCGCGGAGGGGTCTGTGGGCTTGCTGCGTGCCATGCCCCCAGGATAGGGGCGCGCCGGGCCGGTCCCGGTGGGACCGGCCCGGTGACCACCTCAGACGGAGGGGGTGAGGCCGCGGGCCTCGACGGCCTGCTGGTACAGCCGCCCGGCGCGGTAGGAGCTGCGCACCAGGGGCCCGGCGAGGACGCCGGGGAAGCCGATCTCCTCCGCCTGCTGCTGGAACCCGACGAACTCGTCCGGCTTGACCCAGCGGACCACCGGGTGGTGCCGCGGCGAGGGCCGCAGGTACTGGGTGATGGTGAGCAGGTCGCAGCCGGCCTCGTGGAGGGCCCGCATCGTCTCGACGACCTCGTCGGGCTCCTCGCCCATGCCGAGGATGAGGTTGGACTTGGTGACCAGTCCGGCCTCGCGGGCGGCGGTGATCACGGCCAGCGAGCGCTCGAACCGGAACCCGGGCCGGATCCGCTTGAAGATGCGGGGCACGGTCTCGACGTTGTGCGCCAGGACCTCCGGCCGGGAGGAGAAGACCTCGGCGAGCTGGTCGGGGTCGGCGTTGAAGTCCGGGATGAGCAGCTCGACGCCGCACCCCGCGACGGCGGCGTGGATCTGCCGGACGGTCTCGGCGTAGAGCCACGCGCCGCCGTCGGGCAGGTCGTCGCGGGCGACGCCGGTGACCGTGGCGTAGCGCAGCTGCATCGTCGCGACGCTCTCGGCCACGCGGCGGGGCTCGTCGGCGTCGAAGTCGGCGGGCCTGCCGGTGTCGATCTGGCAGAAGTCGCACCGCCGGGTGCACTGGTCGCCGCCGATGAGGAACGTCGCCTCGCGGTCCTCCCAGCACTCGTAGATGTTGGGGCAGCCGGCCTCCTCGCAGACCGTGTGCAGCCCTTCCCGGCGGACCAGCGACTTGAGCTCGGTGTACTCGGGGCCGGTCTTCAGGCGCGTCTTGATCCACTCGGGCTTGCGCTCGATGGGGACCTGGCTGTTGCGGACCTCGAGGCGCAGCAGCTTGCGGCCGCCGGGCGCGAGAGGCGTGTCGGACGAGGGGGTCGGGGCCACCGTCTCGCTCATGATCGCCCACGGTACCCCTCGGGCCGGACCGGGCCCGGACGTGCGACGGCGCCCGCCCCTGCCGGGGCGGGC
>NZ_JBJGYK010000048.1:0-31782 GCF_054049955.1 Geodermatophilus sp. SYSU D00758
CCCCCCCCCCCCCCCCCCCCCCCCCCCCCCCGCCCCCCCGCACACCGGGACGGCGCGCTCAGAGCTGCAGGGTCGCCGCGGCGAGCAGGTAGGTCGCGGACACGCGCTCCGGGTCGTGCAGGTCCCCGGGGTCCTCCGACGCCGCCCGGGAACGTGCGCGCAGCCTGGCGCCCGGGTCCTCGGCGACGAGATCGGCGCAGAGCCCCGCGATGACCGCACGGGCGTCGTGCGCGTCCAGGTCGTCGAGGACGAGGCCGTCGTGGAGCAGGGTCGCCGCCTCGAGGAGCGCCTCCCGAGCCACCTCGACGTCCACCTCGGGCCGTGCCTGGGCGACTGCCTCCGCAGTGGCCAGGAACCGGTCGAACAGTGCGCCGGCGGTGCTGGGCGGCATGCCCCCGAGCCTCGCAGGACCCCTCGCCCCGGCCAAGCGGATACGCGGCCCCGGCCTCGCGTGCCGTGCTCAGCGGAACGTCACGTCGGTGATCTCGGCGCGGAAGAACTCGCCCTCGGCCTGGCGGTCGGTGCCCCGGTCCCAGCCGGCGCGGACGACCGAGGGCACGGTGACCCCCTGCCAGGTGCGCTCGGCCTCCACCGCGACGCCGAACGGGTACCGCCCGGCCGGCCGGCCGCCCGGGTCGCCCCAGCGCTGCAGCACGAGCTCCCGCAACCCGCCGTCCGGGCCGACCCGGAGGTGCGCGACCTCCTCCCCGGTGCCGTCGTCCCCGGTGCGGTCGCCCCCGGTGTACCGGTGCCCGATCCGGTACGTGGCGGTCACGGTGTCCGGGCCCTCGCCGGCCGACCACACGACGTCCGGGTAGGCGGTGGGCAGCCAGCACAGCCCCTCCCCGGCGAGCCGGCCGGCGGCGCTGCGGGTGACGTCGGGGCCGGTGGCGGTGAGCACCGGCAGCAGGCCGAGCAGCTTCCAGCGCAGCTCGCCGGTGCCGTCGGTGAGCCGGTCGAAGCCGGTGACGGGCAGGCCGGCGAACCGGGCGGTCGCCGCCCAGACGAAGCCGGTGGGCGGGGCGAGCACCTGCCGGGCGGTGAACGGCCGCCACGCCCCGATCCGGATCCGCCCGCGCATGCGCAGCTCGGCCGAGCGCCACAGCGGGGTCCCCGGCGCCACCGCGTGCCGCAGGAGCCGGCGCGCCGGCTCGGGCAGGTCCGCGACCGCGTCGGGGTCGAACCGGTCACCACGGGTCGTGATGCCGGCCAGCCGGGCCCGGTCCCGCCGGGCGGCGCGGGCGGTGCCGGACCGGGGGCGGTCCGGGGAGGTGCGCGGGTGGGCGATCACGGCGCCCAGCCTCCTCCTGCCGCCGGCGGCCCGGCAGCCGTCACGGTCATCCGTCGTCGGAGAAGTCGGAGAAGCGGTACACCACGTCGTCGATCGAGTCGGTCGCGAACGCGTACACGAACCGGAGGGGACCGTCGCCGGTGTTGCGGATGCCGTGCTCGGCGTCGCCGGGGATGAACACGGCCGACCCGGCTGCCACCGGGTGCTCGACGCCGTCCAGGACGACGACCCCGCCGCCCTCGACGAGGTGGTAGACCTCTGCCTGGGTGGGGCGGACGAACGCCCGCTCGAGCCTGATCCGCCCGGGAGCGGATCGCCACGGCAGGCCCTAGTCGCCCTTGACGTTGACCACCTGGCGCAGCGTGTGCCGGACCTCCACCAGGTCCGCGGCGTCGGCCATCACGACCTCGATCGCCTTGTAGGCCTCCGGGTGCTCGTCGAGGAAGGCGTCCGACCGGCCCCACGCGATGCCGGCCATCCGCCGGTCCAGGTCGGCGCGGGTGAACAGCCGCCGGGCCGCGCCCCGGGAGTGGTTGCGCCCGGCGCCGTGCGGGGCCGACATCAGGGCCAGGGGGTGGCCCCGGCCCACGACGACGTAGGAGGCCGCGCCCATCGAGCCGGGGATGAGACCCCACTGGCCCGGGCGCGCGGAGATCGCCCCCTTGCGGGACAGCCACACCTCCCGGCCCAGGTGGGTCTCCCGCGCGGTGTAGTTGTGGTGGCAGGAGACCTCCTGCACCCGCTGCACCTCCGTGCCGAGGAACCGGGAGACCTGCTCGGCGACGCGGTCGACCATCTCGGCCCGGTTGAGCGCGGCGAACCGCTGCGCCCACAGCAGGGCCTCGACGTAGGCGTCGAACTCCGGCGTCCCCTCGACCAGGTAGGCGAGGTCGCGGTCGGGGAGGTGCTCGCCGCGGCAGCGCTCCCGCGCGACCGCGATGTGCTTCGACGCCAGCCGGTTGCCCACCCCGCGCGACCCCGAGTGCAGGAACAGCCACACCCGGTCGGCCTCGTCGAGGGAGACCTCGATGAAGTGGTTACCCGAGCCGAGGGAACCCAGCTGCAGCGGCCAGTTCGGCGCGGCCCCGTCGGCCTGGGCGGCGCCGGGCAGCTCCCGCAGCTCGGCCACCCGCGCGGCCGCGGAGTCGCGCACCCGGCGGTTGTACCGGCCGGCCGACAGCGGCACCGCCCGCGCGATCTGCCGGTGCAGCACGGCCAGGTCCCGGCCGGCGAGGTCGGCAGCGGTGAACCGGGTGCGGACGGCGTCCATGCCGCAGCCGATGTCCACCCCGACCGCCGCGGGGATGACCGCACCGTCGGTGGGGATGACCGAGCCGACGGTGGCGCCCTTGCCCAGGTGCGCGTCCGGCATCAGCGCCACGTGCGGGTGGATGAACGGCATGGACGCCGTCCGCTCGGCCTGCAGGCGGGTGGTCGGTTCGAGGATCGACGCCCAGTTCAGCAGTCGGTCGTTGATCGTCTCCACGGGTGCCCCGTACCCCGCGGACGGCTTGCCCGTGCCCGGGGTCGCGAGCAGGCTGTCGCTCACCCCGTCCGCGGCGGCGCCCGACCGCCCGAGTGCCTGGAGCGCCCCATGCTGTTCCACCTCAGCTTCCGCGTCGAGCACACCCGGCTGGACCGCGACGAGTTCTGGGACGAGTGGGAGCGCGAGACGCAGGCGGCGATCGGTGCGATGGGGGCCGGGGTCATCAAGAGCCTCTACAAGGTCTCGGGGCAGCGCCGGGTCATCGGCATCGTCGACGTCGAGTCGCACGACGAGCTCGACCGGATCGTGATGGGCGCGCTGCCGATGAGCCACCACCTCACGCTGGAGGAGGTCCTGCCGGTCCGGGAGTACGCGGCCTTCGCCGAGGACGTCCGCGCACGCTGGCGGAGCTGACCGGCCGGCCGGCGACGCCACCCGGTGCGGACGCAGGCTCCCCGGGACCCCCACCGGGACCTCCGGCCCGCACCGGAGCGGACCTCGGTCGGCGGCCCCGGGGCGGTACCGCCCCTAGCGTCGGTACCGCCCCCGCTCCGAGAGGAGGACGCCGTGACCCGCGCCCTGGTCGTCTACGAGTCCCTGTTCGGCAACGCCCGCACCATCGCCCGCGCCGTCGCCGACGGCCTGTCCGGGCAGCTGCCCGCCACGGTGGTCGCCGCGGCCGAGGCGCCGACCCGCATCGGGTCGGAGGTCGCCCTGCTCGTGGTCGGCGGGCCCAACCACGCGATGGCGATGCCGCGCCGCGCCACCCGGGAGGGCGCCGTCCGCGACCACCCCGAGCTGCACCTGGCCACGGTGGACGTCGGGCTGCGGGAGTGGCTCGGCGAGCTCTCCCTGGAGGCGCCCGGCCTGGCCGCGGCGGCCTTCGACACCCGCATGGACCACCCGCGGATGCTCGTGCACCTCGACCACGCGTCGCGCACCGAGGAGCGGCTGCTCACCGACCGCGGCTGCCGGCTGGTGGCGCCGGCCGAGCACTTCCGCGTCACCGCGGCCGAGGGGCCGCTGCAGGCCGGGGAGGAGGACCGGGCCCGCGAGTGGGGTGCCGCCCTGGCCCGGGAGGTCGCGCCGGCCCGCTGAGGCGGCCGGTCAGCCGTCCCGGCCGCGGCCGTTGCCGTTGCCCTGGTTGCCCTCGTTCCCGTTGCCGCCGCCCTCGTTCCCGTTCCCGCCGCCCTCGTCGCCGTTGCCGCCGCCCTCGTCGCCGTTGCCGGAGCCGGCGTCCTCCGGGTCCTCGTCGCCGGGCCCGTCCTCGTCGTCCTCGGCGGGAGCCGGCGCCGGGGCGGGCGGCGCCGGGGCGGTGGCGTGGGTGAGCGTGACGGTCGAGCCCGGGGGCAGCTCGCCGGTCGGGTCGACGGCGATCACCTGACCGGTCGGCACGTCCGCCGTCTGCAGGGGACGCCGCTGCACGACCAGCCCCAGCGCGGCCAGCTCGGCCTCGACCTGGTCGACCGGCCGGCCCACCAGCGCGGCACCGGACACGGTCACCGTCTCCGGCGGCGCCGGCGCGGACGTCGACGGGCTGCTCGGCGCCGGCTCGGACGCCGGTTCCCCGCCCTCACCGAGGCCCAGCACGAGGGCCACCGCCAGGGCGGCGACCAGGAACGCCGCCGCCACGGGCAGCAGCCACCGGCGGCGGGCCGGCCGCCCCGGAGGGTCCGCGGGCGCCGGGTCCCCGCTCCCCGGGACCCCGCTCCCCGGGACCGCGGTCACCGGGTCCGCGGCCGCCGGGGGCAGCGGCAGGACCCGGGTGCCGGCGGGGGCGGCCGCGCCGACGGCCGGCAGCTCCCGCGTCGCGTCGTCGGCGGGCGCGGGCCCGTGCCCGGAGCCGGCCGCGGTCAGCGCCCGCAGCAGGGCCGCACCGTCCGGGGGGCGCCGCGCCGGGTCCTTGGCGAGGGTGCGCTGCACGAGGGCGCGCAGCGGGCCGGGGACGTCGGCGGGCAGCGGGTCCGGCTCCCGCTCGAGCTGCTGCAGCACCACCTGGGCCGGGACGGGTCCGTCGAAGGCGCGGCGGCCGGCGAGGCACTCGTAGGCGACCGCGCCGAAGGAGTAGACGTCGCTGGCCGGCGTCGCCGCGGCGCCCCGGAGCAGCTCCGGCGCCAGGTACTGGGCGGTGCCCATGACCTGCCCGGTGCGGGTGACCGGCAGGCTGGCCGCCGACCGGGCGATGCCGAAGTCGGTCAGCTTCACCGTGCCGTCGGTGCGGAGGAGGACGTTGGCCGGCTTGACGTCGCGGTGCACGATCCCGGCGGCGTGCGCGGCGGCCAGCCCGGCGGCGGCCTGCCGCAGCAGGTCGAGCACCCGGTCCGGTGCCGGCCGCCGCTCGCGGGCCAGCAGCGCCGACAGCGGCTCGCCGTCCACCAGCTCCATCACCAGCCAGGCGCGGTGCCGCGAGCCGGTGACCTCCTCGCCGTAGTCGTGCAGCGTGGCGACGTTCGGGTGCACCAGCCCGCCGGCCAGCCGCGCCTCGGCGCGGAAACGGGCGCGGAAGCCGGCCTCGGCGGCGAGCTCCTCGCGCAGCACCTTCACCGCCACCGGCCGGTCGAGCACCAGGTCGCGGGCGCGCCAGACCTCGCCCATGCCGCCGGTGGCGACCAGGGAGTCCAACCGGTAGCGGGCCGCGAGGACCTCTCCCGGGACAGCCATCAGCCGGCGACCACCCTCAGCTCGGGTCGACGAGGCGCAGCGACGGGGTGGGGGAGAGGCGCTTCTCCAGGGTGACCCGGTGCCGGCCGTCGGGGTCGTGCCGGAAGTCCAGCCGGTCGACGAGCGCCTGCATGAGCAGCAGGCCGCGCCCGCCGCCGAGCAGCGGGTCCTCGACCTGCACCGGCGCCGCGGGGTCGAAGCCCTCGCCGTCGTCGCGCACGCTGATCACGCACAGCCGGTCGTCGATGGCCACCTCGACCTCGTACCCGCCGTGGTCGCCGGCGTGCTGGACGACGTTGGCGCAGGCCTCGGTCAGGGCGAGCGTGATCTCGCCCACCACCTCGGAGGAGATGCCCAGGTGCTCCAGGGCCTGCCGGCACAGCCCGCGCACGAACGGCACGCTCCTGCCGTCCACCGGAAGGCGGACGCTGAACCTGATGTCCATGCAGAGCCTGCTTCCCTGAGCGGTGGCAACTACCCTTCCGGGAGGCCAGTGACCACGAGAGGGGACCGGACGTGCTCTTCGACATCGAGCGGACGTCGGTCCTCGGGCGACCAGGGCTGAGGGTACGGGGCGAGCTCGACATCGCCACGGCCCCGCAGCTCACCGACGCCGTGATGTCCCAGCTGTCCCAGGCGCCCCGCTCGCTGGTGATCGACCTCACCCCCACCTCCTTCCTGGACTCCTCCGGCGCCCGGACCCTCGCGTTCGCCGCCCGCCGCGCCCGCGCGGCCGGCACCGCGCTGGAGGTCGTCTGCCCGGCGGCGAACCGGGCGGTGTGGCTGGTCCTCGACCTGCTCGAGCTGCAGGCGGTCGTCCCGATCGTGGAGTCGCCGACGCTGAGCGAACCGGAGGTCGGCCCCTAGGGCCGGCGGCGATGACGACGTCGTCCGCGCAGCCGGTCCCCCCGCCCCCGCCCGCCGTCCCCGGGGCCGACGAGAAGGCGCTGGCCGGCTGCGCCGAGGAGCCCATCGCCGTCCCCGGGGCCGTCCAGCCGCACGGCGCCCTGCTCGCGGCCACCGAGCCCGGGCTCGAGGTCGAGGTCGCCTCCGCCAACGCCGTGGCGCTGCTCGGCCCGGTCCGCGCGCTCCCCGACCTGCTGGCCCCCGACGACCTGCACCGGCTGCGCGCGGCCGCCGAGGCGCAGGGCCCGGACGACCCGGGCGGCGCCGAGCCGCTGCGGCTGCGGGTCGGCGCCGCCGAGTTCGACGTCGTCCTGCACCGCGCCGACGGGCTGCTGGTCACCGAGTGGGAGCCGGTCGCCGGCTCGGAGGAGGCCGGGGCGGCCTGGCACCGCCGGCTCCCGGCCGTGCTGCAGCGGCTCTCGGCGTCCCGCACCCTCGCCGAGCTGACCGACGTGCTGGCCCGCGACGTCCGGCAGCTGACCGGCTTCGACCGCGTGATGGTCTACCGCTTCGACGCCGACTGGAACGGCGAGGTGGTCGCCGAGGCGCGCCGCTCGGACCTCGAGCCGTTCCTCGGGCTGCACTACCCGGCCGGAGACATCCCCGCCCAGGCCCGGGCCCTCTACGCCCGCAACTGGATGCGGCTGATCCCCGACGCGACGTACGCACCGGTGCCGCTGGTCCCCACGCCCACCCCGTCGACCGGGCGGCCGCTGGACCTCTCCGGCGCGGTGCTGCGCAGCGTCTCCCCGGTGCACCTGCAGTACCTGGCGAACATGGGCGTGGTCGCCTCGATGTCGGTGTCGCTGGTCGACCGCGGCCGGCTGTGGGGCCTGGTCTCCTGCCACCACTACGCCGGCCTCCGGCGTCCGTCGCACCCCGACCGGGTCGCCGCGGAGTTCCTCGGCCGGACGGCCTCGCTGCTCCTGCGCACCCTCGAGGAGGCCGGCGACCGGGACGACGTGGTGGGTGTCGCGCAGCGCCAGGCCCAGGTGGTCGCCGCACTCGGGCGGGCCCCGCGGACGGCCGCGCGGGTGCTGACCGAGGGCGAGCCGTCGGTGCTGGACCTGGTGCCGGCCGGCGGCGCCGCGGTGCGCCTGGAGGGCCGCCTCCGCCTGCTCGGGACGACGCCGCCGGCCGACCGGGTGGTGCCGCTGGTCACCGCGCTGCTCGACGCCGGCTGCGAGGTCACCGACGCGCTCGGCCGGGTGCTGCCCGGGGCGGCCGGGCTCGCCGGCACCGCCGCCGGGGTGCTGGCGGTGCCGGTCGGCGGGCGCCGCGGCGACTTCCTGGCCTGGTTCCGCCCCGAGACCCCGCGCGAGGTCACCTGGGGCGGCAACCCGTACAGCACCCCGACGGTGCCCACGCCGACCGGGCCGCGGCTGTCCCCCCGGAGCTCCTTCGCCGCGTGGACCGAGACCGTCCGGGGCACCGCCCGCCCGTGGCGACCGCACGAGGTGGCGGCCGCGCGCGCGGTGGCCGGCCAGGTGGCCGCCGCCTCCCTGGCCCGCGCCGAGGAGGACAACCGGCTGGCCTCGGCCCTGCAGCGCACCCTGCTGCTGGAGGAGCTGCCCAAGGTCCCGGGGGTCGCGCTCGCCGCCCGCTACCGGCCCAGCGCCGACGACGTGGTCGGCGGCGACTGGTACGACCTGGTCCCGCTGCCCAGCGGCCGGCTCTCCGTGGTGCTGGGGGACGTCGCCGGGCACGGCCTGGCCGCTGCCTCGGTGACCGCCCAGCTCCGCCACGCCCTGCGCGCCCACCTGCTGCGCGACCTGGGTCCCGCGGCCGCGCTGGCGGGGCTCAACCAGGTGGTCGCGGCGCTGCTGCCCGGCGAGCTGGCCACCGCCGTGGTCGTCGAGCTGGACCCGGAGACCGGCCGCGTCGTGGTCGCCAACGCCGGGCACCCGCCGGTCCTGCACCTGACCGGTGCCGGCGCGGAGCTGGTGCGCGACGCGCGCGGCCCCGCGCTCGGGCTGCTCGACGACGCCGACTACCGGGCCGGCACGGTGCAGCTGGACGGGGACGACCGGCTGCTGCTCTACAGCGACGGGCTGGTGGAGCGCCGCGGCCGGACGGTCGCCGACGGCCTCGACGCCCTGCGGGCCGCGGCCGTGGCCGGCGGGCGGGACCCGCAGCAGCTGCTGGACGACGTCCTGGCCGCGCTCGACCCGCCGGCCTCCGACGACGTGACCCTGGTCGGTCTCGGCCGGACCTGACCCCGGCCGCCCGACCCGTCAGACGCCGACCCGCGCGGCGTCGGCCGCCTCCCCGAGCTCGGCGAGGTACCGGTGCACGAGCGAGACGACGACGGACCCCTCACCGACGGCCGCCGCGACGCGCTTGACCGATCCCGAGCGGACGTCCCCGACCGCGAAGACGCCGGGTACCGCGGTCTCCAGCAGCTGCCGGGAGCGTTCCCCCTCGCCGGCGGGTGGCAGGTCCGGCCCGGTGCGGACGTAGCCTGCGGGGTCGCGCAGCACCTCCGGGGGGAGCCAGCCGGTGCCCGGGACGGCGCCGATCATCACGAACAGCGCGTCCGCGGCGACCTCGACGTCCCCGGAGCCGGAGCGCAGGGTCAGCCCGGTGAGCCGGCCCTCCCCGTGGCAGGCCGCCACCTCGGTGCCGGTCAGGACCCGGACGGTCGGCAGCGCGTCGAGCTGCCCGACCAGGTAGTGCGACATGCCGGCGGCCAGCGAGCCGGCCCGGACGACCAGGGTCACCCGGGCGGCGGACTCGGCCAGCCGCACGGCCGCCTGACCGGCGGAGTTGCCGCCACCGACGATGAACACCTGCCCTCCGGCCACGCCCGGCAGCTGCACGGTCGGCGAACCGTAGTGCACCCCGCTGCCCACGAGGGCCTCGGTGCCCTCGGCGGGCAGGCGCCGGTAGGAGACGCCCAGGGCGAGGACGACGGTCCGGGCCCGCACCTCGGCGCCCGCGTCCAGCCCGACGACGCACCAGCCCTCCCGCCGGTGCAGGGAGGTCACCCGCTGCGGGATGACCGTCTCCGCGCCCAGACGGCCGGCCTGGATCCCGGCCCGGTGCATGAGCGCGCCGCCGCTGATGCCGCTGGGGAAGCCGAGGTAGTTCTCGATGCGCGAGCTGGTGCCCGCCTGGCCCCCGAAGGCCTCGGCCTCCACGACCAGGGTGTGCAGGCCCTCGGAGGCGCCGTAGACCGCGGTGGCCAGCCCGGCGGGTCCGGCGCCGACGACCACGAGGTCGTAGGTCCCGCGCTCGGGGCGGATCCGGACGCCGAGCCGCTCGGCGATCTCGCGGGGGCCGGGGTCCACGAGCAGCGCCCCGTTGTGCAGGGCCACGACGACCTGCTCCTCCGCCGCCCCGGCGCGCTCGCGGAGGGCGCGGCCCCGCTCCGACCCCGGCTCGAGCCACTCGTGGGGGAGGCCGTTGCGCGTGAGCAGGTCGCGCAGCTCGTTGCCGTGCGCCGACGTGGCCGGGCAGACCAGCGTGACCGTGGCGACCTCGGCCTCGCGGTCGAGCCGCCAGCCCTCGAGGAGGTCGTCGAGCGGCGGGTACAGCCGGTCGGCCGCGGGCCGCCACGGCCGGGGCACCACCGCCTGGGCGACGCCCTCGGCGAGTGCCTCGCCGAGCAGGCGACCCTCGTCGTACTCGGCCGGGTCGCTGACGTACTGCGGGCTCAGCAGCGCCCGGCGCACCGCGGGATGCCGCCGGCGCACCTCCCGGAGCAGGTCGACGCCGGACCCGTCGGGCAGCCGGCTCGCGACGAGGACGACCGCGACGACGCGGGACCGCACCTCCAGGACCCGGAGGCACTCCGCCCCGTCCGCCGCCGCGAGGACCCCGGCGGTGCCGTACCGGGCACCGAGGTCGGTGGCGAGCCCGCGGCCCACCACCGGGTCGCAGACGACGAGGAGCAGTCCCGGGGCGTCGGCCGGATCCGGCATGCCGACCACTCTGCCCGACCCGGGGCGCCCGGCGGAACGGGGTCAGCGCCCGCTCTCGCCCCGGCGCCGGGGACCGCGGCGCCGCCGGTTCCCGGTGTCCTCGCCGCCCGTGCGACCGCGGGCCAGGGCCGCGGCGACGTCCCGCGGCCAGCCGTCGTCGGCCAGCAGCACGGTGAGGTTGCGGGCGAGCACCGCCGCGGCCTCGTCGGCGGGCAGCTCGGCGCCGAGGAGGACCTCCCGCAGCGCCCACCCCCTCCCCGCCGCGCCGCCGGTGGCGACGGTCAGCGCCAGCCGCTCCACCCCGGGGGCGTCGAGCCGCAGCGCCGCCCAGCGCAGCACCTGCGGCAGCCCGGTGGGCGCGAGCACCGGCTCCAGCCGGGACAGCCAGCCGGCGTCGGCCACCAGCAGGTGCCCGAGCAGGGCCGGCCGGCGGTCGGCCGGCGCGGCGGGCCACTGGGCGACCAGCGCGTCACCGACGACCCGCCGCCGGGTGGCCAGCTGGGCCAGCTCCCACAGGTCGTCGGTCAGCTCCAGCAGCGGCAGCTCCACGCCCAGGCTGAGCGTCTGCTCGACCAGCAGCCGCGCCTCGCCGCCCAGGCGGGCCACCCGCCGCCCGCCGGCCACCGCGGAGGCCAGCGCACGGCACAGGTCGCCCTGGGTGAGCGCGGCCAGCTCGACCGCCCGCTCCCCGGGGCCCTCGGCGCCGTCGAGCACCTCGTCGAGCAGCCCGGCGAGGACCTGCTCGCGCACCCGCAGGGCCGCGGCGGCGTCCCGGGCGACCGCCCCCGCCAGCGGGCGCTGGACGTGCGGGTCGTCGGCCAGCTCGAGCGCGGCGACGGTGTTGCGGCCGCGGGCCAGCCAGCGCGGGGCGGCGGTCGAGTCGAGCACGCACCCGACCTGCTCGGGGGTGAGGTCGGCGGCGTCGGCGTCGGCCCACGCGTCGGCGAACAGCCACACGTCCAGCTGGCGGACGTCGGTCAGCGTGTCCGGGGCGAGGTCGCCCTTGCCGGCGGCCTCGAGGAGGGCGCGGGCCCGTTCGGTGTCGGCCGCGGTGGGCCGCCGTCCCGCGGCGGGGGCGGCGTCCAGGCGCACCCGGACCGGCGCCCGGTCGCCGCGGTCGGCGGCCGGGCCCGCGCTCAGCGACACCGGCGCCGCCAGGGTCCGGGGCAGCACGTCGAAGAGCACCGCGGCCACGTCGCGGCCCCCTGGTGTCACCGGGGGGAGGGTCAGCTCGCCCCGGTGACCGGCCAGCGCGGCCAGCAGCCGGGCCAGCGGCGGGGTGAGCGCGTCGACGTCCTCGCCGCTGAGCACCGGGGCGGCGCGCTCGGGCTCGGGCACCGGCAGCGGCGGCAGGTCGGTGGTGGGCTCGGCGTCGGCCGGGAGGGCGTCGAGGAACAACCCGGCCCGGCGCACGGCCAGCAGGTCGCGGGGACCCAGCCGCCCGGCGCCGTCCCACAGCAGGTGGACCAGGTAGTTGCCCTCGCGGCCGAAGCCGTCGGCGGCGGCGGCGACCGTGCGGCTGAGCAGCCGGCCGCCGTCCCGGTGGACGACCCCGAAGGCCTCCCCGCCGCCGGGGCTGCCGGCGACCAGCCCGCCGAGGGCCGCGCGGGTCCGCCCGATCGCGGCCGGCCAGCCCGCGGACACGGCGAAGACGCCGAAGCCCGGGCCCTCGAGGGTGCGCCGGGCGGAGGTGTAGACCGCCTGCGGGCAGGCGGTCACCGGGACCACTCGCGGCGCGCGCCGGTCTCCTCCGGGTCGAGGCCCTCCTCGGCGAGGAAGCCGTGCCGGGCCAGCAGCACCAGCAGCGGCTCGAGGACCCCGACGGGGGCGATGGTGGGGTACCCGCCGTCCCGGGCGTCGGCGCCGGTGGCGCTCACCGCGTGCACGGTCGGCCGGGGCAGCCGGTGCAGCAGCGCGGTGAGCAGGTTGGCCCCGCCGCGCAGCTCCAGGAAGTCGACCAGCCGCGAGCTCGTCGTCCGGACGTCGGCGAACCACGACGACAGCGGGCGCGCGGCCAGGTCGACGTCCCGCAGGGCCTCCTCGGGGAAGTCGGGCAGCGCGCGCAGCTTGTCGGCCTTGGCGAGGACGACCGCGGCCGAGACGTCCGCGACGGGGCTGTCGGGGTGCAGGTTGCGGGCGCTGCGCAGCAGGGCGGCGAGGTTGACCACCATCTGCGTGTGCCGCGACAGGCCCAGGCCCTCCTCCCCGGGGTCGGCCAGGTGCCGCAGGCCCGGGAAGACGCCGGGGGAGACCAGGACGACCAGGGCGCTGGCCGCGTACAGGAACTTGCCGTACTGGCCCATGTCCTCGCTGCGGTACAGCTGCTCCCCCGAGGCGTCGAAGACCACCAGGTTGAGCGCGCGCTCGACCCCGCCCCGGCCGGGCCCGCGCAGCACCAGCACGAACGGCTCGGGGCTGGTGCCCTCACCCAGCAGCGGCAGGGTGAGCGGCAGCTGGCGGCGCTCGACGACCAGCCGGTAGCGGTGCTCGTCGAAGCGGGCGGCGCTGTCCTCCTCCATCTCCACCGAGATGCCCAGCGGCGCCAGCGCGCCCTCGTGCAGCAGGTCGACGAGCACGGTGAGGTAGGTGCTCTTCGAGGCGCCGGTCAGGCCGACCAGGCCGAGCACGACCGTCGGCCGCTCCAGGTAGGCCGGGGGCAGCCGGTGCCCGCGGGGGCAGGTCGGCACCACGTGCGCCGCGGCCGCTCCGGCGGCGTCGCGCGGCGTGGGCTCCGGAGCAGCGTCGGCGCGCAGCGGCTCCAGCCAGCGGGGGAACCGGGAGCGGCGGGTCACCGGCGGCCGGCGCGGCACGCCGGCGGCGTCGCGCCAGACGGCGGCGGTCAGGGGCTCCAGGCAGCGGGGGCAGACGCGGGCACGCATCGCGGTCAGCGGACGAACACGACGAAGAAGAGGACGGCGGCCGCGCAGAAGACCGCCAGCAGGACCCGCCGGCGCTCGCGGAAGCGCTGGCGGCGGGCGTCGAGCCGCTGCTGGGCGAGGGCCCGTTCGTACATGCCGGACACGTGGGTGCTCCTCCAGGGGCTGCTAGACGACGACGTGGAACAGCACAGCCAGGACCAGCCCGACGACGAGGCCCGCGAGCACGGCCAGGGCCAGCGCCGCGGCGTACCCGCTGCGGGTGTCGGCGACCGCCCGCTCCAGCCGGGAGAGCTGGTACCGGCCGGCCTCCACCACCGCGTCGACCGAGCGCAGGTCGCCGAGGGTGGTCCGCGGGTCGGGGATCTGCGAGGCGCCGCCCAGCCAGCGGGTGCGCGCCTCGACCTGCCGGGCCAGCTGGGTCACGGTCGGCCGCCGGGCCGGGTCGAAGCGCAGCGCCTGGGTCACGCTGTCGAGCAGGTTGGGCGGGACGGCGGCCAGCGACAGCCGTCCGGCCCGCAGCGCGAGGAAGTAGTCGGAGTCGGGCAGCTCGTCGTCCGGGTCCACCGGGTGCACCGCGCCCGCGGCGAAGGCGATGACCATGCCCCAGCTGAAGACGTCGCTGGCCTCGGTGAGCACCGCGCCCTGCAGCTGCTCGGGGCTGGCGAACAGCTTGGTGCCGAGCGCGGCGATGCCGGTGGTGGCGGTGCCCGGGACCGGCTCCGGGCCGATGTAGCGGCTGATGCCGAAATCGACCAGCCACACGTCGGAGCCGGCGATGATGATGTTGCCCGGCTTCACGTCGCGGTGGACCACCCCGGCGGCGTGCACGTCGCGCAGCGCGCGCAGCAGGCCGATGGCGATCCGCCGCAGCTCCTCGTCGTTGAGCCCGCCGGAGCGCTGGGCCAGGAATTCGTCCAGCGGCGTCCCCGCGACGTACTCCTGCACGTAGTAGGGGGCCTCGGCGGTGAGGTCCTGGTCGACGATGCGCGCCACCCGCGAGCTCTTCACGAGGGAGGCGTTGGCCACCTCCGTGGCCAGCCGCCGGCGGGCCAGCTCCGGTGCCGCCTCGGGCAACCGCTTGATCACCACGAGCGGGTCGGCGCCGGCCTGGCCGACCAGCACGTCGGCGCCCTGCCCGCCGCGGGGGAGCCGGCACAGCAGCCGGTAGGGGCCGATCTGCCGCGGGTCGCCGTCCTCCAGGGGGTCGACGTGGCGGGTCCCGGCCAGCCCGGCGAGGTCGATGGTCTCGTCCACCTGGGGAGGGCCCTCCTCGTCGTCGGCGCCGGTGGGGACGACGGTAGAGCCCGTTCCTGGGAGCGCCGCTGCCCGCGACGTCGCCGTCCTGCCCGGTCTGCCATCGTCGCCGCCGCGGGCGCCCCCGGACCATCCGGGAACACCCGGAGCCGACCCGGAGTCCGGCGCCCGTCGACCCGCCGTGTGCCCGGGAGGGTGGACCACCCGCCCCGCGGGCGCGGTCAGGGGACGACGACGGCGCCGTCCTCCCGCTCGCCGAGCCGGCCGGCGGCGACCGCGCGGTCGAGGGCCGCGGCCAGCAGCGGGGTGAGCGACCCGGTCCGGCGGCGGGCCCCGAACACCTCGGCGGCGGCCGGGAACAGCTCCTCCCGGGTCAGCGGGCCCGCGGCCCGGCACAGCGCCACCATCGCGTTGCCGACCTCCTGCGGGGCGACCTGCTCCAGGGAGCGGTCCGCGGCCGAGGCCTGCCGGCGGAAGGCGGTCCAGCCGGCGCGGTCCAGGGCCGGTGGCCAGACGAACTCCCCGTCGAGGCAGTCGGCGGGGAGCAGGGCGAGCAGCGCGTCGCGGCGGGCCTCGCCGACCCGGCTGAGGCCGAAGGCGCCCGCGGCCAGGCGGGTGAGCCGGTCGCGGTGCACCGGGCCCTCGGCCTTGAGCCCGGCGTGCAGCACCCGGCGCACGGTGCGGGCCACCTTCGCGTCGGCGAGCTGGTCCAGGGCCTTGCGGTCCCCGGCCGGCTTCGGCAGCCACGGCACGAACGGCGACTCGCCCTCGAGGGCCGGCGCCGTGCGCGCGGGCCGGCGGGCCGCCCGCGGTGCGGCGGCCCGCGCGGTGGGCGCGGCCACCGGCTCGGCGGCCGCGCCCACCGGCGCGGTGCCCGGCGCGGTGCCCGGCGCGGTGACCGGCTCGACCACCGCGACGGCGGCCGGGACCGAGCACAGCAGCGGGGCCACCACCCGGGGGGCGGGCAGCGCGGACGCGGCCGGCTCGACGACCGGGGCGGCCACCGGGGCCGGGGCGGCCACCGGCTCCGGGGCGGCCACCGGGGCCGGCCCGTCGGCGGGCGGCGGCACGGCGTCCACGGCGGCGACCAGCCGGTCGAGCACCGCCGCGCGGTCACGCAGCCAGGTCGGCAGCCACACCCGCTCGACCACCGGCCAGCCGAGCATCCCGGAGAGGACCTCGACCGGCAGCCCGTCGCGGTCACCGACGGTGCGCCGGCGGGCCCAGGCGGGGCCGTCGAGCAGCACCGCCATGACCGGGACGTCGGGGTGCGCGGCGCGCGCCACCGACAGGTCGACCCGGAAGTCCGACAGCCCGACGTCGGTGCGCACGACCAGCCCGCGCTCGCGCAGCGCCGCGGCGATCTGCTCGCGGTGCCGGTCGGGGACGGCGGCCGGCCGGGCGTCCCGGGGCAGCGCGTCGGTGCCCAGGGCGGCCAGGTCCAGGTAGGCGCGCAGGTGCTTCACGCCCACCGAGGAGGTCTGCTCGGCGCGCAGCTGGGCGGGGTCGAAGGAGGAGAAGACGACCACCTGGCGGCGGGCGCGGGTCACCGCGACGTTGAGCCGCCGCTCGCCGCCGACCCGGTTCAGCGGCCCGAAGTTCAGCGGCAGGACACCGCGGTCGTCGACGCTGAAGGCGGTGGAGAACAGCACGACGTCCCGCTCGTCGCCCTGCACGTTCTCCAGGTTCTTCACGAACAGGCCCTCCCCGTCGGTGCGGTCCAGGGCCTCCACCAGCCGCTCGTCCCCGGCGTCGCGGAGCAGGCCCTCGATGTAGGAGCGCTGCTGGGCGTTGAACGTGACCACGCCGATCGAGGGCACCCGGTCGGGGGAGGCGTCGAAGCGGCGGCGGATCTCCGCGACGACCGCCTTGGCCTCCAGCGGGTTGGTGCGCAGCAACCGCCCGGCGCCGCTGCGGTGGAAGGTGCCCTCGACCCGCACCAGCGAGATGCCGCGGCCGTCGACCGCGGGGGAGGGCCGGCCGTGCGTCGGGGCCGGGAAGGAGGAGAGCCGGTTGTCGTAGTAGGTGGCGTTGCTGAAGGCGATGAGCGACTCGTCCTGGCTGCGGTAGTGCCACGACAGCCAGTGCCGCGGCACCCGCGCCTGGACGCACTCCGAGAGGATCGACTCCTCGTCCTCCACGGCGGTGCCGAGCAGGTCGGTGGCGTCGTCGTCGGCGGACCCGGACGACGGCTCCAGGAACGACGTCGGCGGCATCTGCCGGCTGTCGCCGACCACGACCGCCGAGCGGGCCCGGCCGAGCGCGCCCACGGCGTCGGCCACCCGGATCTGCGAGGCCTCGTCGAAGACCACCAGGTCGAACAGGCCCGCCCGCGCCGGGAAGAACCGGGCCACCGAGTCGGGGCTGACCAGCACGCACGGCATCACCGCGGTGACCAGGTCCCCGTAGCGCTCCAGCAGCCCGCGCACCCCCAGCCCGCGGCGGGAGCGGCCCAGCTCCCGCTGCAGCGCGCCGAGCCGGTCGTCGTCCGCGGCCGGGCGGCCGGCCAGCACCGCGGCGGGCAGCGCGGTCCGCAGGTGGGCCCGCACCGCGCGCGAGGCGGCGGTGAACCGGGTGATCGCCCGCTCGTGCGCGGCCGCGTCGAAGTCGTCGAGGCCGCTGGCGTGCCGCCGCTCGGCCTCGGAGCTGCGCGCCACACCGTGCTCGAAGGCCCGGACGGCGTCGTCGGCGGGCAGCCGGCCCGACACCAGGAGGTCGCGGGCGTCGTGCAGGCCCGCGGCGCGCAGCGGCTCGAGGGTGTCGAGGAAGTCGGCCCACCGGCGCAGCGACATGAGCCCGGTGTGCTCGACCCCGCGCTCGGGGCGGGTCATCTGCCAGCGCAGCACCACGCCGTCGTCCCCGCACCAGCGCGCCAGCCGAGCCGGGTCGCTGCTGCACACCCGCAGCAGCGCGGTGAGCGCGTCCCGCAGCCGGGCGACGGCGGCGGCCGCGGCGGCGTCCGGGCCGGGCCCGGCGACGACGTAGCGGCGCAGCGCGACGGCGAAGTCGGCCGCGCTGTCGGCCGCGGCCCCGGCGGTGCGCAGCCACGCCACCTGGGCCTCGACCACGCCGGGCTCCAGCAGCGGGTTCCAGCCGGGCGGGGTGGACAGCCCCGGGACGACGGCCACCCGCGCGGCCAGCCCCTGGACGGCCTGCTGCAGCCGCCACAGCTGCGCGGTCACCCCCGGCACCTCGCTCAGCGGGAGCTTGACGCCGGGCCGCAGCACCGGGCGCAGCTGCTCGCGGACCGCCCGCAGCCCGGCCCGCCGGGGGAAGAACCGGGCGGCCTGCGCGGTCTGCGCGGCGACGAACAGCTCGCCGAGCGGCAGCCCGAGCACCTCCGGGGTGGCCCGCTCCAGGCCCGGGTGCACGGCGGTGGCGAAGGCGGCCACCTCGGCCAGCAGCGCCCGGGTCGCCGCCGTCCAGCGGCCGGTCGGCACCTCGTCGAGCACGTCGAGCGCGACCGGGGGGCCGGAGAGCAGGTGGGCCAGCGCGTCGAGGTGGGCCGGCGTCCGGACCTCGCGCAGGGCCCGTGCCAGGTGCGGCTCGGCCGGCAGGTCGCGGATCGCGGCGTCCACCGCGGCGGCGGCCTGCTGGGCGGCCACCAGGTCGACCCGGGCGGTGTCGACGAACGCCCAGGCGTGCCGCGGCGAGGGCCGGACCAGGTCGGCGATGTCGGGCAGCAGCGCCAGCGCCCGGCGGACGGCGGTCAGCGTCTCCGGGGCGGCCGCGGCCACGAACAGCGACGGCAGCGGCAGCCGGGGGACGTCGTCGCGCACCGAGAGCACCGCCGTCCGCGCGGAGTAGCAGCTCAGCCCGGCGGCGTTCTCGGCGTGCAGCCGGTCGGCGTAGCGGGCGAGCGTCCGGCGGGCGGCGCGCAGGTCCTCCCCGTCGGCGGCCAGACCTTGCTCGTCGACGGTCACGGCGTGCTCGAGGGCGGCCTTGACCTGCGCCCGCACCTGGGCGGCGGTGCTGCCCTTGTCGTGCAGGTCCAGGGCGAAGGGGCCCATGCCCACCGCCTCCAGCCGGCGGGCGACGACGTCGAGCGCGGCCCGCTTCTCGGCGACGAAGAGCACCCGCTTGCCGTCGGCGACCGCGCGGGTCAGCAGGTTGGTGATGGTCTGCGACTTCCCGGTGCCGGGCGGGCCCTCGAGGACGAAGGTGCGCCCCGCGGCGGCCTCGGCGACGGCCTGCAGCTGCGAGGCGTCGGCGGGGGCGGGGCACCGCGCGGCGAGCTCGTCGAGGTCCACCCGGGCCGGGGCCGGCACCGGGTCGCCGAACGCCTCGGTGGGCCGGTGCACGAGGTGGTCGACCAGCGGGTTGCCGGCGAGGTCGGCCCAGTGCTCGTCGAGGTCGCGCCACAGCCGGTACTTGGCGAACTGGAGGACCGCGAGGTCGGCGCTCGGCTCGACCCGCGCGGGCAGCCCGGCGTCGGCGACCGCCTGCCGCACGGCCTGCATCGCCCGGTCGACGTCGATGCCGGCGGCCTCGTCGGCGGGGTCGGTGAGCCCCGGCACGGTCAGCCCGTGCTGCTGGCGCAGCTTCTCCAGCAGGCAGTGGTTGGGCGTGCTGGCGCCGGTGTCGTCGAGGGCCAGCCGGTAGGTGCCGGTGCGGCCGGTGGGCACCAGGGTGACCGGCACGAGCACCAGCGGGGAGCGCAGCGGCCGCCCGTCGACCTCCCAGACCAGGCTGCCCAGGGCCAGGTAGAGGTTGTTGGCACCGGTCTCCTCGACCACGGTCTTGGCCTTGTAGGCCAGGTTGCGCAGCCGCGGCAGGTAGCTGCCCTCGGTGACCTCGGCGTGCACCGCCCTGCGCTCCAGCAGCACCTCGGCCAGCTGGGCCGCCGGCAGGTCCGCGGCGGCGGTCGCGCCGCGCTCCCGGGCGACGGCCGGGATGCGGTCGCAGGGGAGCAGCGCGACGGCCACCCCGCTGTGCAGCAGCCGCTCCAGGCTCCCCAGGTGCTCGGCGGGCACGGCCAGGGGCAGCCCCGAGCGCTCGGTGTAGTTGATCAGCCGGTTGCGCAGCGACAGGTCGAGCAGGCTGTTCTTCCACTGCTGCACGCGGGCCGGGGTGGCCGGGCGGCCGGGGACCGCCGGGGGCGGGGTGCGCGGCAGCGCGGGGGCCGCGCCGTGCTCGGCCGGGCGGTACTCGACGACCCGGACCGTGCCGTCCCGGCCCCGGGTGCGGGCCGGCAGCGGGACGATGCCGTCCCGGCGGGCCCGGTGGACGTCGGTGACCCCGAGGACCCGGTCGAGGTCCCCGGCCAGCCACCGGTCGTAGGCCGCCGCGTGCAGCGCCGCCGGGTCGGCCGGGCCCTCGCCGCCCCGGGTGGTCAGCAGGGTGGTCTCCACGAGCCGGACCAGGCCCAGGTCGACCAGGTTCACCAGCGGGGCCACGTCGGTGGTCGCGGCGCTCTCCCCGCTGCGCTCCTCCCGCCAGTAGCCGAGGAAGGCGTGCCCGCCGGTGGAGCCGGGCAGGGCGCCGTCGGCCAGCCACAGCAGCGGCCGGATCCCGGCCCGCTCCAGCGCCGCGGCCAGCGTGACGACGGTGTCCAGGCAGGTGCCGACCCGGCCGTCGAGGACGTCCCCGGGCGTGCGCACCTTCTGGCCGACGTCCGCCCAGCCCGCCGCGGCCTCGCTGTGCCGGACCCCGCGCCGGCGCACCGCCTCGGCCAGCGCCGCGACGACGGCGTCGACCCGCTCGGGGGAGGCGTCGCGGCCCTCCACCGACGGGTCCCCGGTGCGCTCGGCCAGCAGCGCGCCGGCCTCCGCGACCAGGGCGGCGACGGCGGGGTGGTGCGGCAGCACGTGGGCGGCCAGCATCTCCAGCGCCAGCGGCACCGGGGCGGCCAGCCACTGCCCCGCGGCGAGCACCTGCACCGGGACGGCGGTGCCGGCGACGTCCTCGCCGTCGACCAGCAGGTCGATCTCGACGGACCCGGGCCGCTGCTCCTCGATGGGCAGCATCGCGGCCGGGTCCACCACCAGGCCGACGTCGCTGAGCACGGTGGTGCGGCCCTCGTCGAGGTCGACCAGCAGCTCGACCGGGGCACCGATGGGGCCCTCGGCGTCCTGGACGCCGAGCCGCACCGTCGCCCCGCGGACGGCGGCCCCGTGGTTGGTGAACGACAGCCGGCTGACCACCGGGACGCGGTTGTGCGCGAGGGCGTAGCTGAGCACCGGCGTCGAGGTCGCCTGGATCGCCACGGCCGGCCGGGTGGGGGTCTCGGTCGACCGCAGGTCCGTGGCGCTCATGGTGGACGTGTCTACCGGCCCGGACGGACCGGTCCGGTCAGGCGGCGGAGACGTCTGGGGTGCCTGTGACGGGTGTGCCCGCTCTGACTGCGGAGGACGGGCGGGATGGCTCCGGAGGGTCACGGCGCCGGGGCGACCTGCCGAGCGGGTGCAGCCTCGCGCATTACCCGGTCCAGCGACACTCGACCGCGTAGTTACCGATCCGTGACCTCGCATGGTCTCATGTCGGCTGCCGAGAACCGGGCAGACGAGAGACCGAGGGTGAGCACCACTTCCACGACCACCGAGCCGGGGACCGCCGACCTGCGGGCCGCCGCTGCGTCGCCGACCCCGGGCCGGCGTCCGCCGTCCGGGCCGCGCCTGCTGCTCGCCGCCGTCCTGGCGCTGGGGGCGCTGGCCGCCGGGCTGCCCCAGCCCGGCCCGGCGGCCGCGGGCTTCGCCCCCACCGCCGGCGTCGAGGTCGCCCGCGCCCCCCTGGGTGAGCCGGGCCGGGTGCCCGCCCGGAGCGGGCCGTTCGGGTTCGTCGCGGTCCAGGACGACGGGGTGACCCCGGTGGCGTACGACCCGTGCCGGCCCGTCCGGTACGTGATCCGCCCCGACCACGCCCCCCGCCGGGGCACGGCGGTCGTCCGGACCGCGTTCGCGCGGCTCTCCGAGGCCACCGGCCTGCGGTTCGTGTACGACGGCCCCACCGACGAGGCTCCCGGTGACGGCCGGGAGGCGTTCCAGCCCGGGCGGTACGGGGACCGCTGGGCGCCGGTCCTGGTCGCCTGGCAGACCGAGGAGGAGAACCCCGACTTCGCGACCCGCACGATCGGCCAGGCCGGCAGCACCTGGGTCCGGACGTCCGGCGGCCGCGAGGTGTTCGTCACCGGCCGGGTCTCGTTCGACGCCGCGGCGATGGCCGACGTCCTCGCCGACCCGGAGCAGGGGTTCGACGCCGCCCAGGGGGTGGTCCTGCACGAGCTCGGGCACCTGGTCGGGCTGGGGCACGTCCCGGACGAGGCCCAGCTGATGCACCCGATGCGCACCGAGGTCCGCGACTTCGCCGCGGGGGACCTCGCCGGGCTCGCGCGGCTGGGGCAGGGCGAGTGCGCGCCGGACCTCTGAGCGCGGCGGGACGGCCCCGTCACGGGAGCTGGCCGGGAGGGTGACGCCCGCCCCGGGTTGCGGACGGCGCGCCCACGGGCGCAGGTTGCCGTCATGGGGAGCGCGCAGCGGCGGGAGTCGGGCCTGGTCGTCGAGGACCGGGGGCACGTCCGGCTGCTGACCCTCGACCGGCCCGAGCGGCGCAACGCGCTGTCCACCCCGCTGCAGGCCGACCTGGTCGAGGAGCTGCTGCGCTGCGGGGAGGACGACGGGGTGCGCGCCGTCGTGCTGGCCGGCAACGGCCCCGCCTTCTGCGCCGGCTTCGACCTGCACGAGATCCGGGAGGCCGACCGGCGGGGCGAGCGGTTCCGCCCGCCCATGGACCGGCCGGGCCGCAACGCGTTCGAGGTCCTCACCCAGGTGCCGGTGCCGGTGGTGGCCGCCGTCGCGGGGGCCGCGGTCGCCGGCGGCTTCGAGCTCGCGCTGGCCTGCGACCTGCGGGTGGCCGCGCCCGGCGTCCCGATGGGCCTGCCCGAGGCCCGGATCGGCATGGGCGCCAACTTCGGCTCCGTCGTCCTGCCCAAGCGGATCCCGATGGGCATCGCCCTGGAGATGCTCTACACCGGCGAGCACGTGACCAGCGAGGTCGCCGAGCGCTGGGGGCTGGTCAACCGGCTGGTCCCCGCCGAGCAGGTGCTGCCCACCGCGCTGGAGCTGGCCGAGCGGATCGCGGCGAACGCGCCGGTGTCGGTCCGCCGGATGAAGGAGACCGCGGTCAAGGCCCTGGAGCTGCCGCTGTGGCAGGCGCTGCGGCTGGACGTCGGGCCCAACCCCTACCTCTCCGAGGACCGCCGGGAGGGCATCGCCGCGCGGCTGGAGGGCCGGGCGCCGCGGTGGCGCGGTCGCTGACGGCATCCGGGACCCGCGGGCGCAGCGCTTCTGCGGGTGCGGCCCGCGGGTTACGTTGCCGTCGGAGCGCACGCGCACCGGCGAGAGGGAGGCACGGCCATGGCCACCGGCGACCGCCCGGACCTCACGAAGAAGACCCCCGGCCAGGCCCCGGGCGGGCAGGAGCCCGCGCAGCCGGGGTACGGCCCCGCGGGCCCCGGCCGGCCGGGCTGGGCGCCGCCCGGTTACGGGCAGCCCGACCAGGGGCCCACCGGCCAGGGCCAGCCGGGGTACGGACTGCCCGGCTACGGCCCCATGCCCTCGCCGCCGGCCTGGGCGCAGTACGGCCCGCCCACCGGTGCGCCCGGCCGCATGCGGCCCACCGGGCTGACCATCCTGCTGTTCCTCGTCACCTTCGGGATCTGGGGTTTCATCTGGTACTTCCAGGTCCACGAGGAGATGCGGCGGCACAGCGGCGAGGGCCTCGGCGGCATCCTCGCCCTGGTCATCGCCATCGTCTTCGGCCTCGTCTCGCCGTTCCTCGCCAGCCACGAGGTCGGCCAGCTCTACGCCCGCCGCGGCCAGTCCCCGCCGGTCAGCGCGCTCACCGGGCTGTGGGTCTTCCCCGGCATCTTCCTGCTGGTGCTGCCGTTCGTCTGGTTCGTCCGGACCAACAACGCGCTGAACGAGTACTGGCGCAGCCTCGGCGTCACCCAGACGACGCTGGTCTGAGCCGGCCGGGGGAGGCGAGGCCGGTCAGCCGCCGGCGAAGCGCTGCTCCAGCTCCTGCACCTCCGGCAGGCCCACCAGGTCGGTGAACTCCTCGAAGGTCGGCAGCCCCTCCAGGGCGGGCACGCCGTCGCGGCGCAGCGCGGCCAGCAGCGCGCGCATCCCCGCCGTGGCCGCCAGCAGCGTGCCGATCGGGTAGATGACCAGCGAGAACCCGAGCTCGCCGATCCGCTCCAGCGACAGCGGGGGGGTGCGCCCGCCCTCGGCCCAGTTGAACACCAGCGGCGCGACGCCGGAGAGCTCCCGCGCCACCCGCTCGACGTCGGCCTCCGACGTCGGCGCCTCGACGAACAGCACGTCGGCGCCGGCCCCGGCGTAGGCGCGGGCGCGGGCCAGCGCGTCGTCCACCCCGGTGACCGCCACCGCGTCGGTGCGGGCGACGAGCACCAGGTCGGGGTCGCGCCGGGCGGCCGCCGCGGCGCGGATCTTGCCCACCATCTCGTCGGTGCCGACCAGCGCCTTGCCGCTCATGTGCCCGCACTTCTTGGGCATCACCTGGTCCTCGAGCTGGATGCCGGCGATGCCGGCCTGCTCGTAGAGCTGCACCGTGCGGACGACGTTGAGGGCGTTGCCGTAGCCGGTGTCGGCGTCGGCGACCACGGGCAGGTCGACGGCGGAGGCGATGCGCCGGGCGTTGTCCACCATCTCGGTGCCGGTGAGCAGCCCGACGTCGGGGCGGCCGATGAGCGAGGCCGTCGTCCCGAAGCCGGTCATGTAGACGGCCTCGAAGCCGGCCTGCTCGACCAGCCGGGCCGACAGCGCGTCGTACGCCCCCGGCGCCACCAGCGGCCGCGGGCCGGCCAGCAGCTCCCGCAGCCGGGACCGCGGAGCGCGGCCGCCCCCGATCAGATCCCCCACGCCCGCCTCCCAGGTTGTATGCAGGTCGCCGCAAATTCTCCCGGCACCGTTGTCAGCTGACTCGGCCACCCCTACCTTTGCACACAATCTGCGAGGGGGTGTGACGGCTGACACGGTCGCTGACGTCGGCGGGGCGGGCGCTCTCCACCCTGCGCGACATGATCATGAGCGGGGACCTCGCCCCCGGCGCGCGCCTGGGCGAGGTGGAGCTGGCCGACCGGCTCGGCGTCAGCCGCACCCCGGTCCGCGAGGCGCTGTCCCGGCTGGCGGCCGAGGGCCTGGTGGAGATCACGCCCAACCGCGGCGCCCGGGTCGCGACCTGGACGGTGGCCGAGCTCGAGGGCGTGTTCGACCTGCGGTCCAGCCTCGAGCCGCAGCTGACCGCGTACGCCGTCCCGAACGCCACCGCCGCCGACGTCGACGAGCTCGACGACCTCGCCGGCCGGATGCTGGCCGTCGGCTCCCCCGGGCCGGAGCAGGACCTCGACGCGCTGGTCCCGCTCAACCGGGCCTTCCACGACCGCCTGGTCGCCCTGGCCGGGCACCCGACCCTGGCGACCGCGCTGGCCGCGGCGATCCACCCGCCGATCGTGCGGCGCAACTTCCTCACCTACGACGAGGCCTCGCTGCGGCGCAGCCTGGGCCACCACGCCGAGATCGTCGCGGCCGTCCGGGCCGGCGACGCCGACTGGGCCCGCGCCGTCATGACCGCGCACATCGCGAACGCCCGCGCCGTGATGGTCCGGGCCGCCCGTGAGCACGCCCCCCGAGAAGAGGAGTCCGCATGAGCTACCGGCTCGGAGTGGACGTCGGCGGCACCTTCACCGACGTCCTGCTCGTCGACCAGGACAGTGGCGCCACCTGGCGGGCGAAGACGGCCTCCACGCCGGCCGACCAGGCCGTCGGCGTGCTGCACGGCATCGAGCGGGTGTGCGCCGAGGCCGGCATCGGGCTGACCGAGGTCGCCTCGGTGCTGCACGGCACCACGGTCGCCACCAACGCGATCCTCGAGGGCAAGGGCGCCGTCGTCGGCCTGGTCACGACCCGCGGCTTCCGCCAGGTGCTGCAGATCGCCCGCTCCTTCGTCCCCGGCGGGCTGGCCGGCTGGATCATCTGGCCCAAGCCCGAGCCCCTGGCCGACCTGGAGAACACCGTCGAGGTCGACGAGCGCATCGCCTCCGACGGCGGCGTGGTGCGCCCGCTGGACGACGACGACGTCCGCCGGCAGCTGGGGAAGCTCGCCGGCCACGGGGGCCAGGGGCACGGCGTGCAGGCGCTCGCGGTCAGCCTGGTCAACTCCTTCGCCGACCCCGCGCACGAGCGGCGGGTGGCCGAGATCGCCGCCGAGGTGCTGCCGGGCGTGCCGGTGTCGCTGTCCTCCGACGTCCTGCCCGAGCTGCGCGAGTACGAGCGCACCCTCACCACGGTGGCCAACGGCTACGTGCAGCCGCAGGTCGCCCGCTACGTCCAGCACCTCTCCGAGGGGTTGCACCAGGGCGGCGTGACCGGCGACCTGTCGATCCTGCGCAGCGACGGCGGGCTCTCCTCGGCCGAGGCCGCCGTGGCCGCCCCGGTCACCATGCTGCTGTCGGGCCCGGCCGGCGGCGTCACCGGCGCGGTCTGGGTGGCCGAGCAGTGCGGGTACCGCGACCTGATCACCTTCGACATGGGCGGCACCTCCACCGACGTCGCGCTGGTCCGCGACCTCGCGCCGCGGATCGGCCGGGAGACGAAGGTCGGCGACCTGACCGTGCGGGCCTCGAGCGTCGACGTCCGCACCGTCGGGGCCGGCGGCGGGTCGATCGCCCACGTGCCCGAGCTGACCCGGGCGCTGCGGGTCGGCCCGCAGTCGGCCGGCGCCGACCCCGGCCCGGCGGCCTACGGCAAGGGCGGCACCGAGCCCACGGTCACCGACGCCGACGTCGTCCTCGGGTACCTGCCCTCCGCGCTGGCCGGCGGGGAGATCACCCTCGACACCGAGGCCGCGCGGGCCGCGGTCTCGAAGGTGGCCGAGGCCATGGGCCTGGAGTCGCCCGAGGCGGCGGCCGCGGGCATCGTCGACATCGTCAACGAGAACATGCTCGGGGGCCTGCGGCTGGTCTCGGTGCAGCAGGGCTTCGACCCGCGCGACTTCGCCCTGGTGGCCTTCGGCGGCGCCGGGCCGCTGCACGCCAACGCGCTCGGGCGGCTCACCGGCGCCTGGCCGGTCATCGTGCCGCCGTCCCCCGGCGTGCTCTGCGCCCTCGGCGACGCGACGACGAGCCTGCGCGACGAGTCCGCGCGCACCGTGCTGCGGCGCTTCGGCCAGCTGACCGGCGCGGAGCTGGCCCAGGTGCTGCGGGAGCTCGCCGACGAGGCCGGGGCCCGCCTGGCCGGCCAGGGGCTGGCGCGCGAGGAGCAGACCGTGGGGTTCCAGGTCGACGTCCGGTACCACGGGCAGGGCTTCGAGATCCCGGTGGACGTCGACCCGTCCTGGCTGGACGCGGGGGACCCGCTGGCCGAGCTCGGGAAGGCCTTCGACGCCGAGCACGACCGGCTGTTCTCCTTCCTGCTCGACGTCGACCACGAGCTGGTCAACGCCCGCGCCGCGGTCACCGGCCCCCGGCCGGACGTCGCGCCGGTGCACCTCGAGCAGGGGGACGGCGACCCGTCGGCCGCGCTGGTCACCGAGCACCCCGTGCACGTCGGAGGGGAGCAGGTGACCGCGCGGGTCTACGACCGGGCGCGGCTGCGGGCCGGGGACGTGGTGACCGGCCCGGCCATCGTCACCGAGATGGACTCCACGACCCTCGTCCTGCCCGGGCACGCGGCCGCCGTGCACCCCTCGGGCTCGCTGCTCATCAACCCCGTCCAGGAGGGCTGAGCGCCATGGCACGGATCATCGAGACCAGCACCGGCACCGTCGAGCCCGTCGAGGTCGACCCGGTGACCCTCGACCTCATCGAGAACGGGCTGCGCAACGCCCGCTACGAGATGGACGAGGTGCTGTTCCGCACCGCGCTGTCCCCGGGCATCCGCGAGCAGCACGACGAGTTCCCGCTGATCGGCGACCCCAGCGGCAAGATGGTCGTCGGCCAGTTCGGCCTGTCCGTCCCCGACTTCCTCGACGGCTTCGACGACACCGTCGAGGAGGGCGACGTCCTGCTCACCAGCGACCCGTACGCCTGCGGGGCGGCGATCAGCCACGCCAACGACTGGCTGGTCGTGATGCCGGTCTTCCACGAGGGCCGGGTCGTGGGCTGGGCGTCGATGTTCGGCCACATGTCCGACGTCGGCGGCAAGACGCCGTCGTCCATGCCCACCGACGCGCGCACGATCTACGAGGAGGGCGTGGTCATCCCGCCCTTCAAGCTCTACCGCGCGGGGGTCCTCAACGAGGACGCGCTGCGGATCATCCTCAACCAGGTGCGGATGCCGGACTGGAACCGCGCCGACCTCAACGGCCTGGTCGCCGCCTGCCGCACCGCCGGGCGGCGGGTGGTCGAGATGTGCGAGCGCTTCGGCACCGCCACCTACCTCTCGGCGCTGGACGCGCTGCTGCAGCGCAACCACGACGCCATGAAGGTGCTGCTGCAGACGGTCTTCGAGGAGGGCCGCACGCTCTCGTTCACCGACTACATCTGCGACGACGGCGTCGGCAACGGCCCGTACGAGCTCAAGCTGTCGCTGACCCGCACCGGCGAGAAGGTGCACCTGGACTTCACCGGCTCCTCGCCGCAGGCCGCCGGGCCGATCAACTACTACATCAACGAGAACCTGACCCGGATGTTCTTCGGGATCTACATGATCACCGTCGCCGACCCGCAGATCCTGTGGAACGACGGCTTCTACCCGCTGATCGACGTCACCATCCCGGACGGGTCGTACTGGAAGCCCGCGCACCCGGCCGCGCTCAACGGCCGCAACCACGGCATCGGCCGGGTGTTCGACCTGTTCGGCGGGCTGCTCGGGCAGACCAACCCGGCGCTGCTCAACGCCGCCGGGTTCTCCTCCTCGCCGCACTTCATGTACTCCGGCCACTACTCCTCGGGCGAGCGGAAGGGGGAGTGGTTCCAGCTCTACTCGATCGGGTTCGGCGGCATCCCCGGCCGGCCGCTCGGCGACGGCCCGGACGGGCACTCGCTGTGGCCGAGCTTCGTCAACATCCCCTGCGAGTACCTCGAGTCCTACTACCCGCTGCGGATCGAGAGGTGGGAGACCGTCCCCGACACCGGCGGGGCCGGCCTGCACCGCGGGGGCAACGGCGTCGACGTCGCCTACGTCTTCGAGGAGCCGGGCGAGATCGCCATCCACGACGACCGCTGGCTGACCTACCCGTGGGGTGTCAACGGCGGGCAGCCCGGCGCGCGCGGGCGCAAGTGGATCGACCGGGCGGACGGCACCCGCGAGGTGCTGCCCAGCAAGTGCCACGGGGTGCCGGTCCGGCCCGGCGACGTCCTGCACTTCGTCACCTGGGGCGGCGGCGGGTGGGGCGACCCGCTGGAGCGGGACCCGGAGCTGGTCGCGAGGGAGGTCCGGCGCGGCCTGGTGACCCAGGAGGGCGCCCGCCGGTACGGGGTCGTGGTGTGCGACGGCGGGGAGGTGGACGCCGGGGCCACCGAGACGCTGCGCGACCAGCTGCGCGCCGACCGGCCGGCCGAGCTGCCGGTCTTCGACTCCGGCCCGCCGATCGAGGAGCTGCTGGCCCGGTGCGAGGAGGAGACCGGCCTGCCCGCCCCGAGGCGCCCGGTGTGGGCGGCGGGGTGAGCGGCGGTCCCCCCGCGATCATGGCACCGGGACCGCTCCGCGGGGCCGTGCGGTGGTCGCGGCGCCGTGATCGCCGGGGTGCCGGGTGAGCGGGCCGCACGGGGCCGCGTTCTCCGGGCGGGTCGGCTGGGGGACCCGCCCGGCGGTGCTGGTGGTCGACCTCTGCCGCGCCTACACCGAGCCGGGCGGCCCGTTCGCGCTGCCCGACCCCGGGCCCGCGGTCGCGGCGACGGCGGCCCTCGTCGAGTCCGCCCGGGCCGCCGGCCACCCGGTGGTCTGGACGGCCGTCCGGTACGCCGCCGGGCTGGAGGACGCCGGGCTGTTCGTGCAGAAGGTCCCGGCGCTGGCCTGCTTCGCCGCCGACGCCCCCGGCGACTGGGGGGCTCCGGCGCTGGAGCCCGCCCCGGGCGAGCCGCTGGTGGTCAAGCAGTACGCCTCGGCCTTCTTCGGCACCTCGCTGGCCTCGACGCTGCACGCGGCCGGCGTGGACACCGTGGTGGTCACCGGGGTGTCGACGTCGGGCTGCGTGCGGGCCACGGCCATGGACGCGCTCAACTCCGGCTTCCGCCCCCAGGTGGTCCGCCAGGCCTGCGCGGACCGGACCGTCGCGGTCCACGAGGCCAACCTCGCCGACCTCGACGCCAAGTACGCCGACGTGGTCGACCTGCCCGAGGCCCTGGCGCGCCTGTAGCGCCGGCCCCCCGACCGCGGCGCCGCCCGGCTGCCTCCCCCCAGCGCCGGGCGGCGCCGCTCCCCCCGGGGCAGGCTGCACGGGTGGCGAGGACCAGTGCCGGGGTGCTGCTGTGGCGGCGCGGCCCGGACGGCGGGGTGCAGGTGCTGCTCGGGCACATGGGCGGGCCGTTCTGGGCGCGCAAGGACGACGGCGCCTGGTCGGTGCCCAAGGGCGAGCACGACCCGGGGGAGGACCCGCTGGCCGCGGCCCGCCGCGAGTTCGAGGAGGAGCTCGGCTCCCCGGTGCCGGCCGCCGAGCTCGTGCCGCTCGGCGAGCACCGGGCCGGCGGGAAGGTGCTCACCCTCTGGGCGGCCGAGGGCGAGCTGGACGCCGACGCCTGCCGCAGCACCACCTTCCCGCTGGAGTGGCCCCCGCGGTCGGGGCGGGTGCAGCACTTCCCGGAGATCGACCGGGCTGCCTGGTTCGGCCTGGCCGAGGCCCGGGCGAAACTGGTGCGCGGCCAGCTGCCCTTCCTCGACCGGCTCGCGGCGCTGACCGGCTGACCTGCACCGGTGCCCCGCGCGGCGGCCCGCATGACGGCTTGGTGACGTGTCGTCCCACCCATCCCGGGACGGGGCGGTGCCGGCCCCCGGGATGGCAGGGTCCCCGGTCGAGCGGAGCCCCGTGCTCCCCGGACCCCAGGAGGCACCCATGTCCTGCACCCAGTGCGGCGCCGCCGCGCAGGCCGGCCGGTTCTGCGTCGGCTGCGGCCGCGCCGTGCCCCCGCGGGAGACGCCGCGCCCGCGCTCCCCGCTGGTCGACGAGCTCACCCAGCCGGTGCTGCGGCTCGACCGCCCGGGCAAGCCCGCCGTCCCGGCGCGGTGACCACCGGGCGGACGTGACGCGACTCACTGCTAGCAGGGTGCTTGCAACAGTGAGCACCTGGGCACCCATCCGGACGTCAGGTCATCCCCGAAGTCTGGAGCCCCCGTGACCGACACGATCCGTCCCACCCTCACCTCGACCGTCGTCGAGCAGCTGCGGGCCCTCGTCCTGCTGACCCGGACCGAGGAGCAGGTCGCCCGCACCCGGGTGGCGCAGGCCCGCACCGACGCCGTCCGCCGCGAGCTGCAGCAGAACGCCGACCACGCCGCCGAGCGCACCCGCGCCCTCACCGAGCAGCTGCGCGCGCTCGGTGGCGTGCCGGACGTCGTGACGCCGGCCCTCGGCCGGCTGGCCGCGCTGCTCAAGGCCGGTGTCGAGCAGGCCGAGCCGCTCGACGAGGCGCTGCTGCAGGACCTGCAGCTCGAGCACCAGCTGCTCGACCGCGCCACCTACCTGAAGGTCCTCGCCGAGCAGGCCGAGCTGCCGCAGGTGCAGCGGCTGGCCGAGCGGCTGGTCACCGCGCACCGGGCCACCGTCGAGTGGCTGACCGTCGTCCTCGCCGAGCACGCGATGGGCGGGCCGGCCGCGCTGCAGCCGACGCCGTTCCAGTGGGTCGCCGGCACCGCCGCCCGCGCGGCCAACGCGCCGGTGCGGTTCGTCGCCGACCGCGTCAACGTGGTCATCGACAGCGCCCAGCAGCAGCGCGACAAGCTGGGCGCCGTGGCCGGCAAGGCCGGGTCGTTCTCCGACGCCGTCCGGGAGACCCTCACCGTCGGGCGCAGCGCGTCGCTGCGCCGGGCCGAGCGGATCGCCCGCCGGGACGGGCACCGCGACGCCGCCGACGCCGCCAAGGCCGCCCGCGAGGAGCTCGGCGACGTCACCGCCGACGAGCTGCCGATCAAGGGCTACGACTCGCTGTCCACCCAGGACGCGGTCAAGGCGGTCAAGGAGCTGACCAGCGCGCACGAGCTGCGCGTGGTGATCCGCTACGAGGAGACCCACAAGAACCGCTCGGGCGTCATCAGCGCCACCCAGACCCGGCTGGCCGACCTGGCCAAGGAGGCCGTCGGCATCGACGGCTGAGGCATCGACGGCCGAGGCATCGACGGCCGAGGTCGTCGCAGCGGAGAGCCGGGCGCGGCCCGCTCACGCACCGTGAGGACGCCGCGGACCCGCACCCCCGATCGGGTGCGGGTCCGC
>NZ_JBJGYK010000049.1:0-31618 GCF_054049955.1 Geodermatophilus sp. SYSU D00758
GACCTCCGGATCGTGTGAGTGGTCGCCTTCAGCAGCTCCACTCCACGTCCGGAGGTCCTCCCTCCACAAGATCAGTCAGTCAGATCGTGTGGTCACACGTCCTCGACCAACGTTGCTGGTCAGTACACCTAGGCGGTCTTGCGCTCCTTGGGCTCGTCGCGCGCGTCGAGCTGGATCTCCTTGTCCGCGTGCGGGACGCCCTCCTTCATCTCCTTGCCGCGCTCGATCTCGGCGTCGAGCTCGATGCCGAAGAGCAGGGCGATGTTGGTCAGCCAGAACCAGATGAGGAAGACGATCACGCCGGCGAGCGCGCCGTAGGTCGCGTTGTAGTTGCTGAAGTTCGCGACGTAGAAGGCGAACAGCGCCGAGGCGACGGCCCACACGAGCAGGGCCACGGCGGCACCGGGACTCACGAACCTGAAGCCGCGCAGCTTGGCGTTCGGCGTCGAGTAGTAGAGGACGGCGATCATCAGCGCGGCGATCACGACGATCACCGGCCACTTCACCCAGCTCCACACGGTCAGGGCCGTGCTGCCCAGCCCGATCGCCGAGCCGACGGCCTCCACGACCGGGCCGCTCAGGACCAGCATCGCGACGATGACCGCGGCGAACAGGACGCCGATCAGCGTGATCAGCAGCTGCAGCGGCTTGAGCTTCCAGATCTTGCGACCCTCGGGCTTCTCGTAGACCACGTTGGCCGCACGGGTGAACGCACCGACGTAGCCCGAGGCCGTCCAGATGGCACCGGCGAGACCGAGGACGAGGCCGAAGCCCGCCGCCCCGGTGTTGCCCGCGATCTGCTGGATCACCGGCTCCAGCGTGCTGGCGGCCTGCTGGGGGATGACGGCGGTGAGCGCGTCGGTCAGCTGCTGCGGGTTGGTGAGCAGCCCGACGATGGACATCAGCGCGATGAGCGCCGGGAACAGCGCCAGCGTGCCGTAGTAGGTCAGCGAGGCCGCCCAGTCGGTGAGGTTGTCCTCGCTGAACTCCTTGACCGTCCGCTTCAGCGTGCCGCCGGCCGTGGGCTTGGTGTCGGTCCCCGTCGGGCGGGTGTCGGTGCGGGTGGCGCTGATGTTGTCGTCGTGGGGGGCCGGGTCGCCGGCGGTGTTGCCGGAGAACCGGGTGTCCCGGGCCTCGGGCGAGGTGACCTCGTTCGAGGCGCTGCGGGAGCCGCTGGGGCGGGCCATCGATCGTCCTCCGGGGGATGGGGCGTGCACACGTCTCCGATCCGGTGCCCCGGACGGTCCCGTTCCATGCCCGGCGCGGCGTGTCGGGTGTGTTGCGGTTCAGCGCACCCCGCTGACCGGGGACCACTCCCCGGCCCCGGCCGTCGCCCCGGTCTCCGGCGTGCCGCGGGCCCGCCGCCGGGAGCCGTGCAGCCCGAGCAGGGCCACCAGGACGACGACGGCGGCCGCGCCCGCCCCGACGAGCGCGACCGCGGTCGTGGCCTCCGGCGCGGTCCGCCCGGTGAGGGCGTCGGTGCCCGCGGCGAGCAGCGCCACGGTGACCGCGCTGCCCAGCGCCTGGCCGACCGAGCGGGCGATCGAGTTGACCGCGTTGGCCACGCCGGTCTCCTCGGGCCGGACGGCGGCCACCACCAGCGCGGGCAGCGCCGCGTAGGCGACGGTGGCCCACAGCTGGGTGAGCAGCCCGGCGGTCACCACCTGCCAGGGTTCGGCGCGGGCCACGGCGAACAGGCCGAACCCGGCGATCCCGGAGACGGCGCCGGTGAGCAGCGTGGGCAGCGCCCCGACCCGGGCGACGACCCGGCCCGCCACCGGCGCCAGCAGCACCCCGGCCACCCCGCCGGGGAGGAGGTAGACCACGGCCGCCTCCACCACCGAGGCCCCGAGGCCGGCCGGCGGCGGGCTCTGCACGAACGCGAGCAGACCGAGGAACGAGGCGAACAGCCCGACGCCGGTCATCAGCCCGGCCACGGTGGGCACGAGGGTCCGCGGGTCGGCCAGCAGGGCGGGGCGCACCAGCGGCTCGGCGCGCCGGCGCTGCAGGACCACCCAGCCGGAGAGCACGGCGACCGCGCCGGCGAGGCAGCCGAGGGTGGCCGGGCTCGTCCACCCCCAGCCGTTGCCCTGGGAGACCGGCAGCAGCAGGAGCACCAGGCCGGCCCCCAGCACCAGCGCGCCCCACCAGTCGACCCGCCCGCCCCCGGTCGCCGGCCGGCGCGGGAGGACGACGGCGGTGAGCGCCAGGGCGGCCAGCGAGACGGCCGCCCCGATCCAGAACGGCCCGTGGTAGTCCCCGCCGTCCCGGGTCAGCAGGGCCGCGGCGACCAGTCCCACCACGCCGCCGACGGCGAGCGTGCTGCTCACCACCGACATCGCGACGGTGAGCCGGCCGGGTGGGAGCTCCCGGCGGAGCACGCTGATCGACAGCGGGAACAGCCCGTAGGAGACCCCCTGCAGGACCCGGGCGACGATCAGGGCCGGCAGGGACGACGTCACCAGGGCCAGCAGCGTGCCGGCGCACGTCGTGGCGAGGATGCCGAGCAGCACCGGCCGCTCGCCGAAGGCGTCCCCGAGCCGGCCCAGCACCGGGGTGGAGACCGCCGCGGCCAGCAGGTTGGCGGTGAGCACCCACCCGGCCGCGGTGGGGGAGACCCCGAGCTGGTCGGCGATGGTGGGCAGCACCGGGACGACGAGGCTCTGCAGCAGGGACAGCGCCGTCGTGCCGAGGGCGAGGGTGGCGACCAGCAGGACCGGGCGCACCGGCCGCTTCCGGGCGGCGTCGGCTCGGGGCACCCCGCGATCAGATCACGGGCCCGGTGCCCGGCCGTGCACGGTCACCGGCGTCCGTGCAGGTGGGGTACGCCACACCTGCTCAGGTGAACACCTGGAATCGACGATTGAGAGGGCGTGCGGGTGGGGATGGAGCGCCCGGACGACGTGCCGCGCCGGACGCGGTACCAGCCCGAGCACACGAGACGGGGATGGACAGATGGTGTTGTGGCCTGCACTGACCCTCATCGGCTTCCTGGCGCTGACCGCGCTGGTGATCCTGATGGGGACGCAGAGCACCGCACGGTACGAGCAGGAGCAGCGCGCCGCCGCGCGCCGGACGGCGACGCCGGCACCGGCGCCGGTCGCCGCCGAACCGGTGCACGCGGCCCGCGCCGCCTGACCTGCCGACCTGCGCGCCCCGCCGCTCCCTGACGGAGCGGCGGGGCGCGGGTGTGTCCGGGCCCTCCAGCCGGTCCCCGGGGGAGTTCCTCAGAGGTGGGCGTCGGGGGTGTCGAGCACCGTGCGGTCCAGCGACTCCAGCAGGTCGAGCCAGGTGTGCACCTTGGGCAGCTCCCAGTGCTGGAAGTACCGCGCCGCGGCGCGCTTGCCCTCGTGGAAGTCGCTGGTCTGCTCCCGGGTGGCCAGCGCCTGCTCCAGCCACAGCCAGGCGACCACGGTGTGCCCGGCCGCGTCGAGGTAGGCCGACGCGTTGGCCAGGGCCAGCGCCGGGTCGCCGGTGCCCCACAGCGTGCCGGTCACCGAGACCAGCCGGGCGACCGCGGCGTCGACGTCGGCGGCGAGGTCGGCGAACGGCGTCCCGGCGGCGCGGGCCGTCGTCGCCCCGACGGTCTCGGCCAGCAGCCGCAGCCCGGCGCCGCCGTGCATCGTGACCTTGCGACCGAGCAGGTCGAGGGCCTGGATGCCGTTGGTGCCCTCGTGGATCGGGTTGAGCCGGTTGTCCCGGTAGAACTGCTCGACCGGGTAGTCGCGGGTGTAGCCGTAGCCGCCGTGCACCTGGATGGCGAGGTCGTCGGCCACCGGGCCCCACTGCGAGGGCCACGCCTTGGCGATCGGGGTGAGCGTGTCGAGCAGCAGGTGGGCGCGGGCGCGCTCCTCCTCGGTCTCCGCCGTCCGCTCCTCGTCGACCAGGCGCGCGCAGTACAGGCCGAGCGCCAGCCCGCCCTGGGCGTAGCTCTTGGCCGCCAGCAGCATCCGGCGGACGTCGGGGTGGTCGACCAGCCGCACCATCGGCGAGGACGGGTCCTTGCTGCTCGCCGGGCGGCCCTGGGTGCGGGTGCGGGCGTACTCCAGCGCGTGCAGGTAGCCGGTGTAGCCGAGGACGGTCGCGCCCATCCCGACGCCGATCCGGGCCTCGTTCATCATGTGGAACATGTAGGAGAGCCCCTTGTGCGGCTCCCCGACCAGGTACCCCACGGCGCCGGCCCGGCCGCCGGGGGTGTGCACGCCCTCCCCGAAGTTGAGCAGCGTGTTCGTCGTCCCCCGGTAGCCCATCTTGTGGTTGAGCCCGGCCAGGACGACGTCGTTGCGCTCGCCCAGCGACCCGTCCTCCTCGACGAGGACCTTCGGGACGACGAACAGCGAGATGCCCTTCACCCCGGGCGGGCCGCCGGGGATCTTGGCCAGCACCAGGTGGACGATGTTCTCGGTCAGCTCGTGGTCGCCGGCCGAGATCCACATCTTGTTGCCGAACAGCCGGTGGGTGCCGTCGTCCTGCGGCTCGGCGCGGGTGGTGATGTCGGCCAGCGACGACCCGGCCTGCGGCTCGGACAGCGCCATCGTGCCGAACCAGCGGCCCTCGAGCATCGGCCGGACGTAGGTGTCCTTCTGCTCCTGGGAGCCGTGGGCCAGCAGCAGCCGGGCGTTGCCCATGGTCAGGAAGGGGTAGCTCGACGTCCCGACGTTGGCCGCCTTGAACCAGGCGAAGGCCGCCTGCCCGACGGTCTGCGGCAGCTGCATGCCGCCGTACTCCTCGTCGAAGGTGCCGGCCATGATCCCGGACTCCCGGAAGACCGCGAGGGCCTGCCCGACCTCGGGGATCAGCTCGACGCGGCCGTCGACGAACCGGGGCTCGTTCTCGTCGGCCTTCCGGTTGTGCGGCGCGAAGTGCTCGGCGGCGATCTGCTCGGCGAGCTCCATCACCGCGTCGAAGGTCTCCCGGGAGTGCTCGGCGAAGCGGGGGCGCTTGACCAGGCTCTCGACGTCGAGCCACTCGTGGAGGAGGAACTGCAGGTCCCGGCGGGACAGGACGAGCGACGCGGGCATCGGTGCCTCCATCGGTGTCGGAACTGCTTCGGGGCGGTCGGTTGGCCCGCTCCCGCCCGAGGGTAGGTGGGCACCTGCGCGCGCCGGACGGGCGTGCGGGGAGGAGGGCCTCATGGCCGCACCGAAACTGCTCGACCGCGCCTCGGGACTGGCCGGCGCGGCGGGCGCCGAGCTGCTCCGCCGGCTGCAGCACGTCCGCCTGCCGGGCGCGGGCCAGGCGTCCACCACGGACGACCCGGGGACCGCCGCCCGGCGCTGGCGGGCGGTGACCGTGCTGCGCCCGCCGGCGGAGGTCGGCACCGGCGCGGACCTGCCGGCCCCGCTGGCCGCGCTGGGGGACCGCATCGAGGTGCGCGTGACCCCGGCGCCGGGGGACCGGGGCAGCGAGCTGGCCGCCCGGTTCCGCGACCCGGCCGGCGAGGAGGACCTCGGGCGGCTGCGCGCGGCGCTGCGCGAGGCCAAGCAGCTGCTGGAGGTCGGCGAGGTGCTCCGGGTGGACCCGCAGCCGCACGGCCGGCGGGCGGGCACCCCGCAGGGTGCCGCGCTCGAGGGGGCCGCGGCCTCGGCCGGGAAGCAGGGCGTGCTGTGAGCGGACAGGGAGCGGGCATCGCAGCGAGGTCTGCGAACGAGGAGCGGAGCGACCGCGGAAGCGAACGGGGGGTGTCATGAGGGCGGCGACCTGGACGGGCGTCAACGAGGTCTCGGTCGAGACCGTGCCCGATCCGCAGATCCTCAACGACCACGACGTCATCCTGAAGGTGCGGCGCACCACCACCTGCGGCTCGGACCTGCACCTGATCGGCGGCTACATCCCCGCCATGCGGGCCGGCGACGTGCTCGGCCACGAGTTCATGGGGGAGGTCGTCGAGGTCGGCCGGGGCGTGAGGCACCGCCGGGTCGGGGACCGGGTCGTCGTCAACTCCTTCGTCGCCTGCGGGCACTGCTGGTACTGCCGGCAGGAGCTGTACTCCCTGTGCGACAACGGCAACCCGAACCCCGGGATCACCGAGGGGCTGTGGGGGCAGAGCCCCGGCGGCTGCATCGGCTACTCGCACGCGATGGGCGGCTACGCCGGCAGCCACGCCGAGTACATCCGGGTGCCCTACGCCGACGTCGGCGCGTTCGTCGTCCCGGACGAGGTCAGCGACGACCGGGCGCTGTTCGCCTCGGACGCGGTGTCCACCGGCTGGACGGGCGCCGACCTGGCCGGCACGAAGCCGGGGGACGTCGTCGCCGTCTGGGGCGCCGGCGGGGTCGGGCAGATGGCCGCCCGCGCCGCGATGCTGCTGGGCGCCGAGCGGGTCCTCGTCGTCGACCGCATCCCCGAGCGGCTGGCCCAGGTCCGCGAGCACGTCGGCGCCGAGACGATCGACTACTCGCAGACCGACGTCCTCGCCGAGCTGCGGGAGGCGACCGGGGGCCGCGGGCCCGACGTCTGCATCGAGGCGGTCGGCATGGAGGCCCACAGCCCCGGCGTCCAGGGCGTCTACGACCAGGTCAAGCAGCAGCTGCGGCTGCAGACCGGTCGGTCGAGCGCGGTCCGCGAGGCGGTGCTGGCCTGCCGCAAGGGCGGCAGCGTCTTCGTGCTGGGCGTCTTCGCCGGGATGGTGGACAAGTTCCCGCTCGGCGCGGTGATGAACAAGGGCCTCACCCTCCGCGGCGCCCAGGTGCACGGCCAGCGCTACACCCCGCGGATCCTCGAGCACATGGCGCGCGGTGAGCTGGTGACCGAGCACCTGGCCACGCACGTCATGCCGCTGGAGGAGGCCCCGCGCGGCTACCGGCTGTTCAAGGACAAGGAGGACGGCTGCGTGCGCGCCGTCTTCACGCCGTAGCCCGGGACGATCACGGCGCCGTGACCGCTCCCGGGGGTTCCCGGGTGGTCACGGCGCCGTGATCGCGCCGGTGGCAGGCCGTCAGCCGCGGTGGCGGCCTCCGGCGTCGGCGTCGCCGGGCCGGCCCACCGGTGGGGCGACGGACGTCGGGGCCGCCGCGCCCGCCGCCTGGCTGGCCTGCGCCTCCCCGTCGGCGGCCGTGGGACGACCCGCGGTCTGCCGGGCCGCCGCCTGTGCCTGGATGCCGGACTGGTCGCGCAGCGGCAGCTCGGGCAGGAACCACAGGACGAGGAAGCCGAGCGCCACCACGGCGGCCGCGACCAGCAGCACCAGGTCGATCGAGTCGGAGAACCCGACCTCGAACGGCAGCGCGAGGGCCCGCGGCAGCTGCTGGATGAACGAGGTGTCGGACAGGTCCGCCGCACCGCCGCCGGCCAGCAGCTCCTGCAGCCGGGGGCCGAGGGCCGGTTCGGCGCGGACGGCGTCGGTGACGGCGGCGTCGATGTCCTGCGGCAGCCGGGTGAACAGCAGCGACAGGAAGGCGGCCGTGCCGATCGTGCCGCCCATCTGGCGGAAGAAGGTCACCGACGACGTGGCCACGCCCATCTCGCGCGGCGAGACCGCGTTCTGGACGGCGAGGACCACCGGCTGCATGTTCATGCCGAGGCCGATCCCCAGCAGCGCCATGAGCGGCACCAGGCTCCAGTACGAGGCGTCGGCGTCCACGACGAACGACAGCGCGACGAGTGCGGTCGTCATGAGGACGGTGCCCACCAGCGGGAAGACCCGGTACCGGCCCGTGCGCGAGATCGCCACACCGGAGCTCATCGCCCCGGCGATGATCCCGGCCACCAGGGGCAGCATCTGCAGCCCCGCCTCGGTGGGGCTGGCGCCCTGGACGATCTGCAGGTACTGCGGCAGCAGCAGCAGGCCGCCGAACATGCCGGCGCCCATGACGACGCTGCCCATCCCGGCGACGGTGAAGCTGCGGTTGCCGAACAGCCGCAGCGGCAGCAGCGCGTCCTCGCCGTAGCTCCGCTCGGCGAGCACGAAGGCGACCAGCCCCACGGCGCCGAGGGCGTAGCAGACCAGCGCCCCGCTCGACGCCCAGCCCCACGTGCGGCCCTGCTCGGCGACGATCAGCAGCGGCACGAGGCAGGTGACGAGCGCCAGCGCGCCGGGCCAGTCGATGCGGTGCTCGCGGCGCTCGTGCGGCAGGTGCAGGACCCGCATGACCACGGCGAAGGCCAGGACGCCGAGGGGGACGTTGACCCAGAAGATCCAGCGCCAGCCGTCGACCCCGAGCAGGGCGGACTGCCCGGCCAGGAACCCGCCGACCACGGGGCCGAGCACGCTGGAGGTGCCCCAGACGGCCATGAAGTAGCCCTGGTACCTGGCCCGCTGCCGCGGCGGCACGAGGTCGCCGATGATCGCCAGCGCCAGGGACATGAGGCCGCCGGCCCCGATGCCCTGCACCGCGCGCCAGACGGCGAGCTCGTACATCGACGTGGCGATGCCGCAGAGGGCCGACCCCAGGACGAAGACCGCGATCGCGAAGAGGTAGAAGGGCCGCCGCCCGTAGATGTCGGACAGCTTGCCGTAGAGCGGCGTGCTGATCGTCGAGGTGATCAGGAAGGCGGTCGTCGCCCAGGCCTGGAGGTCGTAGCCCTGCAGGTCGTCGGCGATGGTGCGGATCGCCGTCGAGACGACCGTCTGGTCCAGCGCGGCCAGGAACATGCCCAGCATCAGGCCGGCGAGCACGGTGAGGATCTGCCGGTGGGTGAAGACGCCGTCCTGGCCGGGGGCGGCGGCCGCCACGCGGGCCTCGCGCCGTTCGGCCGCGGTGGGTCGGGTGCTCGTGGTCATGGGGTCTCTCCCGGGCAGGGGACGGCGGGGTCGGCGGGGGGCAGGGAGGCGGCGACGTCGTCGAGCAGCCGACCCAGCAGCCGGGTCAGGTCGGCGAGCTCCCCGGGCGCCCAGGCGGCGGTCACCCGGGCCAGGTGCGCCTCGCGCTCGGCGCGGACGGAGCGCAGGGCCTCCCGGCCGGCGTCGGTGACGACGAGGCGGCTGGCGCGCCCGTCGGTCTCGTCGGCGACGCGCCGGACCAGGCCCTGCTCGATGAGCGCGGCGACGTGCCGGCTGACGGTCGAGGGGTCGGCGTGCACCTGCTCGGCCAGGGCGCTCTGCCGCAGGGGGCCGAGGCGCTCGAGCGGGAAGAGCAGGACGAGGGCCGCGCGCTCGCGGCCGTCGGCGACCTGGCTGTTCTTCAGGGCGTGCACCAGGCGCATGAAGCGCGGCAGCTGCTCGCCGAGGGTCCGCAGCTGCGCGGACCGGTCGTCGGTCGCCGGCTGCGCGGGGGAGGAGGGCACGGGTGCTCCGGTGGGGAGGGAGGGGGAACAGGTGCACCCTACAACCGGTTGCAGACAGCACGCATCGAGATGCGGTGCCCACGCACCTGTGCGGTCCGCCACGTCCGGCCCCCTGGCCGGGCGGTGGGATCCTGGGTCCCGGCGTCCCGGCCGGCGACCGCCGCGACCCCCGGACCGCACCGACGAGCACACCCCCCGAGGACGACGAGGAGCCCGCGTGACCACCCCGCCCGACGACCTGCGCGCGCGGCTCCCCGGGCTCACCCTCGAGGACGAGCACCGCCTGGGCCGCCGGCTCGACGGCACCCGCAGGACGCGGGACGCCGAGGCCCGCGCGCGCCAGCGGGCCCGCGTCGCCGCGGACGTCGCGGCCGCCGAGGAGCGCATCGCCCGCCGCCGGGCCGCCGTCCCGGCCGTCATCCGCTACCCCGACGAGCTCCCGGTCAGCGCGCGCCGGGACGACATCGCCGCGGCCCTGCGCGAGCACCAGGTGGTCGTCGTGGCCGGGGAGACCGGGTCGGGGAAGACGACCCAGCTGCCGAAGATCGCCCTCGAGCTGGGCCGGGGCGTCCGCGGCCGGATCGGGCACACCCAGCCCCGCCGGATCGCCGCCCGCACCGTGGCCGAGCGGGTCGCCGAGGAGCTCGGCACGCCGCTGGGCGGGGCGGTGGGCTGGAAGGTCCGCTTCACCGACCAGGTGGGCGACTCCACCCTGGTCAAGGTCATGACCGACGGCGTGCTGCTCAACGAGATCGGCCGTGACCGGCTGCTGCGCCAGTACGACACCCTGATCATCGACGAGGCGCACGAGCGCAGCCTCACCATCGACTTCCTGCTCGGCTACCTGGCCCGGCTGCTGCCCCGCCGTCCCGACCTCAAGGTCGTCATCACCTCGGCGACCATCGACGTCGACCGGATCGCCGGGCACTTCAGCGGCGAGGGCGCCCGCGTGCCGGTGGTGGAGGTCAGCGGGCGCACGTACCCGGTCGAGGTCCGCTACCGGCCGGTGGTCGACCCCGACGACCCGGACTCCGACCCCGACCGCGACGAGGTCACCGCGATCGGCGACGCGGTCGAGGAGCTGGTCGCCGAGGGCCCGGGCGACGTCCTGGTGTTCCTCGCCGGCGAACGCGAGATCCGCGACACCGCCGACGCCCTCGGCGACCGCTTCCCCGGCGTGGAGGTGCTGCCGCTCTACTCGCGGCTGTCGACCGCCGACCAGCACCGGGTGTTCGCGCCGCACACCGGGCGGCGGGTCGTGCTGGCCACCAACGTCGCCGAGACCTCCCTGACCGTGCCCGGCATCCGCTACGTCGTCGACACCGGCGTCGCCCGGATCTCCCGCTACAGCGCGCGGCTGAAGGTGCAGCGGCTGCCCATCGAGCCGGTCAGCCAGGCCTCGGCGCGCCAGCGCTCGGGCCGCTGCGGGCGCACCAGCGAGGGCATCGCGATCCGCCTCTACAGCGAGGAGGACTTCGAGAGCCGGCCCGAGTACACCGACCCGGAGATCCTGCGCACCAGCCTGGCGTCGGTGCTGCTGCAGATGGCCGCGCTGGAGCTCGGTGACGTCGCCGACTTCCCGTTCATCGACCCGCCGGACCGCCGCGCGGTCGCCGACGGCCGGGCCCTGCTCGAGGAGCTCGGCGCGCTGGACGGCTCCGCCGACAGCCCCACCCGCCGGCTCACGCCCACCGGCCGGGCCCTGGCCGCGCTGCCGCTGGACCCCCGCATGGCCCGCATGGTGGTCGAGGCCGACCGCCGCGGCGTTCTCGAGGAGGTGCTGGTGATCGCCGCCGGGCTGACCATCCAGGACCCCCGCGAGCGGCCGGGCGAGCACCAGCAGGCCGCCGACCAGGCGCACGCCCGGTTCGCCGACGAGAACTCCGACTTCCTGGCCCTGCTCAACCTGTGGCGGTACCTCGGCGAGCAGCAGGAGGCCCTCTCGGGCAGCCAGTTCCGCCGCACGATCAAGCGCGAGTTCCTGCACTACCTGCGCATCCGCGAGTGGCAGGACCTGCACGGACAGCTGCGCAGCACCGCCCGCCGGCTCGGCATGTCGGTCGGGCAGCTCGCGGCGGAGCCCGACGAGCGCGGCATCCACGCCGCGCTGCTGGCCGGCCTGCTCTCGCACGTCGGCGTCCAGGTCGAGGACGCCCGCGGCGGCGACCGGCGGCGCGGCAGCCGGGAGTACCTCGGCGCCCGCAACGCCCGGTTCGTCATCGCCCCCGGGACGCCCCTGGCCCGCAAGCCGCCCCGCTGGGTCGTCGCCGCCGAGCTGGTCGAGACCAGCCGGCTGTTCGCCCGCACCGTCGCCCGGGTCGACCCGGAGGTCGTGGAGCGGCTGGCCGACCACCTCGTGAAGCGGCAGTACTCCGAGCCGCGGTGGGACGCCAAGCGCGGCTCGGTCGTGGCCACCGAGCGGGTCACCCTCTACGGCATCCCGCTGGTCGTCGGCCGCCGGGTGCAGTACGGCTCCATCGACCCGGTCGTCTCCCGCGAGCTGTTCATCCGGCACGCCCTGGTGCAGGGCGAGTGGACGACGCACCACCGCTTCTGGCACGACAACCAGAAGGCGATGCAGCGGGTCGCCGAGCTCGAGGAGCGGGCCCGCCGCCGCGACATCCGGATCGACGACGAGACGCTGTTCGAGCTCTACGACGCCCGCGTGCCGGCCGACGTCGTCTCCACCCGGCACTTCGACCGGTGGTGGAAGCGCGCCCGCCACGAGCAGCCGGACCTGCTCACCCTCACCCCGGAGATGCTCACCGACGCCGCGGCCGCGGAGCAGGTGCGGGTCGAGGACTTCCCCGACCAGGTGCCGCTGACCCAGGGGCTGACCCTGCCGCTGTCCTACGCGTTCGCCCCCGGCGCCCCGCAGGACGGCGTCACCGTCGACGTCCCCCTCGCCGTGCTCGACACGGTCGCCGAGCGGACGTCGGGGGAGTCGCTGGCCTTCACCGTCCCGGGCCTGCGCGAGGACCTGGTCACCGCGCTGCTGCGCACGCTGCCCAAGCAGACGCGCCGCGCGCTGGTGCCGATCCCCGACCGGGTGCGCGAGGTGCTGCCCCGCATCCAGCCCACGGAGCCGCTGCTGCCGGCGCTGGAGCGGGAGCTGCGCCGCGCGGCCGGCGTGGTCGTCCCGCCCGACGCCTGGCGGCCGGCCGAGGTGCCCGACCACCTGCGGGCCACCTTCCGCGTCGTCGACGACCGGCACCGCGAGCTCGCCACCGGCAAGGACCTGCAGGCCCTCCGGGCGCAGGTCGCGCCGCAGGCGCGCGCCAGCCTGGCCGCGGCGGCCTCCGACCTCGAGCGCACGGGGCAGACCACCTGGACGTTCGGCACCCTGCCGCGCACCGTCGAGGTGCGCCGCGGCGGCCACGTCGGGACCGCCTACCCGGCGCTGGTCGACGAGGGGACGACGGTCGGGGTGCGCGTGGTCGCCACCGAGGCCGAGGCCACCCGGCTGTCCTGGCGCGGCGCCCGGAGGCTGCTCGTGCTGGCGGCCGGGTCACCGACGGCGAAGGTGGTGAAGGGTCTCGGCCCGCGGACCCGGCTGGCGCTGCAGTTCAACCCCGACGGCGAGATCCCGGCCCTGGTGGACGACTGCGTCGACGCCGCCGCCGACGAGCTGGTGGCCGCCGCCGGCGGCCCGCCGCGGGACGAGGCCGCCTTCGCGGCGCTGCTGCAGACCGCCCGGGAGCGGCTGCACCCGCTGGCGGTGGACACCGTGCAGCGGGTCGAGGCGGTGCTCACCCGGGCGCGCGAGGTCGCGGTGGCCATCGGTGCGGCGCCGGGCCGGCGGGTGCCCGAAGCGGCGCTCGCCGACCTGCGCCGGCAGATGGGCGGGCTGCTGCACCGGGGGTTCGTCGCCGCGACCGGCCGCCGGCGGCTGCCCGACGTCGTCCGGTACCTGGCGGCGATGCTGCACCGGCTGGAGAAGCTGCCGGCCAACGCCGTCCGCGACGAGCTGTGGACGCAGCAGGTCGCGGCGGTCACGGCCGAGTACGAGCAGCTGCGCCGGGAGCTGCCGCCCAGCGGCGCGCCCGACGACCCGGTGACCCGGGTGCGCTGGATGGTGGAGGAGCTGCGGGTCAGCCTGTTCGCGCAGGCGATCGGCACCCCGCGGCCGGTCTCGCAGCAGCGGGTCTACAAGGCCATCGACGCGATCGGCGCCTGAGCCCGGCCCGTGCGCGCCGGGCGCCGGGTCAGGCGCCCGGCGCCTGGCCGGGGCGCTCGCGCAGCAGCGCGGAGATCCGCTGCCGGGTCACCCCGTACAGCGCGGCGATCCGGTTGATGCTCACCTGCTCGGCCTGCAGCGCGTGGGCCTGCTCGCGCCGCCAGGCCCCGCCCGCGGTGGCGAGGGTGCCCATCACCGAGCTGAGCCGCTCGACGACCAGGGGGCGCTCCTCGGCGCTGACGATCTCCAGCCAGGGCCGCCCGGTCTCCCGCTGGGCGAGCAGCTGCTCGGCGCGCTGCCGGGCCGCGGCCAGCTCGTCGCCGCACTCCTCGAGGGCGGTGACCAGGGCGCGCAGCGCCTCGGCGGCCTCGTCGCGCTCGACGGACACGTCGCCTCCTCGGGTCCCGAACAGGTTGCACACTACACGACTGCACAGGTGTTGCATGCAACGGCCATGACATGCAACGGTCGTTGCATCGGTGCGCGTGGTGTGGTTCCGTTGCTCCCGACGGGATGGTGCGCGATCGGCCGCTCGGGTCCCGTCCCGGACGAACGGGGACCGATGACCACCCTCACCGCCGCCGTGGACCTGCCGCCGGTGCCGCGCAGCGTGCCCGCCGCCCGGCACGCCGTCCGGGAGGTGCTCGCCGCCTGGGAGGCCCCCCAGGACCGCGACGACGCCGCTCTGCTGGTCACCGAGCTGGTCTCCAACGTCGTCGACCACGTCGCCGGCGAGGCGGCGATCCGGCTGGAGCTCGAGTACTCCGACGGCTGGCTGCGCATCGCAGTGCTCGACGGGTCCGCGGTCCGGCCGGTGGTCCGCGAGCTCGACACCGGCCGCCCCCGCGGCCGGGGGATGCTGCTGGTGCAGCTCATCGCCGACCGGTGGGGGGCCGAGGACCACGAGGGCGGCAAGCGGGTCTGGTTCGACCTCGGCCCGCCGGGGGTCTGAGCCGGGTTTGCGGACGGCGGCTCGCGGGGAGGCCCGTGGGGGACGAGTCCGATCCGACCCGAGGAGTGGGGATGAGCGAGCCGAACGGCCGCAGCGAGAGCGCGGGCGAGGGCCTCTCCGACGAGGAGATGGTGCGCACCGTGGCCGAGCAGACCGACAGCACGTCCGAGCACGCCGACGTGGCGGGCAAGGACTGGGACGGCGACCCCGGCGCCGCCCCCGACCCGAACAGCTGACCCGCGGGGGGCGGCGCCGGCCCCGGTGCCGCCCCCGTCGCCCGTACCGGAGGGAGGGGGCGTGCCGACCGCTCCCGGCCGCGGTGCCCGGCCGGCCGTGCTGCGCCCCGCGCGGGCCCTCGCCCGGTGGTCGCTGCGGCACGGACTGCCCGCGGCGCACCTCCGCCGCGCCGCCCGTCGCGGGGACCCGGTGGCGCGGCTGCTGCGCGACCCCGCCGTCCGCGAGGACCCGCGGGCCGTGCACGAGCAGGTGCGCTCCCGCGGACCCCTGGCCGGCAGCGCCCTCGGCCCGGTCACCGCCGCGCACGCCGTCGCCGCCGAGGTCCTGCGCTCCGACCGCTTCGGGGTGGGGTTCGACTGGTCGCGGCTGCCCCGGCCGGCCCGCCGGTTGCTGGCCTTCGGTGACGACCCGGCGGTCACCGGTGTCGCCGAGCCGCCGTCCATGCTCGTGGTGGACCCGCCCGACCACACCCGCTACCGCCGCCTGGTCAGCGGCGCCTTCACCCCGCGGGCGGTGGCCGCCGCCGAGGACCGCGTGCGGCGCACCGCCGACCGGCTCCTGGACCGGCTGGAGGCCCGGGCCCGCGCGGGGGACGAGGTCGACCTCGTCGCCGCCTACGCCGCCCCCCTCCCCGTCCTGGTCATCGCCGACCTGCTCGCCGTCCCGGCCGACCGCGTCGACGACTTCCTCCACTGGGGCGCCGCCGCGGCCGCCACCCTCGACCCCGGGCTCCCCCCGCGCCGCTTCCTCGCCGGGGACCGGGCGCTGCGGGCGCTGCACGGCTTCCTCGAGGCCCACTTCGACCGGCTCCGCCGGGACCCCGGCGACGACCTGGTCAGCTCCCTGGTGGCCGCCCGCGACGAGGACGCGCTCACCGACCGCGAGCTGCACGCGACCGTGATGCTGCTCCTCGGCGCCGGGTTCGAGACCACGGTCAACCTGCTCGGCAACGCCGTCGTCCTCCTCGACGCCCACCGCGACCAGTGGGAGGGGCTGGCGGCCGAGCCCGGGCGCTGGCCCGACGCGGTGGAGGAGGTGCTGCGCCACGACAGCCCGGTGCAGATCACCGGGCGCACGGCCCGGGTGGAGACCGAGCTGGCCGGTCGCCGGCTGCACCCAGGCGACCGCGTCACGGTGCTGATCGGCGCGGCCAACCGGGACCCCGACGTGTTCGCCGACCCCGACCGCTTCGACGTCACCCGGACCGACGCCCGCGCGCACCTGGCCTTCTCCGCCGGCCCGCACTACTGCGTCGGGGCGGGGCTGGCCCGGCTGGAGGGGGTCGTCGGCCTGCGGGCCCTCACCGAGCGGTTCCCCGGGCTGCGGGTGGCCGGCCGGCCCGAGCGCCGCGACCTGGTCACGCTGCGCGGGGTGGAGCACCTGCCGGTGCGGCTGCGCTGAGCGCCGCCGCCGGGCGGCCCGTGCGGCAGCCGGCCCGCGTGCGAGGGGGACGGGGGGCGGTCGCCGTCCCGCCCCGCGGGAGGGGGGTTGGCGGAGTGGCCCGCGGTCGGAAATAGTGATCGCGGTCTCCCGCCCGACGGAAAGTGAGCGCATGAGCATCCTCGGTACCCGCGTGGTCCGCACGGAGGACCCGCTGTTCCTCACGCGTGGTGCGACCTACACCGACGACCTGGTCGACGACCGGCTCACCGGAGCACTGCACGTGACCTTCGTCCGCTCGCAGGTGGCCCACGGCCGGCTGCTGTCGGTCGACGCCTCCGCCGCCCGCGAGGCGCCCGGCGTCGTGGCCGTCTACACGGCCGAGGACTGCGCGGACCTCGCGCCGATCCCCGCGGGACTGCCGATGGTCCCGCCCGCCATGCAGCGGCCCTGGCTGGCCCAGGGCAAGGTGCGCTTCGTCGGCGACATCGTCGCCGTCGTGCTCACCGAGGAGCGCTACCAGGGCGAGGACGCCGCCGAGCTGGTCTCGGTCGACATCGACCCGCTGCCCGCGGTGGTCACCACCGCCGACGCCGCGGCCGGCGAGGTGCTGCTCTTCGAGGACGCCGGCACGAACGTCATGGCCACCTTCGGGGAGCCCGCCCCGGCGGACTTCTTCTCCGGCTGCGAGGTCGTGGTGGAGCAGCGCATGGTCAACCAGCGGGTGGCCCCCGTGCCGCTGGAGACCCGCGCCGCCGCCGCCGCGTGGGGGGACGACGGCCGGGTCACCATCTGGTGCACCAACCAGGGCGCGCAGCAGGCCAAGGGCGAGATCGCCGGCTGGCTCGGGCTGGACCCGGCCCGGGTGCACCTGATCACCCCGGACGTGGGCGGCGGCTTCGGCGCGAAGATCGGCGCCGACCCCGAGTACGCCTTCGCGGCCTGGCTGGCGCAGCGCGCCGGGCGGCCGGTCCGCTGGACGGAGAACCGCTCCGAGAACCTGGTCGGCATGCTGCACGGCCGCGGCCAGGACCAGACGGTCCGGATCGGCGGCCGCCGCGACGGCACCATCGAGGCCTACAGCATCTCCGTCGACCAGGACGGCGGCGCCTACCCGCGGGTCGGGATCATCCTGCCGACGCTCACCATGCTCATGGCCGCGGCGACCTACGCCTTCCCCAAGGTGCACGCCCACGGCCGGGCGCTGGCCACCAACACCACCTCGATCGGGGCCTACCGCGGCGCGGGCCGCCCCGAGGCGACCGCCGCGGTCGAGCGGGCGGTCGACCTGTTCGCCGCCGAGATCGGCATGGACCCCGCCGAGGTCCGCCGCAAGAACCTGGTCCCGTCCTTCTCGGAGCCGCACACCACCCCCTCGGGGGCCACCTACGACTCCGGCGAGTACACCGCGGCCCTGGAGAAGGCGCTCGAGGCGGCCGGGTACGACGAGCTGCGCGCCGAGCAGGCCCGCCGCCGGGAGCGCGGGGACGCGCGGCAGCTCGGCATCGGCCTGTCGACCTACGTCGAGATCACCGGGGCCGACACCGGCCTGGGCTCGGCCGAGTCCGCCGAGCTGGAGGTGCACCCGGACGGGACGGCGACCGTGCTGACCGGCACCTCGCCGCACGGCCAGGGCCACGCCACGGCCTGGGCGATGCTGGCCAGCGACCAGACCGGCATCCCCGTCGAGAAGATCACCGTGCTGCACGGCGACACCGACCGCATCCCCCGGGGTGGCGGGACGATGGGCTCGCGCAGCCTGCAGCAGGGCGGCGCCGCGGTGCACCAGGCCGCCGTCGAGCTGGTCGCGCTGGCCAAGCAGCGGGCGGCCGAGCGGCTGGAGGTCGACCCCGCCGACCTCGAGCTGGACCTGGCCGGTGCCGCGCTCGCCGTGCGCGGCACGCCCGGCGCCGGGGTCACCCTCGCCGAGCTCGCCGCCGACGAGCCGCTGGTGGTGCAGACCCGCTTCGAGGCGGCCGCGCCGACCTTCCCGTTCGGCGCGCACGTGGCCGTGGTCGAGGTGGACGTCGAGTCCGGCAAGGCCGAGCTGCAGCGGCTGGTCGCCGTCGACGACGCCGGCACCATCGTCAACCCGCTGCTGGCCGAGGGGCAGCGGCACGGCGGCTACGCGCAGGGGGTGGCGCAGGCGCTGCTCGAGGAGGTCCTCTACGACGCCGACGGCAACCCGCAGACCTCCACCCTGGCCGACTACCCGTTCGTCTCGGCGACCGAGCTGCCGAGCTTCGAGCTGGTGGACATGGCCACGCCCACGCCCATCAACCCGCTGGGCGCCAAGGGCATCGGGGAGGCGGGCACGATCGGGTCCACGCCCGCCGTCCACAACGCCGTCATCGACGCCGTGTCGCACCTCGGCGTCCGGCACATCGACATGCCCACCACGCCGATGAAGGTGTGGCGGGCGATCCAGCAGGCCCAGCAGGGAGGCAGCAACGCATGAAGGTCTCGATGACCGTCAACGGTCAGCAGCACACCGACGACGTGGAGCCGCGGCTGCTGCTGGCGCACTACCTGCGCGACGTCCTGGGGCTCAAGGCCACCAACATCGGCTGCGACACCACGTCGTGCGGGGCCTGCACGGTGATCGTCGACGGCCTGTCGGTGAAGTCGTGCACGGTGCTGGCGGCCCAGGTCGACGGCTCGCAGGTCACCACGCTCGAGGGCCTCGCCGGCCCGGACGGCGAGCTGCACCCGATGCAGAAGGCGTTCCGCGAGGAGCACGGGCTGCAGTGCGGGTTCTGCACGCCGGGCATGGTGATGGCGGCGATCGGCGTCCTCGCCGACAACCCCGACCCCAGCGACCGCGAGGTCCGGGAGGGGCTGGAGGGCAACCTCTGCCGGTGCACCGGCTACCACAACATCGTGCGGGCGGTGCAGTCCGCGGCCAAGGCCGGCCCCGCGGCCGGTCAGGTGCCGCAGGGCCAGGAGGTGGCCCGATGACCGAGCTCGCGAGGGCATCCATGGACATGGCATCTCGGGTCACGCGCCCGACGAGCGCCAGCGAGGAGGAAGCGTGATCCCCGGGGCGTTCGAGTACGTGCGGCCCGGCTCGGTGGAGGAGGCGGTCGCGGCCCTCGTCGAGCACGGGGACGATGCCAAGCTCATCGCCGGGGGGCACTCGCTGCTGCCGCTGATGAAGCTGCGGCTGGCCATGCCCGCGGTGCTGGTCGACATCAGCCGGATCCCCGACCTGTCCTACGTGCGGGTCGAGGGGGACGAGGTGGCCATCGGCGCGGGCACCCGGCACTTCGAGCTGGAGAAGGACGACGTCGCCCGGGCCGAGGTGCCGATCCTGCCGTACGCCGCCAGCCAGGTCGGCGACCCGCAGGTGCGGCACCGGGGCACGCTCGGCGGCACGGTGGCGCACAGCGACCCGGCGTCCGACCTGCCCACGGCGCTGCTGGCGCTGGGGGGCAGCGTCGTCGTCCAGGGGCCGGAAGGCCGCCGGAGCATCCCGATGACGGAGTTCTGGCTCGGTTTCTACGAGACCGCGCTGGCCGAGGACGAGGTCATCGTCGAGGTGCGGGTGCCGCGTACCGGTTCGGCCGGCTGGGCCTACGAGAAGTTCACCCGGCGGGCCAACGACTGGCCGATCGTCGCCGTGGCCGCCGTCGAGGGCCGCGTGGCGCTGGCCAACATGGCCGGGGCCGTGGTGCGGGCCACCGCCACCGAGGAGGCGCTGGCCCGCGGCGCGTCGATCGCGGAGGCGGCCGGGCTGGCCGACGAGGGCACCAGCCCGTCGTCGGACATGCACGCCGACCCGGAGTACCGCCGGCACCTGGCCCGGCTGCTCACCCGCCGGGCGCTGGAGAAGGCGTCCGGCGCGGGAGCCGCCGCAGCCTGAGGAAGGACGCCGCCGGGACCGCGCGGTCCCGGCGGCGTCGATCGTCAGCCGGCGGGGGTGAGCATCCCCGCGCCGACGGTGGCGTTCGTGGCCTCGTCGACCAGGATGAACCGCCCCGTCGCCCGGTTGCGGGTGTAGTCGTCGACGAACAGCGGCTGGGTGGTGCGCAGCCGCACCCGGCCGATGTCGTTGAGCCCCAGCTCGGTGGCGTCGAGGTCGCGGTGCAGGGTGTTCACGTCCAGCCGGTAGGCGAGGTCCTTGACCATGGCGCGCACCGTCCGGGTCGTGTGCTTGACCGCCAGGCGCTGGCGCGGTCGCAACGGCTGGTCGGTCATCCAGCACACCAGCGCGTCGAGGTCCTGGGTCGTCTCGGGCCGGTTGCCGGGCCGGCAGACCAGGTCGCCGCGGGAGACGTCGAGGTCGTCGGCGAGCCGGAGCGTCACCGACATCGGCGGGAAGGCCTCGTCGAGCGGTCCGCGCGGCCCGTCGATCCCGGCGATCGTGGTGGTCAGCCCGCTGGGCAGCACCACCACCTCGTCGCCGGTGCGCAGCACACCGCTGGCCACCGTGCCGGCGTAGCCGCGGTAGTCGTGGAACGCGTCGGACTGCGGGCGGACGACGTACTGCACCGGGAACCGCGCGTCGGTCAGGTTGCGGTCGCTCGCCACGTGCACGTGCTCCAGGTGGTGCAGCAGCGTCGGGCCCTGGTACCAGGGCGTGCGGTCCGAGTGGGTGACGACGTTGTCGCCGTGCAGCGCCGAGATCGGCACGACCGTCAGGTCGGGGACGTCGAGCTTGGCGGCGAAGGCGCTGAACTCGTCCCGGATGCGCTCGTAGACCTCCTCCGACCAGTCGACGAGGTCCATCTTGTTGACCGCGACGACCAGGTGCGGAACCCGCAGCAGGGAGGCGAGGAAGGCGTGCCGGCGGCTCTGCTCGACCATGCCCTTGCGGGCGTCGACGAGGACGATCGCCAGGTCCGCGGTCGAGGCGCCGGTGACCATGTTGCGCGTGTACTGCACGTGCCCGGGCGTGTCGGCCAGGATGAAGGTCCGCCGCGGGGTGGCGAAGTAGCGGTAGGCCACGTCGATGGTGATGCCCTGCTCCCGCTCGGCCCGGAGGCCGTCGGTGAGCAGCGCGAGGTCGACGTAGTCGCCCTTGCTGGCGCGGGCGACCGCCTCGTACTGGTCCTCGAAGATCGCCTTGCTGTCGAACAGCAGCCGGCCGATCAGCGTGCTCTTGCCGTCGTCCACCGAGCCGGCGGTGGCGATCCGCAGGATGTCCTTGCGGGCGGTGGCCAGCTCGGCGGCGTGCTCGGCGGCGGCCGAGTGGACGTCGACGGGGGAGGTGGTGCTCTCCACGGGTGCCATCAGAAGTACCCCTCCTTCTTCCGGTCCTCCATGGCGGCGTCGCTCACCTTGTCGTCACCCCGGGTGGCGCCGCGCTCGGTCATGCGGGTCACCGCGATCTCGGCGATGACCTCCTCCACCGTGGTCGCCTCCGACCGCACCGCGGCGGTCAGGTTGGCGTCGCCCACCGTCCGGTAGCGCACCACGGCCCGGAAGGTCCGCTCGCCCTCGCGGGGCCGGACGAACTGGTTGACCGCGTAGAGCATCCCCTGCCGGTCGACGACCTCCCGCTCCTGGGCCAGGTACAGCGGCGGGATGGCGATCTGCTCGCGGGCGATGTACTGCCAGATGTCCAGCTCGGTCCAGTTCGACAGCGGGAACACCCGGAGGGACTCCCCGAGGTGGATGCGGCCGTTGTAGAGGTCCCAGAGCTCCGGTCGCTGGTTCTTGGGGTCCCACTGGCCGAACTCGTCGCGGAAGGAGAACACCCGCTCCTTGGCGCGCGCCTTGTCCTCGTCGCGGCGGGCGCCGCCGAACAGCGCGGTGAACCCGTGCTGCTCCACGGCGTCGAGCAGCACCGGCGTCTGGATGCGGTTGCGCGACCCGTTGGGCTCCTCGCGCACCGTGCCCGCGGCGATCGCGTCGGGCACCGAGGCGACGACGAGCTCCACGCCGAGCTCGGCGACCCGCTTGTCCCGGAACTCGAGCACGTCGTCGAAGTTCAGCCCGGTGTCGACGTGCATGACCGGGAACGGGATCCGGGCCGGGGCGAAGGCCTTGCGGGCCAGCTCCAGCATCACGATGGAGTCCTTGCCGCCGGAGAACAGCAGCACCGGCCGCTCCGACTCGGCGGCGACCTCGCGGATCACGTGGATGGACTCGGCTTCCAGGGTCTCCAGCTGGGAGAGCCGGTAGTCGGGAGTGGTCACGGCACGGTCTCCGGAGGTCGGGGCGGGGCGCACGGGGCGGGTGACGAGCGGAGGGCTCGAACCAGCACCAACCGCACCGGTTCGGTCGGGATTCCCGTCCAGTGTCCGCCATCGGCTCACCCGGGGGGACGTGACCCCTCTCGCACCGCGGCCAGCAGCCGGTCCGCGAGCTCGGGGCGGCACACCAGGAGGTCGGGCAGCCAGGGGTCGGGCTCGTTGTAGCGCAGCGGCGAGCCGTCCAGCCGGACGGCGGTCAGCCCGGCGGCCCGGGCGACCGCCACCGGGGCGGCGGAGTCCCACTGGTACATCCCGCCGTCGTGCACGTAGGCGTCCACCTCGCCGCGGACGACCGCGGTCACCTTGTAGCCGGCCGACCCGAGCGGGACCAGCTCGGCGTCCAGCGCGGCCGCGGCGGGCCCGGCCTGCGCCGGGGGGCGGGTGCGGCTCACCGCCACCCGCAGCCGGCGCCGCCCGGCGGGCGGCACGGCCGGCGGCGGGTCGGTCACCAGCACCTCCCCGAGCGCGGGCAGGGCGACGGCGGCCGCGGTCAGGTCCCCCGCCGACCACAGCGCCACGTGCACCGCCCAGTCGGCCCGCTCCGGGTCGCCGTACTCCCGGGTGCCGTCCAGGGGGTCGACGATCCAGACCCGGTCGGCGGCCAGGCGCCGGCGGTCGTCGGCGGCCTCCTCGCTGAACACCACGTCGTCGGACCGGTGGTCGGCCAGCACCCGGGTGATGGCCCGCTGGGCCGCGGCGTCCCCCGCGTCGCCGAGGGCCCGGCCGGTGAGCCCGCCGGCCCGGAGCCCCACCAGCGCCTCCGCGGCGGCCCGCGCCGCCGCCGCGGCGACCGCGACGTCGGTCACGCCCCCTCCCCGGGCACGCTCGTCGCGTCGGTGGGGCGCCGGGGCGGGGCGTGGCGTCCGCGCGCGTCGGTGATGGCCCCGAAGTAGTCGGCGTGCCGGTCGGCGCGGGGCATGACGAACACCCCGCGCGCGGCGACGAGCGGCTCGTCGGGCGCGGCCTCGGTCGCGATGCCCCCGCCGAGGTCGACCCGCCGGCCGGAGGCCCCGGTCACCGAGGCCCGCAGCACCAGCGGGGTGTCCAGCGGCACGGGACGCCGGTACTCGAGCTCCAGCCGGGCGGTCATGCCCCACAGCCCGGCCGCGATCGCCGCCGCGCCCAGCAGCTGGTCGGCCAGCAGCGCGCTCACCCCGCCGTGCACGTACCCGGGCGGGCCCTCGAAGGCCGGGCCGAGGGTCGCCCGGCCGAGCACGCCGCCGTCGGTGCGCCGGAAGCGCACCGGTGGCGCCAGGGCGCTGCCCACGCCGGACACCGGGTTGTAGACCCGGCGGAACACGACCGGGTCGTCCAGCGCGGGCAGCCGCGTCACCGGCCGCTGCGCCGTGGTCAGCCGCGCGGTCAGCTCCCGCACCGCCGCGGCGGTCGCCCGCAGGTCGGCCGCCGGCACGGTGGTGCGCACCGAGGCGTCGACCAGCCCGCGCAGGGCGGTGCCCAGGTCGGTCACCGCGGCCATGAGCTCGGGGTCGTACGGCTGCCCGTCGTCGGTCTGCACGACCGGACGGTAGCCAGCTCAGCCCTGCGGCCCCGGGCCGGGGGACGGCGGCGCCGCCGGCGCCGGCGGGCCCGAGCGCGGCAGCCGCACCGTGAAGACCGCGCCGGCACCCGGCGCCGTCCGCAGGTCCACCGTGCCGCCGTGCGCGGCGACCAGCGCGGAGACGATCGCCAGGCCCAGGCCGGTGCCGCCCTGGCCGCGGGCGCGCGACGGGTCGGCGCGGTAGAACCGCTCGAACACCCGGGCGGCGTGCTCGGGAGCCATCCCGGGGCCCTCGTCGGCGACCCGGAGGACGACGAACCCGCCGCCCTCGTCGTCGGCCCCGACCCCGCCGTCGTCGTCGCCCGGCTCGTCGGTGATCGTGACGGTGAGCGCGGCGGTGGGCGGGGTGTGCACGAGCGCGTTGGTGACCAGGTTGCCGACGACCTGCCGCAGCCGCGCCTCGTCCCCGAGGACGACGGGCAGCTCGGAGAGGTCCCCGTCGAGGTGCAGGGCGACCGGCCGCTCGGGCTGGATGGCCCGGGCGTCGTGGACGGCGTCCCCCGCCACCTCCGCGAGGTCGACCGGTGCGATCGACAGGGGCCGCTGCTGGTCCAGCCGGGCCAGCTGCAGGAGGTCCTCGACGAGCACGCCCATGCGGGCGCCCTCCGACTCGATGCGGGCCATGAGCCGGCGGGTCTCCTCGGGGCTGCCCACCGCACCCTGCCGGTAGAGCTCGGCGAACCCGCGGATCGAGGTGAGCGGGGTGCGCAGCTCGTGGCTGGCGTCCGCGACGAACCGGCGCATCCGCGCCTCCGACGAGCGGGCCTGCTCCTCGGAGGCCTGCTGGGCCCGGAACGAGGCCTCGATGCGCCCGAGCATGCCGTTGAGGGCCAGCGACAGCCGGCCGACCTCGGTGCGTTCGTCCCCGACGGGCACCCGCTGGGAGAGGTCCCCGGCGGCGATGGCCCGTGCGGTGCGTTCCACCTCGGCCAGCGGCCGGAGGCTGTTGCGCACGAGCACGTAGCCGGCGGTGGCGAGGACGGCGAGCACGATCAGCCCGACGACGACCTCGATGGCCACCAGGCGGCCGATGACCTGGTCGTCGGACTCGAAGTCACTGGCCACGACCGCGGTGTCCCCGTCGCCGACGTCCTCGCTGAGCAGCCGCCAGAGCCGGCCGTCGTCCGACCGCACGGTGACGGGGCGCCCGATGCCGGCCCGCACGAGCGCGGCGTCCTGCCCGCTGAACCGCAGCCCCTCCGCCTCGAGGGGGAGGGAGAGGACCGAGGTCCCGCCGTCCGAGGTCAGGCAGGCGACGTAGAAGGTGCTGTACTGCGGGCCACCGCCGCGGGGCCACGGGGGGCCCTGGTCGCAGGCCTCCCCGAACCACCGCTCGCCCTGGTAGCGGGCCAGCGTGGCCTCGAGCTGCTGGTCCTGCTGGTCGACGACGTACCGCTTGAGCAGCGAGGTGGCGGCGATCCCCGTGGCCGTGAGCGCGATGACCACCAGGCCCATGAGCAGCGCCACGAGCGTGACGCGCAACGGGAAGCGCGGTGCCCGCCCGTCGGACCGGGCGGGCACCGCGCCGGTGCCCGGTGGCGGCCGGCTCGTCACGCGCCCCGCGGCAGCCGCAGGGTGTAGCCGACGCCCCTGATCGTGTGCAGGAGCCGGGGCTCGGTGGTGTCGACCTTGCGCCGCAGGTAGGAGATGTAGGACTCGACCACGTTGGCCTCGCCGTTGAAGTCGTAGTTCCAGACGTGGTCCAGGATCTGCGCCTTCGACAGCACGCGCCCGGCGTTGGCCATCAGGTAGCGCAGCAGCTTGAACTCGGTCGGCGACAGGCTGATGACCTCGCCGGCCTTGACCACCTCGTGGCTCTCCTCGTCGAGCTCGATGTCGGCGAAGGTGAGCTTCGGGGAGGCGTCGGCGCGCTGCTGGCCGCCGGTGCGCCGCAGCACCGCCCGGATGCGGGCCAGCACCTCGTCGAGGCTGAAGGGCTTGGTGACGTAGTCGTCCCCGCCGAGGGTGAGGCCGGAGACCTTGTCCTCGGCGGCGTCGCGCGCGGTGAGGAAGAGGACGGGCGTGTGGCGGCCGGTCTCGCGCAGCCGGCGGACGACGCCGAAGCCGTCGAGCCCGGGCATCATCACGTCGAGCACGAGGAGGTCGGGCCGGAAGGACGCCGCCATCGACAGCGCCTGCTGGCCGTCGGCCGCGGTGGCCACCTCGAACCCGGCGTAGCGGAGGCTGGCGGAGAGCAGCTCGCGGATGTTCGGCTCGTCGTCCACCACGAGGAGGCGGGCCTCCGGGACGGAGCTCCTGCCGGTGCCGGTCACAGCACCTCCCGTCGTGCGCGTTGCCGTCGTCATGCCCCGAGGGTGCGCCGGGGGACTGGGCCCGCCCTGGACGGTACCTGTGAGCCCCCTGTGCGCCGTGCCGTGCGGTGGGCGGGGCAGGCGGCGCCGGCGGGGCGTGCGGCCTCAGCCGGCGGGCGCCATGGCACGGCCGCGACGCCAGTACCCGATGGCGTGGTGCTGGGCGCGGCCCAGGCCCCACCGGCCGCGCAGGTCGGCGCGGACGGCCCGGACGGTCGCCGACTCCGCCGCCACCCACGCGAACAGGTCCTCGCCCTCGGGCCGTTCGAGCGCGGCGACGGCGTCGACGAGGAGCGTCCCCTCCCCGGGCGGGGTGTCGCCTCGGTGCAGCCAGCGGACGTCCACGCCGGCCGGGCGGGTCAGCGCCTGCTCCTCGTCGGCGTCGGCCACCTCCACGAGCGCGAGGCCGCGGGTCCCCTCGGGCGCCGCGGCCAGGATCCGGCCGATCGCCGGCAGCGCGGTCTCGTCACCGGCCAGGAGCAGCCAGCCGGCCGGCCGGTCGCCGAGCGGGCCCGCGCCCGCGACGGCCAGGGGCGCTCCCGGGGCCGCGGCCGCGGCCCAGGTGGCGGCCGGGCCGTCCCCGTGCAGGACGAAGTCGATCTCCACCTCGCCGCGGGGCGGGTCCTGCCGGCGGGCGGTGTAGCTGCGCAGGCTGACCCCGTGGCGTCCCTGCGGCCAGACGATCCGCCCGTCCCGCGCGACCGCCGGCCACCGCGGCGCGGGGTCGCCGACCTCGGGGACGAGCAGGTTCACCGTGGGGCCGGCCGCGGCCACGGCCTCCGCCGTGCCGGAGAGGACCACCCGGCGGACCGTCGGGGTCACGTCGGCGACCGAGGCGACGGTCAGCACGTCGACCGGACGGGTGGCGTCGGGGGCGGTCACGGCCAGTCAGCCTAGAACGGGCCGACCCGGCCGACCCCGGGGGAATGGAGTCGACCGGGCCGGCGATCGAGGACGGGGCGACATCACCGTGAGTAGTCACTCCACCGCCGCTCAGCAGCGACGATGTCGATGACGTCCCCGTCGCCCTCCACGCTACGTGACCGCGGCGGATCCGCCACTGCCCGAACGGGTGACCCTGCGCCCGGCGGGGGTGATGTGTGCCTCCCGGTCGCTGCGGGCACGGGCAGGGGAACCACGAGCGAACGGAGCGCGAGCGATGGCCGACGACCTGCACAAGGGCGATGACGTCACCTGGAAGAGCCACGGCGAGACGGTCGAGGGCACCGTCACCCGCACGATCACCGAGGACACCGAGGCGGCCGGTCGCACCGTGCGGGCCAGCAAGGACGAGCCGCAGTACGAGGTGGAGAGCGAGAAGTCGGGCAAGAAGGCGGTGCACAAGCCCGGCGCCCTCCACGAGAAGTGACACCCCGACGAGGAGGAGGACGACCGTGAGCGAGACCGGGGACCAGTTCGCCGGCACGTCCGCGCGCAGCACGAAGCACAACCCGCGGCTGGACGAGGAACTGGAGCACGAGGTCCAGGGGATGCTGAAGGCCGAACGGGCGACCCGCGCCGAGGAGTGGCGCGAGGTCGAGCCGGTCGCCGAGGGGGATCCCGACATCGATGCCGACCCGGCCGGGACAATGGTCGGCGGCACGCCCGTGGGCATGGACGCCGACGCCGTCGTCGTCCGGGCCGAGCTGGCTCGCTGGCTGGACCGGGCGGACTTCCCGAGCACCGGCCCGGACCTGGTCGAGGCCGCCCTCGACCACCGCGCCCCCGACGCCGTCGTGGACGAGCTGCGCCGGCTGCCCGAGGGGGAGCGGTACGAGCGCGTGGGCGACGTCGTCCGGGCGCTCGGCTACCCGACCGAGACCTGACGCGAGGACGGTCAGGGGCTCACGGGCTCCTGACCGTTCCCGCTCGCCCGTTCCTCGGCCTCGGCGATCTCCTCGGCGCCCCGCCGGCGGAACAGCCGCGACCCCGGGAACCCCTTGATCACGTGCCGGACGTCCTCCATGGTGTCGAGCAGGTCGTGGATGTCGGCGCCGACGTTGCCCATCGACTGCAGGATCGGCAGGACGTCCTCGTCGAGGTGGGTGACCAGCTGCGGCAGCCGGTCGACCAGCGTGACCAGCGCCTCGGCCTCCTCCGGCGAGACCGACGCCACCAGGCGGCGCACCGTGGGGGACAGCGCCAGCAGCGGCTCCTCGTAGGTGTCGACCAGCGGGGTGACCCGCCCCAGCAGCCCCTCGGCGGTGCCGGTGGCGTCGTCCGCGCGGGCGAGGGTCGCCCCGGTTGCGGCCACCGCCGCGTCGGCCCGCTGCTGGGTGCTCGCCACGGCGGCGACGGCGGCGTCGGCCCGCTGCTGGGTGCCGGCCACGGCGGCGACGGCGGCGTCGGCCCGTTCCTGGGTGCTCGCCACGGCGGCGACGGCGGCGTCGGCCCGCTGCTGGGTGCCGGCCACGGCGGCGACGGCGGCGTCGGCCCGTTCCTGGGTGCCGGCCACGGCGGCGACGGCGGCGTCGGCCCGTTCCTGGGTGCCGGCCACGGCGGCGACGGCGGCGTCGGCCCGTTCCTGGGTGCTCGCCACGGCGGCGACGGCGGCGTCGGCCCGTTCCTGGGTGCCGGCCACGGCGGCGACGGCGGCGTCGGCCCGCTGCTGGGTGCCGGCCACGGCGGCGACGGCGGCGTCGGCCCGCTGCTGGGTGCTCGCCACGGCGGCGACGGCGGCGTCGGCCCGCTGCTGGGTGCTCGCCACGGCGGCGACCGCGTCGTCGGCGCGCTGCCGCGTGGCCTCGACCCCGAGGATCTCGGCGTCCGCGCGGCGGCGGGTGGCCTCGACCCCGAGGATCTCCGCGTCAGCGCGCTGCCGGGTCTCGTCCACCCGCTCGACCAGGCCGTCGGCACGCGTGGCGATGCGGTCGAGGTGGTCCATAGCAGCCGTCACCCGGTCGGCGAGGTCCTCCAGCCGGCCGACGAGCGCCGCGATGCGGGGCACCAGCGCCAGCGCCTCACCGACCCCGTCCCGCAGCCCGCCCACCGCGGAGAGGACGTCGGACGGGCCGGGCACCGAGGGGAGTCTCACCCCGCGAACGCTACGCAGACCTCCGCCCGCGCGCCCGCCGCTCGCGCGTCCACTCCCGCGAAGCGACATGTCGGCCGTATCGTTGGGTACAGCCACGATCACGCGGCGCAACGGGTGGTGCGGTCGTGCCGGCAACGGTGCGGGTCACGAGGATGGGAAGACGACGCCGGTGGGGCACGAGCGGACGCGGGACGAGGGGCGCAGCCGCCTGATCGGTGCCACCCGCGCCCGTCGCCGCCCGGCGGCGCAGCCACCGCGTGGCGGCAGCCCCGCCCGCGATTCCGTCACCGTCGAGCAGCTGGTCGCCCGCCAGGGTGGTGAGGTGGGCCGCCGCCGGGCCGCGCGCACCGGCGAGGTGCCCATCCCCCTGGCGCCGGGCGAGCAGCCGCCCGCGCACCGGCGCGGCCTGCCCCCCGTTCCCGGTGCGGCCGGACCCGCCTCCGGCCCGCACCCAGCGCAGCCGCCGTCCGGACCCCCGGCGCCGCCGCCCACCGACAGCGGGGTCGTGTCGCGGGGGCTGCCCCCCGTCCCCGGTGCGGCGCCGACCGGCGGCCCGGAGCGACCCGCCGACGCCGTCCCCGCGCGCGCCGGGTTGCCGGCGGTGCCCCCGTCCGCCCGCGCGTCCGTGCCGCTGTTCCCTCCGTTGGGCGCCGAGCAGCCCGGCCACCGGCCCTCCCGGCCGGTGGCTCCGCTGCCGCCCATCCCGGGGCGCGACCTCCCGCCCTCCGGGGCCACCCGGCTGACCCCGCCCGGGCCGCGCGAGCGCCGCGCCGCTCGCCGCGCGTCCCGGAGCCCGGCCCGGCGGCACCTGGTCCGCGCCGCCTCCGCGCTGCTCGTCCTCGTCGGCGTGGTCGTGACGTACCACCTCGGCCTCTACTTCTACGTCGACCAGGGCATGCGCCGGGTGGCCGCGCTGGCCCCCGCCGGGCCGGAGGTGCTCGCCCCGCAGCTGCAGGCAGGCGCGCAGACCTACCTGGTCGTCGGTACGGGCCTCCCCGGCGCGGCGGGCCCCGCCGCGGTGACGGCCCTGATCGCGCACGTCCCCGCCGACCAGGACTCCGCCGTGCTGGTCAGCCTGCCCCCGGCCGCGCTGGTCGACACCCCCGCCTGCGTCCAGGAGGACGGCGACCTGCGCGAACCGGCGACGGAGGCCGTCGCGACCGCGCTGCTCGACGGTGGTCCGGCCTGCCTGGTGCGCGTGGTGCAGCAGCTCTCCGGGTTGCGGGTCGACCACTACCTCGGCGTCGACCTGGCCCGGGTCCCGGGTCTGGTCGACGCGCTCGGCGGCATCTCCCTCTGCCTGCCCACCCCGTCGGGGGCGGACGGGGTCGCGGCCTCCCCGCTGCCCGCGGGCACGTCCGAGCTGACCGGCGAGCAGGCGGCCGGCTACCTGCGGCCCGGCGACGCCGTGGACGCCACGGGGGCCGCCGTCGCCCAGCGCACCCAGATCCTGCTGACCGCCACCCTGGACGCCGCCGTGTCGGTGGACACGCTGCGCGACCCCGTCGCGCTCACCCGCTTCTCCGTCCGCGCCTCGGACGCCCTCACCGTCGACCAGGACACCAACCTCGGCGACCTGCGGACCCTCGGCGACACCCTCGGCGACCTGGGCGGGGACGCCGTCCAGCGCACCGAGCTCCCGGTGTCGCGGGTGGACCACGTGCCGGCCGGCGAGGAGCAGCCCGTGGTGGTGCTCGACGGCGGAGCCACCCGGACCCTGTTCGAGACCGTCATCGACAGCGGCCGGCTGCCCGCCGAGCTCGCCGCCCCGCCCGCGGACGCCGCCGCGCCGGCACCGGCCGCCGAGCCGGCCCCCGGGACCGCGGCGCCGGCCCCCGAGCCCGCGCCGGGGGCGCCCACCGTCCCGCCGGGGCAGGTCACCGTCGACGTCCTCAACGCCACCGCCACCGGCGGGCTGGCCGCCACCGCGGCCGAGCAGCTGCGCACCCAGGGGTTCGTGGTCGGCGCGGTCGGCAACGAGCCGGGCGCGGTGGCCGGGACCCTGGTGCGGTACGCGCCCGAGGCGGCCGAGCAGGCCCGCACCGTGGCGGCCGCCGTCCCCGGGGCGACGCTGCAGGAGGGGGTGCCCGCCGGCAGCGCCGTGCAGCTGGTGCTGGGGCCCGGCTACGCCGGCGTCGTCCCCGTCACCGTGGCGCCCCCGCCCGTCGCCGAGCCCGGGCCCGAGGCCGCTGCGGCCGCTCCGGAGACCAGCCCGGCGGCGAGCACCGAGCCCGTCCGCTGCTGAGCAGCGAGCCCGTCCGCTGCCGAGGGCACCGTCGCCCTCCGGGCTCCCACCACGACCCCGGGCCGTTCGCGGTGATCTCGGGCATCCGGCACGGGGACACGCCGGTGCAGGGGTGTCCAGCTGCTCGTCCTCCATGATCGCCGGGAGTCGGGTGAGAGACGAGTCCCGGGACAGGCGGCCGCCACGGCAGCACCCGGCCACCGGCGGCACCCGGGCACGGAGAGACGGCGAGGGGGGGCGCCGCCCGGGGGGGGGGCCGCGCCCCGACTCCGGGGCCCCCCCGCAAGGGGGGGGGCGGGGC